>NZ_CP053939.1:635644-953467 GCF_013267835.1 Neisseria mucosa
CTGAAGAATGGCGGTTTGGAAGCAAAAATCGGCTTTAAGTTCACCAAGGCCGATACGCGCTTTATGGTTTGCGGCAATCCGGCAATGGTCAAAGACACTTTCCAAGCCCTGATGGATTTGGGCTATGCCATGCACCGCAACCGCATCCCCGGCGAAATCATGATGGAAAATGGTTTTTAACAGATAAATGGTCAAAGGCCGTCTGAATATTTCAGACGGCCTTCAATATTAAATATAAACCGAAAAACAGAGAAAATATGAATATCAAACAACTTATCCAAGCCCTGCCCAAAGCCGAGCTGCACGTCCATATCGAAGGGACGTTCGAGCCGGAATTGATGTTTGAAATCGCCAAGCGCAACCGTATAGCGATTCCTTATGAAAATGTCGAAGCGGTACGGCAGGCTTATGATTTTCACAATTTGCAGTCGTTTTTGGATATTTATTATGCCGGTGCCGGCGTATTGTTGCAGGAGGCGGATTTTTACGATTTGACCCGCGCGTATCTTGAGCGTTGCCGTGAAGACAATGTCGTGCATACGGAAATATTTTTCGATCCGCAAACCCATACTGCGCGGGGCGTGGCGTTTGAAACCGTGATTAACGGCATTGTTCGCGCCTGCCGTGAAGCCGGGCAGCAATGGGACATAAGCACGCGTTTGATTATGTGTTTCCTGCGGCATTTGTCGGAAGAAAGCGCATTTGAAACCTTAAATCAGGCTTTGCCGTATAAAGAACACATCATCGGCGTAGGCTTGGATTCGAGCGAACTGGGGCATCCGCCGTCCAAGTTTGAACGCGTGTTTGCACAGGCGCGGACGGAGGGTTTGTTGACAGTGGCGCATGCCGGAGAAGAAGGCCCGCCGGAATATGTTTACGAGGCTTTGGACTTGCTGCATGTCCGCCGTATCGATCATGGCGTACGGGCGGAAGAAGACGAGGCATTGATGACGCGTTTGATTAAAGAGCAAATGCCCTTGACCGTGTGCCCGTTGAGCAATTTGAAATTGAAAGTATTTCCGGAGATGGCAAAACACAATTTGCGCCGTATGTTGCAACGCGGCGTGTTGATAACCGTCAATTCCGATGATCCGGCGTATTTCGGCGGCTATATGAACCGCAATTTTGAAGCGCTTGCCGAGGCATTGGATTTGAGTGCGGAAGAAATCAAAACCTTGTGCGCCAATTCGTTCCGCGCTTCGTTTTTGAACGAGGCGGAAAAGGAAGAATGGATACGGAAGATTGAAGGTTTTCATGTTGAATCATGATAAAAGGCCGTCTGAAAGTTTCAGACGGCCTTTTATCATGACGGTTAATAGTCGACTTTGATTTTAGGCGTTTCCTGCGCGGCTTTGTATTCTTCTTCCAATTCAAAGCGCAGTGGATACAAATTCAATTTTTCCATCAGCAGGCGGTCGCCGTCTTCGTCCGGATTGCCCGTAGTCAGCAGCTTGTCGCCGTAGAAAATCGAGTTTGCGCCAGCC
The DNA here is from genome assembly GCF_013267835.1 of Neisseria mucosa. Classification (NCBI taxonomy): domain Bacteria; kingdom Pseudomonadati; phylum Pseudomonadota; class Betaproteobacteria; order Neisseriales; family Neisseriaceae; genus Neisseria; species Neisseria mucosa. The sequence continues at coordinate 637,129 of NZ_CP053939.1, forward strand.
ATGAAACACATGGCCTGCATGGATTCCGGCATATTGCTGCGGCCTGCGGAGAGGCGGACGTAGCTGTGCGGCATGGTAATGCGCGCGACGGCGATGGTACGGACAAATTCCGTCCAGTCCAAATCTTCGGCATCGGCCAGCGGCGTGCCTTCCACTTTGACCAACTGGTTGATCGGCACGCTTTCGGGTTGCGGGTCGAGGTTGGCAAGGCTGGCAATTAGGCCTGCGCGTTCGGCGCGGGTTTCGTTCATGCCGACGATGCCGCCGCAGCAGACTTTCAAACCGGCATTGCGGACTTTGCCCAAAGTATCCATGCGGTCTTCGTGTTTGCGGGTGTGGATGATGTCGTTGTAGCGTTCGGGGTCGGTATCGAGGTTGTGGTTGTAGTAGTCCAGGCCGGCTTTTTTGAAGTCTTCCGCCATGCCGTCTTCGAGCATGCCGAAGGTGCCGCACACTTCCATGCCCAAGCTTTTTACCGCGCTGATGATTTCGGAAACGACAGCCACGTCTTTGGGTTTGGGGCCGCGCCATGCCGCGCCCATGCAGAAACGGCTGGCGCCGCGCGACTGGGCAATTTTGGCTTTTTCGACGATTTCATCTACATCCATCATCTGCTCTTTGCCCAGATTAGTGTTGTGGTGTGCCGATTGCGGGCAGTAGGCGCAGTCTTCGGGACAGCCGCCGGTTTTGATGGAGAGCAGGGTGGAGAGTTGGATTTCGCGCGGATTGAAGTTTTGGCGGTGGATTTCGGCGGCTTGGAAAACGAGGTCGAGAAAAGGCAGTCCAAACAAAGCCTCGACATCGCATTTTTTCCAATAACGCGCAGTCGGATGCGGCTTGCGCTCGGTTTGACGGCGCAAGGCTACGGGAGATACGGTCATAGTGTGTTCTTTCGTGTTTACAGCGGCGCAGTGTCGCTGACGGCTTGACTGCCGGCGCAATGACGGCAGCAGCAGGTTTGAAATCAATATAAAAGGCCGTCTGAAACGGCGCAGCAAGTGTAACGCTTTTGATAATGTAGAGCAAATGTTTCAGACGGCCTGAAATATGGTCTGCCCGGGTTTGCTATAATCGCATTTTTAATTTTTCCGTTTTCTTATGAACGCGCCCAAAGCTTTCGCCGTACTCGGCCCGACTGCCGGCGGTAAAACCGCACTGGCCTTAAATATTGCCCGATCGTTGCCGGTGGAAATCATCAGTTTGGACTCCGCGCTGGTGTATCGCGGCATGGACATCGGTACGGCCAAGCCGACTGCCGAAGAGCTTGCCGCCGTACCGCATCATTTGATTGATATTATCTCGCCGCTGGAAAGTTACAGTGCGGCGGATTTTGTCGGCGACTGCGTGCGCTTGGTGAACGAAATACATGCGCGCGGACGCTATCCGCTGATTGTCGGCGGCACGATGATGTATTTCCACGCGCTGACGGAAGGCTTGAACGATTTACCCGGCGCGGATGCGGCGGTGCGCGCACAGCTTCAGGCGGAAAAGAACGAACACGGTCTGGCAGGCCTGTATCGCCGTTTACAGGAAGTTGACCCGATTACGGCAGGCCGTCTGAAAGCCAATGACAGCCAGCGTATTGAACGCGCTTTGGAAGTCTATCTTCTGACCGGAAAGCCTTTGAGCAAACATTTTACAGAGCAGAAGCAGGCCGCGCCTTTATTGGATTTATGTACGGTTGCCCTGATTCCCGAAGACCGTCATTTGTTACACCGCCAAATCGAAAAACGCTTTTTAAATATGCTGGAACACGGTTTCCTCGATGAAATGCACACCTTGCGCCGCGATTATCCGCAACTGCATGCGGATATGCCGTCTATGCGCTGCGTGGGCTACCGTCAGGCTTGGGATTATCTCGTAGGCGAAACCGATTATGAAAGCTTTGTCGAAAAAGGCATTGTTGCCACGCGCCAGCTTGCCAAACGCCAGTTGACCTGGTTGCGGAAAATTCCTTTGGCGCACACGTTAGATCCTTACGCAGACAGCGATTATGTTCAGACGGCCTTAGCCTTGGCGCGACGGCATTTTCAGGAATAATCCATGCTGACCACGCCACCACTTTCGCCTAAAACATTGACCGCGCTAAAAGAATTGGGTATTTGTACACTGGAAGATTTACAAAAAATCGGCGCAGTCCGCGCATTTCTATTGCTGAAAGCATCGAGTTTGACCGTAACCAAAAGCACCTTGTGGCAACTGGATGCGTTGGTTTCAGGTGTGGATGTCCGGCATATTTCCGAGGAGGGAAAGACGGAGCTGGGCGAGGCTTTGAAAAACCATCCGCCTGTTGCCGTTTTCCCTTTGCAAAACGATATGGAAGCCTTTATGCGGCTGGCGATAGAACAGGCCAGACAATCAGCGGCATTGGGCGAAGTGCCCGTTGGCGCGGTCATCGTATATCAAGGCAAGGCAATCGCAGCGGCACACAATACCTGCATTGGCGACCACAATGTCAGCCACCATGCCGAAATCAACGCGCTTGCCGCCGCAGGCAAAGCCTTACAAAACTACCGCTTGGAAGATTGCGACGTATACATCACCTTAGAACCTTGCGCCATGTGCGCCTCTGCCTTGATACAGGCACGGGTCGGGCGCGTGATTTATGGTGCGGCCGAACCCAAAACCGGCGCGGCAGGCAGCGTGGTCGATTTGTTTGCCGACAAACGTCTGAACAAGCATACCGCAATTTTAGGCGGCATATTGGTAGAAGAATGCCAAAGCGTATTGCAGGATTTCTTTGCGGCCAAACGGAAGGCCGTCTGAATTTCAGACGGCCTGTCAGCAAAAATACTTTATTTTAAATTTTCGGATTTCCCATGTCAGTCAATCATTACGAAAACTTCCCAGTCGGCTCCATTGTGTTGCCACGCCGTTTGCGTAAGCCGGTTCACGCCGTTTACGCTTTTGCGCGGACGGCGGACGATATTGCCGACGAAGGCAACGCCGAAGCAGCCGAGCGCCTGCACCAACTGGACGAACTGAAATCAGAGTTAGACCGCATTGCAAAAGGTGGGAAACCGCAAACGGCTTTGATGCAACGTTTATATAACGAAGCGATTGTGCCGTTTCAATTGCCGTTGCAGCCGTTTTATGATTTGCTGGCGGCGTTCAGTCAGGATGTGGTCAAAACCCGTTATGAAAACTTTGGCGAATTGATTGCCTATTGCCGTTTGTCCGCCAATCCGGTGGGACGTATTATGCTGCATTTGTACGGGCAAACCGATGAAGTGAGCATGGCGCAAAGCGACGGCATTTGCACTGCCTTGCAGCTGATTAATTTCTGGCAGGACGTGGCGGTAGATTGGCAAAAAGGACGCGTGTACATCCCTCATGAAGATTTGCAGAAGTTCAAAGTCAGTGAAGAGCAGATTGCGGCCGGCAAAGCCGACTTTGCTTTCCAACGATTGATGGCGCACGAGTGCCAACGTGCTTTTCAAATGCTGAAGGCCGGCTCGCCGTTGGGCAAAACCCTCAAAGGACGAATCGGTTTTGAGTTGCGCATGATTATTGTCGGCGGCCAGTTGATTTTGCAGAAGCTGGACGGTTGCAAATATGATGTGTTTAACCAGCGGCCGTTGTTGGATAAGAAAGACTGGATGATTATCATCAAACGGGCTTTGCTGAAGAAATAAAAAAAAGGCCGTCTGAACTTAATGTTTCAGACGGCCTTGATGTTTTCGATTAGCGGTTTTTCAAACGGCTGATACGGTTGTCCAATGAAGGATGGGTGCTGAACCAAGAGTCTTTGGCATCGCTGGCAATGCCCATTGCCGTCATGGTTTGCGGCAAATCGCTGGGGTTGCCTTTCAAGCGTTGCAGGGCGGCAATCATTTTCGGCGCGCCCACCAGTTTTGCAGCACCCGCATCGGCACGGTATTCGCGTTGGCGGCTGAACCACATCACAATAATGCTGGCAAGGAAGCCGAATACAACCTGCAAGACCATGCTGACCATGAAATATGTGCTTTGAGAAGTGCTGCCGTCATTGTTTCGCGCCACCATGCTGGAAATGATACGCGCCAAGAAGACGACAAAAGTATTCACAATACCTTGAATCAGCGTCAGCGTTACCATATCGCCGTTGCCGACGTGTGCCATTTCATGCGCCAAAACGGCTTCGACTTCATCGCGGGTCATGTGGTCGAGCAGGCCGGTGCTGACGGCGACGAGCGAGCTGTTTTTGGTCGCGCCGGTTGCAAAGGCGTTAGGCTCGGACGAGTTGTAAATGGCGACTTCCGGCGTTTTCAGATTCCATTGGCGGGCTTGCGCTTCAACAGTTGCCAACAGCCAAGCTTCTTCTTCGCTTTGGGGCTGGTCGATGACGACGGCGCCGACCGAATGTTTGGCAATGGTTTTCGACATCAGCAGGGAGACAATCGAGCCGCTGAAGCCGACGACTGCGGAATAAGCCAACAGACTGCCGACTTGGTTGGTACTGTTGATGCCCAAGATGGCCAAAACAACACGGATGACAACCAAAACGGCGATATTGGTTGCGATAAATAAGAAAATGCGTTTCACCGATTATTCCTTTTTAGTGCGGTTTGTGAGGTGATTTTTATATGGGCGCATTGTCTCAAAAACTCTATAGAGATGAAACAGCATGATAGGCAAAGGTATGCAAATTCAAAGCAATTGAAGCAAAGGCCGTCTGAAAAGGTAGTCTCAACCAGTGAGAATCGCTTTTCAGACGGCCTTTTATAGGTAAAACTATCTACCGGCTTCTTTTAGCCAGTTGCGCGGTATGAGGAATTGATTGAGGCGTGCTTCGGGCGAACCTTCTTCCGGCGCATATTGATACTCAAAGCGCACCAAAGGTGGCATGGACATCAAAATGCTTTCCGTGCGTCCGCCGCTTTGCAGGCCGAACAGCGTGCCTCTGTCCCAAACCAAGTTAAATTCAACATAGCGTCCGCGACGGTAGAGTTGGAAGTCGCGTTCACGTTCTCCATAAGGCGTGTTTTTGCGTTTTGCCACAATCGGCAGATACGCTGCGATATAGCCTTCTCCGACTGCCTTGATAAAATTCAGGCAGGTATCGAAATCCCAGCGGTTTAAATCGTCAAAAAACAGGCCCCCCACGCCGCGTGTTTCGTTACGGTGTTTCAAGTAGAAATATTCGTCACACCATTGTTTGAATTCAGGATAAACCGATTCGCCAAATGGCGCGCATACGTCTCGCGCTACGGTGTGCCAATGCACAATATCTTCTTCAAAAGGGTAAAACGGCGTCAAATCAAAGCCGCCGCCAAACCACCAAACCGGCTCGGCATTTTCAGGATAGGCAATAAAAAAGCGCACGTTCGCATGGCTGGTCGGTACATACGGATTTTTCGGATGAATGACCAGCGACACGCCCATGGCTTCAAACGCTGCGCCCGCCAGTTCAGGACGGTGCGCCGTCGCTGAAGCAGGCATTTTGCTGCCTTTCACATGAGAAAAATTCACACCGGCCTGCTCGAATACTGCGCCGTTTTTCAATACGCGTGTTTCGCCGATGCCCAATTTCCCTGTCCATGCTTCATGCACAAATTCGGCTTCGCCATCTTCTTGCTCCAACGCGGCGCAGATTTGGTTTTGCAGGGTTTTGAGGAGGGTTAGAACGGATTCTGTGTGCATGATATATCCTTGATGGTGTTTGTTATGGGCAAATTTTTGCACAGGCCTATCTTGTAACCAAGCTTCATTCATCAGCAATAGATTGAAAGGTATCGATGATATTGCGATACCTTTCAGACGGCCTTGATTTATTCAGTAAAAAAAGTATGTGCGCCCAAATAGTTTTTGGCGTAAAACGGGGTGGAAAGTTTTTCGGTTTTGATGGTTTTGCCGCTGCTGGGGGCGTGAATAAATTCGCCGTTGCCGATGTAGAGGCCGACATGGGAATATGTGTGTGCACCGCCGGTATTGAAAAAGACAAGATCGCCGGCTTTCAATTTGCCGTCGGGAATTTTCCGGCTGGCTGCGGCCATATCGCGTGCGGTGCGTGGCAGATTGACGTTGAGGGCGTTTTTATAGACGTATTGGATCATGCCGCTGCAGTCAAAGCCTGTGGCTGTGGTGCTGCCGCCCCATTTGTAGGGTGTGCCGATCAGGCCTAGGCTGTGAAGCATCAATTCCTGCGAACCTTGGGTGTGGTCGATATGGGAAATACGGACAGGTTGGACCGTTCTGGCGGTTGTTTGCGGCTTGTGGGATTTATGCTTGCCAGTGGTGCCGCAGGAGGCCAACAATAGGCCGGTGGTACAAACAAATAGGGTTTTGCAGATGAGTCGAGACATGGTGAATTCCTCCGGCCGCATGATTTTTGTTTTCAGACGGCCTCTATAATAATCCTTCTATGGGCAGAATGGACAGGATTTTTGAAGTCATCCGTTTCCAGAACTTGGCTTCGGGCTCGTGTGCGTAAGTTCGTTTTTCGCTCGGGTCATACCAGTATAGTTTATTGTAATTGCCAAGCGTTACCTGATAGGCGTAGCTTGGGGTGGTCGTTACGAGGGTGCGCTGCATTTGGCCTGCGATTTCGGGGCTTTCGATGACGACACCCATTTCGGTATTGAGGCGTGCGGAGCGTGGGTCGAGGTTGAATGAGCCGATGAAAATGCGTTTCTCGTCCACGATGAATGTTTTGGCGTGCAAGCTGGTGGCGGAGCTACCGGTCAAGCCGCGGTCTTTGGAGGTCGGAACGGCGTGGTTGGGCTGGAGCTCGTAAAGTTTGACCCCGGCTTTAAGCAAGGGCTTGCGGTATTTGACGTAGCCGGAATGGACGGCGGCAACGTCGGTCGCCTGGAGGGAATTGGTCAGGACGGTAACGTCCACGCCGTTGTGTATCAGCTTTTCTATGGCTTTGACACCTGATTTTGTGGGTACAAAATAGGGCGAGACAAGGTAAACGCTTTTTTCGGGTTGCTTGAGGGCGTCTTGTAGGCGTTCGGAAATAGGCGGTTTATGCCGGTCGCGGTCTAAGCCTTTGGCCGGATCGTCGCTGATTAAACGTGTGCTGACGCTTTGCCACTCTATAAGGTTGCTCTGCATTTTTTGATAGAGGCTGGAGTGTTCGATGCTTTGGCGATAGCGGATGAGCGTTTGATTTTTATCTTGGTCGGTGTAATTAAGTTCGGCCAGTCCTTTTTGCAGGTTTCCCCGTTTGATGACGCTGGTCGCATTATAGGCGGAATGGCTTGCCCAATAGCGGTCGAAGTCTTGGGAAACTTCGGTTACTACGCGGCCTGTGGCGAGGATATCGAGGTCGGCAAAGATGGTATCGTCGTTAACCTTAAAATATTCGTCGCCGATATTGCGGCCGCCTAAAATGGTGGCACGGTTGTCGGCGGTAAACGATTTATTGTGCATTCGGCGGTTAAGTCGCGGAAAGTCGGCAATATAGCCGAGTGCACGCCATTTTCTGAAAATAAAGGGATTAAACAGACGGACTTCGATATTGGGATGATTGTCAAGTGCCAGCAGGAGATCATCCATGCCGTTGGTGTTGTTGTCGTCCAAAAGCAAACGCACACGGACGCCGCGTTCGGCCGCGCGATGAATCAGGTTGAACAAAAGCTTGCCGGAGATGTCGTTGTGCCAGATATAGTACTGTAAATCAAGGGTATGGTCGGCGGCTTCAATTAAGGCTGCTCGGGCGACAAAGGCTTCATGGGCATCGTTCAGCAGATAGATATGGGAAATATCGGCCTTGGAGGGGGCGGAAGGAATACCTAAGGTGCTGTCCAGCCGCGGCGTTGAAGGGATGTCAAGATAACTGCTTTGGGTGCGTTCGTCCAATGATGGCAAAAACGCGGCGCAACCGCCCAATAGCAGAGTATAAAGAAGAGGAAGATGAAATTTCATGGGAAACCGGTACAAACAATCCCTACCTAAATGACATTTAGGCAGGGATTGAAGTGAAATTAGGTTGCTTGAATCAGCTTAGAAGGCAACATAATTTGCCGGATTGACCGGTTTGCCGTTTTGACGGATTTCAAAGTGCAACTGGGTGCGAGATGCATCGGTATTACCCATGTGGGCAATGGTTTGGCCGCGTTTCACGGTTTGGTTTTCATTAACCAGCAGGCGTTGGTTGTGGCCGTATGCGCTCAAGAATGAGGAGTTGTGTTGGATGATGACCAAGTTGCCGTAACCGCGCAAGCCTGAGCCTGCGTAAACGACTTTACCGTCTGCCGCTGCAACGACAGGCTGGCCTTGAGTACCTGCGATATCCACGCCTTTGTTGCTGCCGCCGAAGTTGGCGATAACGTTACCGGTAGTCGGACGCTGCCATGTGATGCCGCTGACGTTGCGGCTGCTGCCGGTAGATACGGTTGGTGTATTGGCAGGCGTGCTTGGGACCGGAGCAGTGGTTGTAGTTGTTGGCGTCGAAGGTTTGCTTGCAGAAGCTGCAGGTGCAACGTAGCCTTCAGGTTTCACGCGCAGGGTTTGACCAATGCTGATGGTGTTGTCGGCCAGGTTATTCCATGCACGCAGATTGTCTTGGGTAATGTTGTAGCGTTTGGAGATGTTGTAAACGGTATCGCCACGAACAACAGTATGTGTCGCTGCATTGATATCGACAGGCGCATAAGAAGGCGTGTAAGTGCCGGTGCTGCCGCTGTTGTACGTTGGGGCAGGTGTACTTGCCGGCGGAGTGTATGGCGCATCTGCCGCAGGGCTGGTGTTGGTATTGTAAGGCGCGGCACCGTAAGGATTGTCAGCGGTAGAGCTTGTTGTTGAACCACCGCTTTGTGTGCCGACGACTACAGGAGCCGGTTGTTGGCTGGCACAGGCTGCAAGTAATAAAACCAAAGCTGCCGATCCGGCATAAGATACACTTTTTTTCAACATGTTAATGACTTTCGTATTCGGGTAATTGTTCTCGTCGGGGCATATCATAATAAAAATATGCTTGATTCTCAAGTGTTCGGCTGTTAGGGACTGTTAAGGCGCAGGGATTTCTGACCAAAAGGAAGCGGTTTGCTCCATTTGTCCGTAGGCAGTCAAATCGACTTGCAGGGGGGTAATCGTGATGAAGCCGGCCGCGCATTCGCCAAAGTCGGTACCTTCTTCGCTGTCGGAAACATCGCCGACCGGCCCAATCCAATAAATTTGTTCGCCACGTGGATTATACATGGGAACAATGCTTTGTTCATGATGGCGACGGCCGAGCCGTGTTATTTTTATGCCTTGGATATCTTCAGGTGCGACGGCAGGGATATTGATGTTCCATAAGATGGGTTTGGAAATAGGGCGTTTGAGAAAGTAGGAAAGCAGCATCCAAGCGGCTTTTTCTGCGGTTTCCCAATAACGGCCGCTGGAATCGGCAAGCGAAAAGGCAATAGCGGGAATGCCCATCAGATAGGCTTCCGTCGCGGCGGCAACCGTACCGGAATAAAGCGTATCGTCACCCATGTTTGCGCCGTTGTTAATGCCGGATAAGACTAAGTTGGGTTTGAAATCGGCAAGGGCATGCTGGCCGACATGAATGCAGTCGGTGGGCGTGCCATTCACATAATAAAACCCGTTTTCCGCCTGTTTCAGTTGTAAAGGACGGTCTAAAGTCAGGGAATTGCTGACGCCGCTGCGATCGCGTTCAGGCGCAACCACCCTGACATTGGCAAATTCTGCACATACTCTTGCCAAAACTGCCAAACCGGGCGCAAGATAACCATCGTCGTTTGAGATTAATATGTTCATGTGACAATATTGTGTCTATCGGTAAGATGGACGGTATTGTACTGGTTTGCTTGAGCGATTGTCCATGAATCGGCAACGTTTGGGCGGAAAGGATAATAATGAAACATTATGAATTAGACCCCAAAGCTTTATTGGGCGGCGTGATTGCTTCAGACGGCAATCAGGAGATTGTTCAGCTTTCACTGCAGAAAAATAATGAAATTCCGGCATATGAGACGGATGCGATTATTTTGCTTTTGGTTTTAAACGGCAAAGCCGAAATCAAAACGGTGGACGAAGTTTTGCAAACCGAAGGCTTGCAAGTTATCCGACTTGAGCCGATGGAGGCGCACAGCATTCGCGCGTTGTCCGATAACACCAATATTTTGGTTATCAAACAATTGATTCATGAAGCCGGTCTCAGCAAACGTTTGAGATTTGGAAGTTGCTGTCTGTAATGTAATAAAGGCCGTCTGAAAAATTTCAGACGGCCTTTTTAAAATCAGCTAGGTTTATTTCAAACCTTTTTTCACTAAGTCTTCATAACCGCCGTGGTTGGTTACATTGGTGTAGCCGGCTTTTTTCAGTTCGGTCAGTGCGGCTTCTGCTCGGCGACCGCTGCGGCAGTAGAGGTTGACCGGTGCGTTTTTATCCGGGCTGACGGATTTGATGCGTTCAACGATTTGGTCGTGCGGAATATTGAGCGCACCTTGCAAATGGCCTTCTTTGAATTCTTCGGCAGAGCGGACATCAATCCAAACGCCTTTTGCTTTTGCAGGTTGTGCCGCGCTTTTTTCAACTTTAGGCATAGAGGCAGCGGAAGCGGCCAAAGGAGTGGCGATAGCGGCGGCAAAAAGTACGGCGGTCAGCAGTTTCTTCATGATTCAATCTCCTGTTAGATAGAAAATAATATAATAACTATATTAGTTTAGCATTTCATCAGGCTGTCTGAAAGGGGAGTTGTCTTTCAGACGGCCTGATTTTACAAGCTGATTAGCGTTGGGTTTCTACTGCTTCTAAGGCGCGCAAAGCATATGTATAAGCAGCACCTGCGTTTAGAGAAATAGCGGTGGCCAATGCGCCGGCGATTTCGCTGTCGGTTGCACCTGCTTTGGCAGCGGCGGCTGCGTGCACGCTGATGCAGCTTTCGCAACGTGTGGTAATGGCAACGGCAATGGCGATCAGTTCGCGTGTTTTGGCATCCAGTGCTTCGGCAGCGGCTGCTTGTTCCAGCGCGCCGTAGGCTTGCAGCATTTTAGGATGGTTTTTACCCAGTTCGCCGAATGATTTTTTTACCAAGGCGGTATGTTCAGGCCAGTCTTTAAACATGATATGTCCTTTCTTAATGTGAGTGGATAAGATAAAAAATCCTATCCGTTTGTGTTTGGTGTGTGTATTATTGCAATAATTGGAAGATTTTAATCGTCAAAACATCTCATTTATTGGTAAAAAAACACTATGGATATTTTAGATAGGCTGGTCGAATTGGCGCAGATAAAGGGCAGTGTGGATGTTCAGTGCCTGTTTCAAGGGGAGTGGTATGTGCGGCATGAGCCCAAGCGTGCGCATGGTTTGGTGCATATCGTAACTGCCGGTTCGGGCTATATCCGAATTGATGGAGAGAAAGAGGCCAGGCTGCTGAGTGCGGGGGATATTATTTTCTTCCCGCGCAGCGTTGGGCATACTTTGAGCAGCGACAGCAGTTGTGAAAATTTCGGTGTTCGCGTGCTGACGGCTGAGAATGGTGCATTTAAAGTCAAGCAAAGTCATGCCGGTGGAGAGGCGGCTTTGCATCTTTTTTGCGCAAGGTTTGAATATGAAGCGCAGGCGGATATGATGACGGGGCTGCCTGATACCGTTTTATTGAACATCAACCATCCGTCTTTGCAGTATTTGGTGACCTTATTGCAATATGAGAGCAGTCAGGCTTTATCCGGCTCGGTAGCGGTTGTGAATGCATTGGCTTCGGTATTGCTGGTCTTTCTGCTTCGTGCCTGTTTGGAGAAAAATGAGGAAGCGCAATTAAGCGGTTTGCTGAATGGTTGGCAGGATAAACGTTTGCGGAATTTGCTTCAGGCAGTCGTCGAAAAACCGGAAGAAGAATGGAATATTGAGAAAATGACTGCGATGGCCAATTTGTCCCGCGCCCAATTGATGCGGGTATTTAAACAGCAGACGGGAACAAGCCCGCATGCCTTTGTTAACAGCATCCGCTTGCAGCAGGGGGCGTTATTGTTAAAGCAGACGGCGGATTCGGTTTTATCGGTTGCGCTTTCGGTCGGTTTTCAATCGGAAACGCATTTTGGTAAGGCATTTAAAAAGCAATATGGGATATCGCCGGGGCAATATCGTAAAAATGACCGACCTGATGAAGCGGCGGTGCAGGCGGAAGAAATGTCGATTTACTTTATTTAAACAGATGATAAAAGGCCGTCTGAAAGTGTAAAAGTGAAATCTAGGATTTCCAAAACACTTTTCAGACGGCCTTGATTTTAAAGTATGTCAATCAAACAGGATTAGTCCAGTTTTTTGAAATGGCGGCGACGTTCCAACTCGCTCAGGTAACGTTTGCGCAGGCGGATGGATTGTGGCGTGATTTCAACCAGTTCGTCATCGTCGATAAACTCAACTGCGCCTTCCAAAGTCAATTTAATAGGCGTGGTCAGGCGGACGGCTTCATCTGTACCGCTGGCGCGGATGTTGGTCAGTTTTTTGCCTTTCAGAGGGTTTACCACCAAGTCGTTATCACGGCTGTGGATACCGATAATCATGCCTTCGTAGACTTTATCGTTTGGAGAAACGAACATACGGCCGCGGTCTTCCAAGTTCCACAGGGCGTAAGCAACGGCTTCACCTTGCTCTTGAGAAACCAATACACCATTGTGTCGGCCTGGCATATCAGGTTTAACCGGAGCATAGTCGTCAAAAACGTGGCTCATCAAGCCGGTACCGCGGGTCAAGGTCATAAATTCACCTTGGAAACCGATCAGGCCGCGTGCAGGAATATGGTATTCCAAACGCGTACGACCGTTACCGTCGCTTTCCATATTGGTCAATTCGCCGCGGCGGCGGCCGAGTTCTTCCATGACCGCGCCTTGGTTTTCATCCGGTACGTCCACAGTCAGATTTTCGTAAGGCTCGCATTTTTGACCGTCAATTTCACGGAATACCACGCGCGGTTTGCCGACCGCCAATTCAAAGCCTTCGCGGCGCATGTTTTCCAACAAAATGGTCAAGTGCAATTCGCCGCGGCCGGAAACGCGGAAGACATCGGCATCGGCAGTATCTTCAACACGCAGGGCAACGTTGGTCAGCAATTCTTTTTGCAGGCGGTCGCGGATTTGGCGGGAAGTTACGAATTTGCCTTCAGTACCGGCCAGAGGGGAAGTATTGACCATAAAGTCCATGGTCAGTGTCGGCTCGTCCACGCTCAACATCGGCAAGCCTTTGGGATTGTCTTTGTCGGTAATGGTTACGCCGATACCGATGTCTTCGATACCGGAAATAATCACGATGTCGCCGGCTTCAGCTTCTTCCAAAGGTACGCGTTCCAAGCCTTGGAAGCCCAACAGCTGGTTGATGCGGCCTTGGGCGACTTGTTCTTCATGATTCATGACGGCAACGACTTGGCCGGGTTTGATGCGGCCGTTCAGGATGCGGCCAATACCGAGGCGGCCGGTGTAGTTGTCGTAGTCCAGTTGGGAAATTTGCAATTGCAGCGTTTCGTCCGCGCTGCCGCTTGGTGCAGGCGTGTGTTTTAAGATGGTCTCAAACAGAGGACGCATATCGTTGCTCTCGTCGGTTTCTTCCAATTTGGCAAAGCCGGAGAGGCCGGAAGCATAAACAATAGGGAAGTCCAATTGTTCGTCTGTTGCACCTAAGCTGTCGAACAATTCGAATGTTTGGTCGATAACCCAGCTTGGACGGGCGGACGGTTTGTCGATTTTATTGATGACGACGATCGGTTTCAGACCCAAAGCCAAGGCTTTTTTGGTCACAAAACGGGTTTGCGGCATAGGGCCTTCTTGTGCGTCAACCAACAGTACGACGCAGTCGACCATGCCCAATACACGTTCCACTTCGCCACCAAAATCGGCGTGTCCCGGGGTATCTACGATGTTGATATGGTAGCCTTCGTATTCGATGGCGGTATTTTTAGCGAGAATGGTAATGCCGCGTTCTTTTTCAAGATCGTTGCTGTCCATGACGCGTTCTTCGACTTGCTGGTTGGAACGGAATGTACCGGACTGGCGCAGCAATTGGTCAACTAATGTGGTTTTGCCATGGTCGACGTGGGCGATGATGGCAATATTGCGGATTTGTTTCATGATAATTTATAAGGTTTAGCTGGTTGCTTAAAAAAAAGATAACTGGCAATTATAGCACGATTCGCAAGTGATGACGGAATGGGTGATTCAAAAAAATAAGGCAAAAGCAGTTGAGAATAATTCATAATTAAATTTGATTGATTTTGTCGGATTATTTGCTTTTATTTATGGTTAACGAATGTAAATGTTTTTGAATAATGCAATGGATTCTTAATACTAATATCAAAAAAATATTATTAAAAACAGGGGATTAATTTTTCAGACGGCCTTTTGGGTGGGTTAAATTTTTTGATAATTGTTTGTATTTTAAATAAAAAATTTGTCAAAACCGCTACTTGTGCATACAATTCACTCATTCCGTAACAACACACGAATCTTCATTTCGTCATCATCAATTTTTAAAAGAAAGAGAAAGAATTATGCAAGGCAACCAAGCAGTTATTGATTACATGAATGAATTGTTGTCCGGTGAGCTGGCTGCTCGCGACCAATACTTTATCCACTCTCGTCTGTACTCTGAATGGGGTTACAACAAACTGTTCGAACGTTTGAACCACGAGATGGAAGAAGAAACTACTCACGCTGAAGATTTCATCCGTCGTATCCTGATGTTGGGCGGTACTCCTAAAATGACTCCTGCTCCAGTAAACGTAGGTACTGACGTTATTTCTTGCCTGAAAGCAGACTTGAACACTGAATACGAAGTACGCGATGCGTTGAAAAAAGGCATCAAACTGTGTGAAGAAGCTCAAGACTACGTTACCCGCGACCTGATGATTGCTCAGTTGAAAGACACTGAAGAAGATCACGCTCACTGGTTGGAACAACAATTGCGTCTGATCGAGTTGGTTGGCGAAGGCAACTACTACCAAAGCCAAATGTAATTAAGCGTTTAACTGAATAAGGAGCTGAATATGAAAGGCGATCGCTTAGTTATCCGCGAATTAAACAAAAACTTAGGTTTGTTGCTGATTACCATTAACCAATACTTCCTGCATGCCCGCATTTTGAAAAACTGGGGCTTTGAAGAATTGGGTAGTCATTTCTACAAACAGTCCATCCGCGAAATGAAATCCGCAGACGATTTGATCGAGCGTATTTTGTTCTTGGAAGGCCTGCCTAATCTGCAAGAATTGGGTAAATTGTTAATCGGTGAATCTACCGAAGAAATCATTGCCTGCGACTTGAAAAAAGAGTATGAAAAACATGATGCTCTGGTTGCAGCCATCGCCCTTGCAGAAGAGCAACAAGACTACGTCAGCCGTGATTTGTTGGAAAAACAAAAAGACATCAACGAAGAACACATCGACTGGCTTGAAACCCAGCAGGAATTGATTGGCAGAGTTGGTCTGCCAAACTACCTGCAAACAGGGGCGCAAGAGGACTAAAACACAAACCACTGCCAAATATAGCAGTCCCTGCTGCTCCCATCGACGGCATATCTTTACGGATATGCCGTTTTCTTTTATAAAAATGCTTAAAGGCCGTCTGAATGTTCAGACGGCCTTGATTTTATTTTGTTTTCAAACGGTACAGATAGGTAGTTTCCTTATTTCTGGCAAATGCCAAAGGATCGGATTCATCAATTGCTTTTTTATGTTGCGGCTTGGTTTTCAGAATATCGACGACATCGAGTGAGGCCGTTTGAAAGCATTGGTTTAAGAAGTCTTTATCGCGTAAATGCAAGTGTTCTGCCAAGTCGGAAATAATCAGCCAGGCTTCGCCGTTTGGATTTAAGTGGTGACTTACGCCGTTGAGGAAGGCTGTCAACATGGCATTGTTTGGGTCGTAAAGTGCAATTTCAATGGCGGAGGTCGGTTTTGCCGGCAGCCAAGGCGGATTGCAGACGATAAGGTCGGCACAAGTTTCGGGAAATAAATCAATCGATTGGATGTTGACAGCTTTATCTAAGCCTAGACGCTCAAGGTTTGCTGTGGCGCAGGCTATTGCTTTTGGGTTGGTGTCTGTGGCGATGATGTCGGGTATGCCTCGTTTGGCCAAAATTGCGGCAATAACGCCTGAGCCGGTGCCGATGTCAAAGGCCGTCTGAATATTGGGAGCGAGTGGCGCTTGTGCGATTAAATCCAAATACTCGCCGCGCAGTGGAGAGAATACGCCGAAAGGAACATGGATTTTTCCGTCTAGTTGCGAAATGTCTATGCCTTTTTTGTGCCATTCGTGTGCACCGATAAAGCCCAGTAATTGATTCAGCGGCAAAAGAAACGGTTTGTCGTTTGGTGTGTCGTAAACATTGTGCAAGGCGGCGTAGATATCGGGTGCACGCGCATTGTCCAGTTGAAAATTAGGTTGGATTTCGATGGCAAGCATATTGAGCAACCGGCTTTGTTGCGCTTGTTTCATACGGTGGGCATGAAAGGCCGTCTGAATATCGGCAGGTGCGCCTTTCTTTTTTTCAGACGGCCTGCGGATACGTTTTTTCATTGCAGATAAGACTTGCTTGGCATTATGAAAATCACCAGTCCAAACGGTTGCAGTTTGCGCGTGGGCATTTTTTAAGATTTCTGCTGCGCCTGCTTCTTGTATGTAAACAGCCTGCTTAGGCGGCTTTTGTGTGCTTTCGTTGCGCCATTCGATGTCGGAACGGTCGGTAGGGATGGTGTGGGGCATAGTGTGTTTTAAATCGGGGAAATAGGGGATTAGTTTACTATATTTAGGATGTGTTCGGTTTGAGAGGGGCTTTTAATAGTTCAAATTAGACAAAATGTATAAAAATTTCTCAATTTTTAAAATTTACACCAATTTTTTGATAAAAATAGATTGTCGTTTTGTCTAAAATAAGTATAATGCAAAACCTAAACACAATAATCTTAATCAGATTTGGACAAGGAACATCATGCAATTAGACATTGACCGTTTGGTTGCCTATTTTGGCGGCGTAAACGCGCTGGCCGAAGCCCTGAAACAGCATGACCCGGAAAATGCTGCAACGACGGCGGCTATCTATAAATGGCGTACACGCGGTTCCCTGCCTTTGGCTCAGTTGCAAAAACTAACCGCTTTGGCGGAAGCGCAAGGCAGACCGCTTGATTTGAATGCTTTTTTACAAAAAAACGAATCTCTGGAGAGAACAGAAATGACACAAACCAACCGCGTTATCATTTTCGATACCACCATGCGCGACGGCGAGCAGTCGCCCGGTGCATCCATGACCAAAGAGGAGAAAATCCGTATTGCCCGCCAGTTGGAAAAGATGGGTGTCGATGTGATTGAAGCAGGTTTTGCCGCAGCCAGTCCGGGCGATTTCGAGTCGGTTAATGCGATTGCCAAAATCATCACCAAATCCACAGTCTGTTCGTTAGCGCGTGCCGTTGAAAACGATGTGCGCAAAGCGGGCGAAGCCGTTTCCCCCGCACCGAAAAAACGTATTCACACTTTTATCGCCACCAGCCCCATCCACATGGAGCACAAACTGAAAATGAAGCCGCAGCAGGTCATCGATGCGGCGGTCAAAGCGGTGAAAATCGCCAAAGAATACACTGACGATGTGGAATTTTCCGCCGAAGATGCCGTGCGTTCGGATTTGGACTTCCTCGCCAAAATCTTTACGGCGGTTATCGAAGCGGGCGCAACCACCATCAATATTCCCGATACTGTCGGCTACTCCATCCCTTCCGTATGGTACGAGCGTATCAGTAACATCATCAAAAGCGTGCCCAATGGAGACAAAGTAGTTTGGTCGACCCACTGCCATAATGACTTGGGTATGGCGGTTGCTAACTCATTGGCTGCTGTTCAGGCAGGTGTGCGCCAGGTGGAATGTACTATCAATGGTTTGGGTGAACGTGCTGGTAATGCCAGCCTTGAAGAAATCGTGATGGCGTTGAAAGTGCGTCATGATTTGTTCGGCTTGGAAACCGGCATTGATACCACGCAAATCGTGCCGGTATCCAAACTGGTGTCCACCATTACCGGTTATCCGATTCAGCCAAATAAAGCGGTAGTCGGCGCAAACGCCTTTGCACATGAATCAGGCATCCACCAAGACGGCGTGTTGAAACACCCTGAAACCTATGAAATTATGACGGCCGAATCAGTCGGCTGGTCAACCAACCGCCTGACTTTGGGCAAATTGTCCGGTCGCAGCGCATTCCGCAGCAAGCTGGCAGATTTGGGCATCGAGTTGGAAAGCGAAGAGGCGTTGAATGCGGCATTTGCACGCTTCAAAGAGCTGGCGGATAAGAAACGCGAAATCTTTGATGAAGACCTGCACGCTTTGGTGTCTGACGAAATGGGCAATATGAATACCGAAAGCTACAAATTCATTTCCCAAAAAATCAGCACTGAAACTGGCGAAGAGCCGCGCGCCGATATTGTGTTCAGTATTCGCGGTGAAGAAAAACACGCTTCCGCTAGCGGCTCAGGCCCTGTTGATGCCATCTTCAAAGCCATTGAAAGTGTGGCGCAAAGTGGCGCAACCTTGCAGATTTACTCTGTCAATGCGGTAACTCAAGGTACAGAAAGCCAAGGTGAAACTTCCGTCCGCCTGCAACGTGGCGACCGTGTGGTCAACGGCCAAGGTGCAGATACCGATGTATTGGTGGCAACTGCTAAAGCCTATTTGTCTGCGCTGAGTAAATTAGAATTCGGCCAAGCCAAGCCAAAAGCGCAAGGCAGAGGCATGATTTAATGTTTTGAAAAAGTAAAGGCCGTCTGAAAACGTTGTAATACGTTTCAGACGGCTTTTTTATTAGACCGAAGAACCAGCTCGATTATTGAAGTTTCAGCAGCCTATCTTGTTCGACGGACAATACGCCGTTTACCTTTTTGAAATAGGCAATGGAATCTTCAATCTTGGTCTTGGAAGACGGACGAATAGCAATGCCGTTCAGGTTTTTGTATTCATAAATCAAACTTGCGCCGGAGGCTTTCACTGCTTTTAACAATGGCGCAGAACCGGTCTGTGTATCATAGAAGATAATCAGGTTGCCGGTAGTATCTTGAGCTTTTTGCTGAGATGGAATGGCGGTTGATTGAGCAGGAATACTTGGGCTTTGGCAGGCACAAAGTAGGGTGGAGAGTAGGATGAATGCCAGGGGTTTCATGATGTTGATTTAATTTGATCAATAAACAAGGCCGTCTGAAAAGTGTAAAACGAAATCTAAGTTTCCTTTTACAACTTTCAGACGGCCTTAGTCCGTTATGCTTCGGGCAATTCCATGGCTAAAACGGTTTGCTCTTGTTTGGCACGGAAAGCCGCCAATTTTTCAGCCAATTCAGGATTTTCGTTGGCTAAAAGTGAAATGGCAAACAGCGCCGCATTGGCCGCGCCTGCTTCGCCAATGGCAAATGTGGCAACTGGAACGCCTTTGGGCATTTGCACAATTGAAAGCAGGGAATCTTCGCCGCGCAGATATTTGCTGGGAACGGGTACGCCCAAGACGGGGACAGTGGTTTTAGCTGCGACCATACCCGGCAAGTGCGCCGCGCCGCCTGCACCGGCAATAATGGCTTTGATGCCGCGTGCGCGTGCGGTTTCGGCGTATTCAAACATCAAATCAGGCGTACGGTGTGCCGAGACGACACGCGCTTCGTATTCAACACCGAATTCTTTGAGAAATTGTGCTGCCTGCTGCATCACCGGCCAATCGCTGTTGCTGCCCATAATAATGCCGACTTGGATCATGAAGAGTTCCTTTTGTTTGAATGGATTAAGGGTAAAAAATATTCAGACGGCCTTGGGGATGATAAGGCCATCTGAACGTTTATCTTTGTTTCAGGCTGATTGCAGCGCGTTTTGCCGCTTCGCTGTTGGGGAAGCTTTGCATCAGTTTGCGCCATGTGCTGCGGGCAATGTCTTTTTGTTGCAGTTTGTATTGGCACTGGCCGATGCTGTACATGGCGTCCGGGGCTTGCGGGCTGTTGCGGAATCGATTCGCATAGCGGTTGCCGATTTCGATAACGGATTCGCAGTTGCCCAGACGCTGTTGGCTTTGCAGAAGTAGATACATATTGCGGCGGGCAATTTCGCTGCCGTTGCCGCCGTCGGCTTCTTTCAAAATGGCCACTGCGGCGGAGAAGTTGTTGCGCTGATAGTATTTTTGCGCCTGGTTATAAAGGCGCAGCTCGTTTTGTGCGGCTGAATCTGTTTCAGACGGCACGCCGCCGCCATTGGCCAAATAGTTCATTTTCAGCTTGCGGTCGTCCAATCGCTGGGCTTTGGGTTTGGGAGCCAAAGGGGTTGGACGTTTGATAGTTCGCTGTTGTTCCAATGTGTGCAGGCGTTGATTTAATTCTTCAACGGTGCGTTCCAGTCGGGCGATTTGTATGCCCAAGTGGTCAATCTGGGTTTGTTCGTCCAAGCGCGGATAGGGAATATTTTTTTCAGGCAAAGGCTCGCGCGGAATATCCGGCAGGACAAAGTTGGCATTGTCGGCAGGTTGATGGGGATGGGAAACGGCGCATGATGCGGCCAATAGAGTAAGCGGTAAAAGAAACAGGGAACGTGATAATGTTTTCATCAGATTGTGTCGTTTTATTTTTTTAGCAGCAGTGTCAAACCGTCGCCGATAGGCAGGGTAATGGGAATAATGCGTGTATCGTGCGGCAGGTTTTGGTTGAAATGGCGCAGGATATCCAGGCTGGGTGGATCGTTTTCGGCAGCTTCATTCATGACGCGCCCACCCAACAAGATATTGTCGATGGCAATCACGCCGCCACTCCGTACCAGTTGTAAACAGCGTTCAAAATATTTCGGCGTAGGCGGTTTGTCGGCATCGATAAGCGCCAAGTCGTAGCTTTCCGATTCGCCTTGCGTTATCAAATCGTCCAAAGTCAGCAAAGCCGGCTGCAGATGAAGCGAGATTTTATGCGCTATGCCTGCTGCCTGCCATGTTTCGCGGGCAATATCGGTAAAGGTTACATTGATGTCGCAAGCCATGATTTTGCCGTCTTCGGGGAGGGCAAGCGCTATGGCGGTGCTGCTGTAACCGGTAAAGACGCCAACTTCCAAATATTTTTTGGCATTCAATAATTTGGCCAACCACACCAACATGGCTGCCTGCTCTTGGGCGATGGCCATCTTTCCCAGACGATGTGATTGGGTACGCTCGCGCAATGCGGTCAAAACGGGATGTTCGGATTGACCGATGCTGTTGAGGTAATGTTGTAATGCCGGATCGGTATTGTGCGTGTTGGTCGTCATGCCGATGCGGGATTAGTCTTGATAGTAGGTGTAAGGTTTTTTGTTGACTTTGGCCGCTTCAAATTCAGCCTGTTCGGCCGGATTAAGGGTTACATCCCACAGTAAATGGCGGTTTTCGAGGCGTTGCGCTTCTAATTCGGGATGATCGGCCATGAGTTTGTCGAGGAATTGGGTAGCTTCGGATTTGTAGTGGTACATGATGTTTTGCCTGAATCGTTGTCAGACCGTCATTATAGCCGATATTTTTTGTCAATACGCTAATTAATCGAACTTCCATAAGGTATAATGGCACGTCTTTTTTAGGCCGTCTGAAGCCTTTGCTCAATGTTTTGTCTTTATCTACGGCAGGATATTGTGCAAAGGCTTAAGCCGGACAAGTTTCAGACGGCCTTTTTTATTGTGAAAAGAGCTGCTTATGTTAAAAAAATGGCTGCATAAAGTGTTGCCTAAAAAACACGTCAAGTCGTTGCCCGAAAAGGAGATTATTCCGCTTGAGCAACATGGTATCCATGCGGATATGTTGAGCTTTGCCGCTGAGAAAATTGCCAAACGCCTGCATGAAGCCGGTTTTCAGGCTTATGTTGTAGGGGGAGCCGTTCGGGATTTGTTGCTCGGGGTTGAGCCCAAAGATTTTGATATTGCAACCGATGCCACACCGGAGCAAATCCGTAAAATATTCCGCCGCAGCCGCATTATCGGCCACCGCTTTCAAATCGTTCATGTGATGATTGGTCCTGAAACTATTGAAGTGACGACGTTTCGCGGTGGCGATAAGGTTCAGCAAAATGCGCAAGGCCGCATTATGAAGGACAATACTTACGGCAGCATTGAAGAAGATGCCATGCGCCGCGACTTTACTTGCAACGCGCTGTATTACGACCCGATTAAAGAGGAAATTTGGGATTTCCATCAAGGCGTGGCTGATGTTGCCGATAAGAAATTGGTGATGATAGGTAATCCTGCCGAACGCTATCAGGAAGATCCCGTCCGTATTCTTCGCGCCGTCCGTTTGTCGGGCAAGTTGGGCTTTGAAGTGGAAGAGCAAACGGCTTTGCCGATTGCCGAATACGCAGGCCGTCTGAAAAATGAGCCGGTGGCCCGTCTTTTTGACGAAATCATGAAAATCCTGTTTTCCGGCCATTC
The DNA here is from genome assembly GCF_013267835.1 of Neisseria mucosa. NCBI lineage: Bacteria > Pseudomonadati > Pseudomonadota > Betaproteobacteria > Neisseriales > Neisseriaceae > Neisseria > Neisseria mucosa. Next base: position 659,431 of record NZ_CP053939.1, read on the forward strand.
CCGTGCCTGTTTGAAACGGTTGAACGAGTTGGGTATTCCCGAAGGCATCCATCCGCTTTTAGATGCCTTGAAAACTGCCGAAGCAGCCGACAAACGTATGATTATGTTGGCCTTGAAAAATACCGATGAGCGTCTTCGTGCGGATAAGTCCGTTTCCGTCGGTTTTGTATTGGCGGCGGTATTATGGCCGACACTAAACGCCATTTGGCAACGCAATCAAAGCCATGGTCAAAAACCTGTCCCTGCGCTGATGGATGCGATGAACACCATGCGCGATACGGTGGAGAAAGGTTGGGGCGTACCGCAAAGATTCTCTGCAACCATGCGTGAAATCTGGCAATTTCAGCCGCAATTCGACAATATGCGCGGCGCGCGCCCGTATCGTCTGTTGGCGCAAGCCCGTTTCCGTGCTGCTTATGATTTCCTGATTTTGCGTAGTGAAGTTGGCGAGGTTGATAAAGAGGTGGCTTCTTGGTGGACAACTTTCCAACATGCCGATGAGGAAACCCGCCAGCAAATGACTGCGGCCAATGATCACAAACGTCAGAAACAAAGTGGATCAACCGATGGCAAACCTAAACGCCGCCGACGCCGTCCGAAAAAGAAAACCACTGAAGCTGAATAAAATTTAAGGCCGTCTGAAACGATTAAATCTTTTGAGATTTGGTTTTCAGACGGCCTTTTCGTATTCCAATAAAAACCGCAGGCTTTTCAACCTGCGGTTTGCTTTTATGATTTGTTTTCTTCGCTGTCGAGGAAGCTGCGGAGGCGGTCGCTGCGGGTCGGATGGCGCAGCTTGCGCAGGGCTTTGGCTTCGATTTGACGGATACGTTCGCGGGTTACGTCAAATTGTTTGCCGACTTCTTCGAGCGTGTGGTCGGTATTCATATCGATACCGAAACGCATACGCAACACTTTGGCTTCGCGCGGTGTCAGGCTTTCGAGGATTTCTTTGGTTACTTCGTGCAGGCTGGTGTACATCGCAGCTTCTGCCGGCGCAACATTGTTGGCATCCTCGATGAAGTCGCCCAAGTGCGAATCGTCGTCGTCGCCAATCGGTGTTTCCATGGAAATCGGCTCTTTGGCGATTTTCATGATTTTGCGGATTTTGTCCTCCGGCATTTCCATCAGCTCGGCCAGTTTGGCGGAATCAGGTTCTTCACCGGTTTCTTGCAGGTATTGGCGCGAGATACGGTTCATTTTGTTGATGGTTTCAATCATGTGAACCGGAATACGGATGGTACGCGCTTGGTCGGCGATGGAACGGGTAATCGCTTGACGGATCCACCATGTGGCATAAGTAGAGAACTTGTAGCCGCGGCGGTATTCGAATTTGTCCACCGCTTTCATCAGGCCGATATTGCCTTCTTGAATCAAATCAAGGAACTGCAAGCCGCGGTTGGTGTATTTTTTGGCAATGGAAATAACCAAACGCAAGTTGGCCTGAATCATTTCTTGTTTGGCGGCTGAGGTTTCTTTTTCGCTCAACACCATGTTTTTGTTGATTTCTTTTAACTCTTCAATGGAAATGCGGGTTTCGGTTTCCATATTGGCCAGCTCGGCTTGTTTTTCGAGGATGGCGTGGCGGAAACGATCTAAAGCATTGGCCCACACTCGGCCTTTGGCTACTTCTTTTTCAACCCATTCCAAATCGGTAATGGCAGGCAGGAAGTTTTCGATGAAGTAGTCGCGTTCCATACGCACGCGGTCGATGCAGATATCGCGGATTTCTCGTTCGAGCTTGCGAATGTTTTCAACGCGGCTGCGCAGGTTGCTGCTCAAATTTTCAATTTGGCGTGTGGCAAAACGAACTTCCAGCAGTTTGTTGGCAATGGCATCGCGGTGTTTCAGGTAGTTGGCATGTTGGCTGCCGTGTTTTTCCAGCTGCTTGATCATTTTGCCGTATTCGCTCTCGATAAAGGCGAAATGTTCCAACACTTTTTGTTTCAGTTCGGCCAAATGGGCGGCGGACATGGCTTCGGAATCGCTGCCGGAGTCATCTTCATCATCTTCGTCGTCATCTTCGACTTCGCTGTCGGTCTCGCCTTCTTCATCGTCAGGTTTGGTATTTTCCAAATGACCCAGACCCAATTCGTTTAACAAAACTTCATTAGGGTCGATGATAGCTTCAACCACTTCATCCACACGGATTTCGTCGTTGCGGACTTGTTCGATCAAAGCCAAAATCTCGGCAATCGAACCCGGGCAGGCGGAAATGGCCTGCACCATATTTTTCAGTGCATTTTCGATTTTTTTGGCAATGATGATTTCGTCTTCGCGTGTCAACAAATCAACTTGGCCCATTTCACGCATATACATGCGTACAGGGTCGGTTGTACGGCCGAATTCGGAATCTGCGCTGGAAAGTGCCGCTTCGGCTTCTTCAACGGCATCGTCGTCGGTCAGGGCGGCGGCATTGTCGCTCAAGAGGATGTCTTCAGCATCAGGAGCCTGCTCGGTTACCTGGATACCCAAACCGGAAATCATGCTGACGATGTTGTCGATTTGCTCGGCGTCGGACATATCGTCGGGCAGCGCGTCGTTAATTTCGGAATAAGTGATGTAGCCGCGTTCTTTACCCATAATAATGAGTTGACGCAGACGGGCGCGCTGCTCTTCGATACTCAAGGGACGGTTGTCATCTTGGTCTTGGTATTCTTCGTAGTTTTGGTTTTTAGACATGGATTGCTCTCTAGGTTGATAGGATGCCGACGGTTTACGGTGATGTGGCCGTACCTGAAGGCAGAGCAGAGCTTTTTGTTGTGAAATCAGATTTCACTTTAATACTCTGAGGCCGTCTGAAAATATTACGGATGGAGTGTTCTGCGTGTCATGCTTCGCAGCGTGTGTTTAGATTGTTCAGACGGCCTGAGGGGTTAGTTTTGCTTTGCCGTCAAAAGCGACAGCAATAGTCTTTTTTCATTTTCGGTCAAACCAGTTTGAATACTTTTTTGCTTTAAAGTTTCGATTTGACTGTATTTTAATTCATTTAACAACTTTTTCATGCCGATTTGGAAACTTTCGCAATCTTCTTCGTCATCCCCTTCCATTTCTTCAGAGTGAAGGGTTGATAAAAAGATTTGATTGACGGTTTCCTCATAGGGCGAACCGCGCATATATTCAAGCACTTGTGCCGTTGCCGGAATCGTGGCGTGATTCTTGATGGTTTCGGCCAGATTGGCAAGGCAGGCAAAGTCGCCGCTTAAAGCCAGATAATCGGGCAGGTCTATATATGAAGCCCAAGCCGGATTTATCAAGAGGCTGCGTATTTGCCTTTGCACCAGTGTCAGCATGGTTGGCTGTTTGACAGAAATGGGCGGCAGTTTGTAACTTTTTTGTTTGACGTGCCGCTTGGGCGCTTCTTGTCCGAGTAACTGGGCGAGGTTGTCAGGATCAATGCCCACCAACTCGCTGAGTTTTTGTTTCAGGAGATAGCCCAATGCCGGCGCGGTAATTTGCGCTAAAAGCGGGGAACTGGTTTTGACCAATTCTGCTTTGCCTTCTTGTGTATTGAGGTTGAGGCCGTCTGAAAGATGTTCCCAAAAATATTCGGATAGGGGCTTGCTTTGGTTTAACAAGGCATCTTCAAACTGCGTCTTGCCATAGGTGCGGATGTAGCTGTCGGGGTCGTGTTCTTCGGGCAGGAAGAGAAAATGCAGCGATTTATCGTCTTTTAATTGCGGCAACGCATTTTCCAGCGCGCGCCAAGCCGCTTTACGTCCCGCGCCGTCGCCGTCAAAACAAAAATAAATACTGTCGGCCTGACGCATCAGGATTTTGACATGTTCCGCCGTGGTTGCCGTACCTAGAGCCGCTACGCCGTAGCCGATGCCGAACTGCGCCAATGCGACCACGTCCATGTAGCCTTCGACCACCAAAATCCGTCCGGCCTCTTTTACGGCAGCACGCCCTTCATATAGCCCGTAAAGGTTTTTCCCTTTATCGAACAAAGGAGTGTCGGGAGAATTCAGGTATTTGGGTTTCGAGTCGTCCAATACGCGGCCGCCAAAGCCGATGACCTGCCCACGCGGATTACGGATAGGGAACATAATCCGATGACGAAAGCGGTCGTAATGTTTGCCTTCGTTATCAATGACCATGCCCGTATCCACCAACGCAGTATTCGGATAGGGCTGAAATACTTGCGCCAAAGGCTGCCAACCGTCGGGCGCATAGCCCAAACCGTAATGCGCGATGACTTCCGCACTCAAGCCGCGTTTGTCTAAATAAGCCTTCGCTGCCGGATTGAATTTCAACTGTTGCGCGTAAAAATCCGCTGCCGCCGCCGTTGTTTCTTCCAAAGTCTGCTGTTTTTTCTTACGTTCGGCACGGATTTCGGGATTGTCTTCCTGCCCGCGCACTTTAGGCACCGTCATACCGACGCGATCAGCCAAAAACTGCACCGCCTCCGGAAACGACAGCCCCTGATGCTCCATCACAAAACCAATCGCCGAACCATGCGCCCCGCAACTGAAACAATGGTAAAACTGCTTGGTCGGACTGACCGAAAACGACGGCGTCTTTTCCTTGTGAAACGGACAGCAGGCCATATAGTTCGCCCCGCCTTTCTTCAGTGGAACCTGCTCGTCGATAATATCGACAATATCGACTTTGGACAAAAGCTCGTCAATGAAATCAGATGGAATCATGGTTCGGCAGAAGAGGATGGACGGAAAACATTTCAGACGGCCTTATAAACAGACAAAGGCCGTCTGAAAATGGAATTTCGAATGAGGGTTAAAATGAGTTTTGTATTATAGCAAATTGTTGTCATACATGTGTCCTATCCTTTTGAGGTAGAGTATCAATCATCTTATTTTATTCGTTATTAAGATAGATATGATATAGCTAAAGCAAAGGCCGTCTGTAAGATATTCAGACGGCCTTTGCTGTTGTCTTATTTTGCGATTCAGTTGCGCTTTCATGGTATGAATATGATAATGAACACATATTCCAGATTTTAGAAAGCTAGTTTCTCATGAAAGATTTTGTCCGCTTGCTCAACCATTCCGATATTTCCTTTTCTCCGATTCCAAATGCTATTAAAGTTGATAATCCTGCAACAGGTGAGGCTTTGGCGTTTGTCCGTAAGACCGATTCAGACGGCCTGAAGCTTCTGATTCAGAAGGCGGAGGCGGCACAAAAATTGTGGGCGGCAAAAACTGCGTTAGAGCGCGCCGATGTGTTGTGGCGTTGGTATTTTCTGATGAAGGAAAACAAAGAAGAACTGGCGCGCATCATGACGATGGAGCAGGGCAAAAGCCTGACCGAGGCGCGCGGCGAGATTGATTATGCGGCTTCATTTGTACGCTGGTTTGCGGAAGAGGCGCGGCGGATTGACGGCGATGTGCTGACGAGTGTGAAAGCATCGCAAAAACTGGTCGTGTTGAAACAGCCTATCGGTGTTACCGCCGCGATTACGCCGTGGAATTTCCCATCCGCAATGATTGCGCGTAAGGCTGCACCTGCTTTGGCGGTAGGCTGCGCGATGATCGTCAAACCTGCATCGCTCACGCCTTTGAGTGCGTATGCATTGGTCGTTTTGGCTTATGAAGCCGGCGTGCCGCAGGATTTGTTGCCTGTTGTCAGCGGTAGTGCTTCGGAAATCAGTCATGAATTTGCCACGAATCCGACCGTGCGCAAAATCAGCTTTACCGGCTCAACCGAAGTCGGCGCGAAAATTTTTGCCGACAGTGCGGCGGACATTAAAAAACTCAGCTTGGAACTGGGCGGCAATGCGCCGTTTATCGTGTTTGACGATGCCGATTTGGACAAAGCTGTCGAAGGTGCACTTGCCAGCAAGTTCCGTAACAGCGGTCAGACCTGCGTCTGCACCAACCGCGTTTACGCCCAATCCGGCATTTACGACGAATTTTGCCGCAGATTGAGTGAAAAAGTGGCGGCGCTCAAATTGGGCAACGGCTTGGAAGAGGGCGTAAACCAAGGGCCGTTGATTGAGAAAAAAGCGGTGGAGAAAGTCGAGCAGCACATCGCCGACGCGCTTGCTAAAGGCGCAAGTTGCCTGACCGGCGGCAAACGCAGCGCATTGGGCGGAACGTTTTTTGAGCCGACTGTTTTAAGTGGTGTTACGGCGCACATGGCGGTAGCTCGCGAGGAAACCTTCGGGCCGTTGTGTCCGGTGTTCCGTTTTGAAACCGAAGCCGAAGTCATCGTAGCCGCCAACAATACGGAATACGGTTTGGCAGCTTACCTTTTCACCTCCGACACCGCCCGCCAGTGGCGCGTCGGCGAAGCCTTGGAATACGGAATGGTCGGCATCAATACGGGCTTAATCAGTAATGAAGTGGCACCGTTTGGCGGCGTGAAACGCAGTGGTTTGGGACGTGAAGGGAGCAAATATGGTGCGGATGAGTATTTGGAATTGAAATATTTATGTATTGATGTAGCGGAATAAGGCTTACACAGTAAAGGCCGTCTGAAATTCGGTTTTCAGACGGCCTTTTTTAAACGCAGAAAAGGTATCGGATAATTTTCATATTGTGAGAACGATCTTTATAAAAAGCAAAACCATAAGAAACAAAGTTGCAAAAATTTTGTCACATGTTTATAAAATTAGTTTGATAACTATTTTGATGTTTTTAATCTTGTTGGATGTGTATTTCAAGTTTCTAGCTGTAGTTTTTTGAGTGATGGCAGCGGAAATTTTGGATAATACAACCGTGAGCAAGGAAGGATTGTTTTTTTGCTCACACAGTGTGGCTCATATCGATAGCGTGGGAACTTTATCTAGGCTGCAATTTTGTGGTGTGACTTTTATAAAAAAGGTGATGTGAATGTTGAAGAAATTTTTAATCCTGTTTTGCGTAGCTTTTATCGGCGCATGCAGTTCCTTTAATGGGGACGGTTTGTCAAATGGCTCATATTCTCAAGGGAAACGGCTTGATCCGAATTGTGATCATTATGCTGTCGGCGGTAGTGGCGGCGGTTGTACACCGGCAGGTCAATGGCATCTTAAAGATAAATAAGGACAAAGAGTTCCATTCTAGCTTTTAAAAATGATTGTAGAATGGGCATTTAATTATTTAGGCCGTCTGAAATTTGGTTTTCAGACGGCCTTTGTTTTAGAGTAGATCTTGGATGGCTGAACGCTCTTCTTCCAATTCGGCCAGCGTGGCTGCAATACGTTTTTGGCTGAATTCGTCCGACAAATCTAAGCCTTGGACGATGCGGTAGCTGCCTGCGTCGCAAATGACGGGGAAGCCGAAAACCAAACCTTCGGGAATGCCGTAAGAGCCATCGGATGGAACGCCCATCGTTACCCATTTGCCGCTGCTGCCGAGCAGCCAGTCGCGCAGGTGGTAGATGGCGGCATTGGCGGCGGAGGCTGCGGATGATGAGCCGCGTGCGGCGATAATGGCTGCACCGCGTCCGGCGATTTTCGGCATGAAGACTTCGGTGTTCCAGTCGGGTTCGGTAATCATGTCTTGGACGGACTCGCCGTTGCTGGTGGCGTAGCGGTAGTCGGCGTACATGGTCGGGCTGTGGTTGCCCCAGACGCACATTTGCTCGATGGAAGGAATCGGGCGGTTGATTTTTTCGGCAATTTGGCTGACGGCGCGGTGGTGGTCGAGGCGCATCAGGGCGGTGAAGTTTTCCGGCGGGATGTCGGGTGCGGACTTCATGGCGATGTAGGCGTTGGTATTGGCCGGGTTGCCGACGACGAGGACTTTGACGTTGCGATGGGCAACTTTGTTCAACGCCGCGCCTTGTATTTTGAAAATTTCGGCGTTGGCATGCAGCAGGTCGGCGCGTTCCATGCCTTGCGTACGCGGGCGCGCACCAATCAAGAGGGCGATGTCGGCATCTTTGAAGGCGACTTCGGGATCGTCTGTAGCGAAGATGTCGGCTAAGAGGGGGAAGGCGCAATCCTGCATTTCCATAATCACACCGCGCAATGCTTGTTGCGCCTGCGGCAGGTCGAGCAGTTGCAGGATAACGGGTTGGTCGCGTCCGAGCATGATGCCGCCGGCGATACGGAAGAGGGTGGCGTAGGCGATTTGCCCTGCCGCGCCGGTAACGGCGATTCGGACGGGTGGCTTGAGGGTCATATTTTTCCTTTTGAAGTCGTTGTTTTACTTGGTTTTCGGATTATAGCAGTATTATGTGCCGAATGATGTAGGAAGGCCGTCTGAAATTTGATTTTCAGACGGCCTTCAGTGTTTGAAAAGATTATTCGTCGTTTTTCTTTTCAGCTTGTTCTTCGGCAGCTTCATAGGCTTCGACGATTTTCTGTACCAATGGATGGCGGACAACGTCTTCGCTGGTGAAGGTGTGGAAATACAGGCCTTCTACGTCGCGCAGTTTTTCGCGTGCATCTTTCAAGCCGGATTTGATGTTGCGCGGCAGGTCGATTTGGCTGATGTCGCCGGTAATGACTGCTTTGGCACCGAAGCCGATACGGGTTAGGAACATTTTCATTTGTTCGGGCGTGGTGTTTTGCGCTTCGTCCAAGATGACATACGCGCCATTTAAGGTACGGCCGCGCATATAGGCCAGCGGCGCAATTTCAATCAAACCTTTTTCCATCAGTTTGGTTACGCGGTCAAAGCCCATCAAGTCATAAAGCGCATCATAAAGCGGTCGCAGGTAGGGATCGACTTTTTGCGCTAAATCGCCCGGCAGGAAGCCTAATTTTTCGCCTGCTTCGACTGCAGGGCGCACCAAAACGATGCGTTCGATTTGGTGTTTTTCCATGGCATCAACTGCGGCGGCAACGGCAAGATAGGTTTTGCCTGTACCGGCAGGGCCTAAACCGAACACGACATCGTGGTTGAGCAAGGCGCGGATATAGCCGTTTTGGCGCGGTGTGCGGCCGCCGATGCTGCCGCGTTTAGTGCGGAAATAGTATTGTTGGTCGTGGTGTTTTTCTTCGTGTTTTTCATCTGCGGTTTTGGCTTCAACGGCCGCGAGGCTGATGGCGTTGTCGTCCAAGTCGCCTTTTTCTGCGGCTTCGGCAAGCGATAGCAAGGCACGGCGGCCGGCGTGTGCCAGTTCGCCCATGAAGGTGAAATGTTCGAAGCGGCGGCTGATTTGGATATCAAGGGCTTTGCCTAAGGCTTCGAGATTGCTGTCGAGCGCGCCGCACAGGCGTTGCAACACGGTATTGTCAATTTCTTCAAACTGCAGATGGACGGTGTGGGTCATATCGGTTTCCGTAAATAAATCTATTTTTCCGTATTATACCCTTGTTCAGACGGCATGCTTTATAATACGTCGCTTCTTTTTGATAAACCGTTTCAATTAAAATGAGTCATACTATTTCCCCGCAGTCTGAGTTTCTGCGCGGCATTAAAGAATGTTCCCCTATGCTGATCGGCCTGTTGCCGTGGGCGCTGATTTTGGGTATGCAGGGCGGGCAGAAGGGCATGAGTTGGCTGGAAATGCTGCTGATGACGGGCATGAATTTTGCCGGAGGTTCGGAATTCGCCGCAGTCAATTTATGGGCAAATCCTTTGCCGATTCTGCTGATTGCAACGGTAACGTTTATGATTAATTCGCGCCATATCCTGATGGGTGCGGCGATTGCGCCGTATATGAGGGATATGCCGTTGAAAAAGGCGATGCCTGCGCTGTTTGTGATGTGTGATGAAAGCTGGGCAATGGCGTTTGCTGAAATTCAAAAGCGTAAGGCGGCAGGTTTGCCTGCGTTCAACATGCCGTTTTATGCCGGCGTGTGCTTTATTTTGTATGTAACTTGGATTGGTTTTGCGGCGTTTGGCGCGGCAGTCGGTCCGATGTTCGGCGATGTGGCGGCATGGGGCTTCGGCATGGCGTTTCCTGCGGTGTTTTTGGTGTTGCTGCGCGGTATGTGGAAGAGCTTTGCGGCTTCACGCCCTTGGTTTGTCAGCCTGATTGTGGCGTGCGCAACTTATTTGACCGTGGATGGCGCATGGTATGTTCCGGCTGGAGCGTTGTCGGGTTTGTTGGCGGCGTATTTTTTGGGAGAGCAAAAATGAAGGATTTGTTGTCGCTGCAATCGTTTTTGCTGTTTTTAAGTATGTTGGCCGTAACCTATTCGACCCGATTAATCGGCTTTTTTGCATTGCGCAACCGTACGTTGAGCCGTCGCGCGCAAGTAGTTATGGAGGCCGCGCCGGGCTGCGTGTTGATTTCCGTGATTGCGCCTTATTTTGTATCGGACAAACCGCATGAGCTGATTGCCATTGCTTTGACGGTATTGGCCGCCAGCCGGTTTTCGATGTTGGTGACGGTATTAATCGGCGTTGGTGCTTCGGGCATACTCGGTTATTTGATGAAATAAAAAATTTTCAGACGGCCTTACTTGTTATAATGGCCGTCTGAATTTTTTGATAAAGCAAAAACATGGCAAACCAACGACTCATCTATGGCTTTCACGCCGTCAATGCCCGTTTGTGGCAAAACCCGAAATCGATTACCGAACTCTATATCCAAGAGGGCAAATCCGATGCGCGCACCCGCGATGTATTGGATAAAGCAGCCTCTGAAAACGTACGCGTGCATTTTGCCGATGCCGACCGCTTGAATGCCATCAGCAAAGGGGCGCGTCATCAGGGCGTGGTCGGGTTTATCGATGCTTCCAAAAACCATGTTCACTTGGAAGATGTGTTGGAAAATCTGAGCGAACCGCCGTTTTTGCTGGTATTGGACGGCATTACCGATCCGCACAACCTCGGCGCGTGCCTGCGTACTGCCGATGCGATGGGCGTGCATGCCGTGATTGCACCCAAAGACAAAAGCGCCGGCCTGAATGCGACCGTCAGCAAAGTTGCCTGTGGCGCAGCGGAAACCGTGCCGTATATTACTGTAACCAATCTTGCCCGTACTTTGCGTGAGCTGAAAGAATACGGCATTTGGATTGTCGGTACGGACATGGGCGGCGACTCAGACCTTTACCACTGCGATTTACCCGACAGCGCGGCATGGGTGATGGGCAACGAAGGCGAAGGCATGCGCCGTCTGACGCGCGAACATTGCGATATGCTGGTATCGATTCCGATGTTTGGCACAGTCGAGAGCATGAATGTTTCCGTCAGCGCAGGCATGGTATTGAGCGAAACCCGCCGTCAACGTGTGTTGAAATCGGAAAAATAAAAAGTGTAATTAAAAGGCCGTCTGAATGTTTTTCAGACGGCCTTTTTCAGGTTTTATTCTTTAACCAAAGGACCTGATTGCTTTTCATTACCGGCGGCAATGCGAACCAATTGGAGAAATTCCGATTTCAGCTCAAACGGATCATCGCCTTGGACTTGCTGTACCATTTTTTCAATGTCGCTCCAGCCAAGTTTGCCGTTGTATTCGCCGCCGCGCAGGGCTTGGGCATAGGAAGCCGCGGCAAGGGCGAGCAGGGTGTCTTTATCGGCTTGCTCCAGCGGTTTGCTGCCAACGGGAATTGCTTGTTCCATCAGCTTGCTGTCTTTTTCCCCAGGCAGTTTGTAGCGGACTTTGACAAAGGCGTATTCGTTTTTACTGCCTTTGGCGGCAGGGGCTTTTTGATAGCGTGATTCGTTCAGCCAGCCGGTTTTTCCTGCCGGAATGATTTCATAAATGGCGGTCACGCTGTGGCCTGAGCCGATATCGCCCGCATCTACTTTGTCATTATTGAAGTCTTCATTGCGCAGGGTACGGTTGGTGTAGCCGACCAAGCGGTATTCTTTGACAGTGGCAGGATTGAATTCGACTTGGATTTTGACATCCTGCGCTACGGTGGCGAGCGTGGAAGTCAGTTGTTGCTGTAAAACTTTTTTCGCTTCTTTTTCGTTGTCGATATAGCTGTAATTACCGTCGCCTGCATCAGCAATTTGTTCCATCATGTCTTCGTTGTAATTGTCCGTACCAAAGCCTAGCGTACTGAGTGAAATACCGGTTTTACGTTTTTCGGCAACCATGGATTTGAGGGTTTCGGTATCAGATACGCCAACGTTAAAGTCGCCATCGGTCGCCAGCAGGATACGGTTGATGCCGTTAGGTACAAAGGCTTTTTGCGCTTCTTCGTATGCCATGCGTAAAGCGGATTCGCCCGAAGTCGAGCCTTCGGCTTTCAGCTTGTCGATGGCCTTCAGGATGGTTTCTTTATCTGAACCTGATGTGGGCGGAAGCACCAGCTCTTCGCCTGATGAATAGGTAATCAGTGTAACCTTGTCCTGCGGGCGTAATTGTTGGGTCAAGATACGCAACGTTTTTTGAACCAACGGAAGTTTATTTTCTTCATCCATACTGCCGGATACGTCCACGAGGAACACAAGATTGGCGGGCGGCAGGTCTTTCTTTGCCGTGTCTTGTGCTTGAATGCCGATTTTGATCAGCTTGGCTTCCGGTTGCCATGGAGAATCAATGGTTTCAGTGTGAACGGCAAATGGGCGGCCGTCAGTAGGCAGTGGGTAGTTGTAAGGGAAATAATTGATGATTTCCTCAATGCGCACGGCATCTTTGGGCGGCTGTTTGCCGCTGTTCAGAAATCGGCGGACGTTGGCGTAGCTGCCGGTATCGACATCGATGCTGAATGTGGAAACAGGTTCTTGGGCAACGGATTTGACCGGTTGATCGGGTTGGTCTTGGTAGCGTTCGGTGTTTTCTGTAAGAGACAGATTTTCTTCAGCAACGGCAGTAGCAGGCAATGCTGAGTCCGGTGCGCCATGAAGATTTTCGGTTGACGAGTCTGAACGGTCGAGTGGGCCGGAACACGCGGTTAAAGCTGCCAAAGTGAGTATGGAAACGGTTTTTAGGAAAAAACGGGGCATGATTCGAGCTCCATAGAAATATCTCTTGCTGATTGTTAAAAGTGTTGATGGCAGTGTATTGGCAGAGTTAACGCTGGTGCTGAGTCACTTTTTTTGAATTTTAATGTGTGAATAGTGGGTTAAGTTTAAATCAGGACAAGGCGGAGCAACGCGGTACTGGTCTAAACTTAACCCACTATTTTTATGACTTAGGCAAGATTTTGTCGGGCTGAGACGATTTTGTAAAGGCCTCAGCCCCGATTTATCTTACATTAACTTTTCTTCCGGCGACGTTCACCCGGCAGCAGCATGTCCGCCCATTTGATGATGTTGGCGACTTCTGCCGGATTGAGTTCGTAGAACTGGCCGCGTTTGAGGCGGTTTGGCAGGCCGATAGGGCCGAAGCCTACGCGGACGAGGCGGCTGACGGTCAGGCCTTGGCTTTCAAAAATGCGGCGTACTTCACGGTTGCGACCTTCTTTGATGACGACGTTGTACCATTTGTTTGCGCCTTCGCCGCCTTGTTCGTAGATGCGTTCGACTTTTGCCAAACCGTCTTCGAGCATGACGCCTTCTTCGGTCAGGACGCGCATTTGTTCGGTGGTCAACTCGCCCAATACGCGCACGGCGTATTCGCGTTCGACTTCAAAGCTGGGGTGGGCAAAGCGTTGAACGAGTTCGCCTGAAGTGGTTAGAATCAAAAGGCCGCTGGTATTGATGTCCAAACGGCCGATAGCCACCCAGCGACTGCTGGCTGCTTGCGGCAGGCGGTCGAAAATGCTGATGCGGCCTTGCGGGTCGTCGCGGGAAACGATTTCGCCTTCTTGTTTGTAGTAGAGGATGATGCGCGGCAGGCGGTCTGCCCATTTGAGTTTGATAATGCTGCCTTTGACGGTAACGTGGTCGTCGGGGGTGACTTTGTCGCCCAGTTGGGCGACGCGGCCGTTGACCGTTACCCAGCCGTTGCTGATCCATTCTTCCATTTCGCGACGAGAGCCGACGCCGGAAGCGGCCAGGACTTTTTGCAGGCGCTCGGGTTCGAAGCGGGAAAGGTCGCTGCGGCGTTCTTTCAAATCGCGGGCGTGCTCCATGATTTTTTGGTTGGGATTGCGGACAACCAGTTTTTTGGCTTTGGCGGCACGTTGTTTTGGCGCGGTATTTTGAGCTTTAGGGCCGTCTGAAACTTTTTGGCCGTAAGGTTTGCCTGATGTTTTGCGTTCGTTGTCTGGACGTTTTTTATTGGCGAAGGATTTGGCCGGTTTGGAAGGTTTCTTGGCGGCAGATGATACGCCGTCGCGCCATTGGCGTTTGCTGGAAGGCTGTTTGGACATGATTTTTCCTAACTCGCTTGAAAAAGCGGTTCTTCTGCGGCAGTTGCGGCAGGGGTTGGATTGGGGGAAAAGGCCGTCTGAAAATCAGATTCAGACGGCCTGCCGATGAAAGGCTGTATTGTAACTCAACCAGTAAATTTTTGTTTGAAAATCCGAAAATTATGGCGAAAGGCGTTCGCGTATCCAGTTGCCGTCAACCAGGCGGTATTGGATGCGGTCATGCAGGCGGCTGGGGCGGCCTTGCCAGAATTCGATGCGGTCGGGAATAACGAGGTATCCGCCCCAATGCGGAGGACGGGGAACATGCAGGGGATGTTTGACGCCGACGGCTGCGGCTTTGGCCACCAAAACGGCTTTGCTGGAAATCACTTCGCTTTGCGCGCTTGCCCATGCGCCGATACGGCTGGTATACGGGCGGCTTTCAAAATATTCGTCCGAAGCGGCGGCGTCGAGTTTTTCAATGCGTCCTTCAATGCGCACTTGGCGCTCGAGTTCCGGCCAGAAAAAAGTCATGGCGGCAAAAGGGTGTGCCGTATAGGAGCGGCCTTTGCGGCTGTGGTAATTGGTAAAGAAAACAAAGCCTTTGGGGTTGACTTCTTTTAGCAGCACCATGCGGCTGTTGGGCCTGCCGTCTTCGCCCACAGCGGCAACGTTGACCGCGGTCGGCTCGTTGACTTCGGCGTGAATCGCTTCGTTCAGCCATTGCTCGAATTGGACAATCGGGTCGGCGTGGCATTCGGCTTCCGACAGCTCGCGTTTGCTGTAATCTTCGCGGATATTGTGCAGATCCATGATTTTTCTCCTTAGGTTTGACCGAATCATACTCCGTTTTTTCAGACGGCCTCAAGGGCATTGTGTATAATCGTAGCCCTTTCCAATATAGAACAATACGGAGTCCTGTCATGCAAACCGAAGTCGAACTGAAAATCTTAAATCCGAAAATGGCCGATTCCCTGCCTGCTTATGCAACGCCTGGTTCTGCCGGTTTGGACTTGCGTGCCTGCTTGGATGAAGCCGTTGTATTGCAACCGGGCGATGTGTATCTCGTGCCGACCGGTTTGGCTGTGCATTTGGCCAACCCTGCGTATGCAGCCGTTTTGCTGCCGCGTTCCGGTTTGGGTCATAAACACGGTATTGTTTTGGGCAATTTGGTCGGTTTGATTGACTCGGATTATCAAGGCGAATTGAAGGTTTCCTTGTGGAACCGTGGTAAAGAAGCGTTTACCATCGAGCCGATGGAGCGTATCGCGCAAATGGTGATTGTGCCGGTTGTCCAAGCCGCGTTTAAAGTCGTGGACGAGTTTGCCGCCAGCGAGCGCGGCGAAGGCGGATTCGGCAGCACCGGCAAAGCCTGATGATTTGAAAGGCCGTCTGAAACAGGATAAATTGAAATATTTGATTTCGGTTTGCCGTTGTTCAGACGGCCTTTTTGTTGTGCCAACCTTTGCATAATCACACACAAGATTGCATTTTTATATCTTGTCTGTATGACCGGCGCACCCAATAATACAGGCCGTCTGAAACCTTTACGGAGCGTTGTTATGTCCCGTCCTTCACTTTTTCTGCCTTTATTTTTGATTATCTTTGGCGCAGTTTGGTTTTTACGCGCCACGGATATTTTGCCTGCGACATCGACAATGATTGCCGGCGCATTAATTATTTTGGGCTTTGCCGTGTTGATTATGGACGGCATCAACAAACAGTCCATCGTTTCCGGACCGATGCTGGTTTATATCGGTACAGCTATTTATCTGCACATGAGCTACTGGATTTACCTCTCGCCGTTGCTGGCCATCGGCATGGTCGTGTTGGGTTGTCTGCTGTTGCTCTCGCGCAGCGATATGATTCCTGAGAAACACACAAAATAGAAAGATGAGAGATTTAGGTTTTACCCTATAAAGGCCGTCTGAACAATGGTATAATCCGCCGATTCAGACGGCCTTTTTTATTGTGGTTTAAATTTGAAATTTACCCTCCCGGCCGCACCGTTTTCTTACATTTTGCAAAGTTTCCGCCATGACCCAAGACAAAATCCTCATCCTCGACTTCGGCTCGCAAGTTACCCAGCTGATCGCCCGCCGCGTGCGCGAAGCCCACGTTTACTGCGAACTGCATTCTTTCGACATGCCTTTGGAAGAAATCAAAGCCTTCAATCCAAAAGGCATCATCCTCTCCGGCGGCCCCAATTCCGTTTACGAATCCGATTATCAAGCCGATACCGGTATTTTTGATTTGGGTATTCCGGTTTTGGGCATTTGCTACGGTATGCAATTTATGGCGCACCACTTGGGCGGCGAAGTTAGCCCGGGCAACCAACGTGAATTCGGTTATGCGCAAGTGAAAACCATCGACAGCGAGCTGACACGCGGCATTCAAGATGATGCTCCTAATACGCTCGACGTTTGGATGAGCCATGGCGATAAAGTTTCCAAACTGCCTACCGGCTTCTCCGTCATCGGCGATACGCCGTCTTGCCCGATTGCCATGATGGAAAACGCTGAGAAACAATTCTACGGCATCCAATTCCACCCTGAAGTGACCCATACCAAACAAGGCCGCGCGTTGTTGAACCGCTTTGTCTTGGATATTTGCGGCGCACAACCAAGCTGGACCATGCCGAACTACATCGAAGAAGCCGTTGCCAAAATCCGCGAACAAGTCGGCAACGACGAAGTGATTTTAGGTTTGTCCGGTGGCGTGGACTCTTCCGTAGCGGCGGCGCTGATTCACCGTGCCATCGGCGACCAACTGACCTGTGTGTTTGTTGACCACGGCCTGTTGCGCCTGAACGAAGGCAAAATGGTGATGGACATGTTTGCCCGCAACTTGGGCGTACGCGTGATTCACGTTGATGCCGAAGAGCAGTTTTTGGCGAAACTTGCCGGCGTGACCGATCCCGAGAAAAAACGCAAAATCATCGGTGCGGAATTTATTGAAGTCTTTGACGCTGAAGAGAAAAAACTCACCAACGCCAAATGGTTGGCACAAGGTACGATTTACCCTGACGTAATCGAATCCGCAGGCGCGAAAACCAAAAAAGCCCACGCCATCAAATCGCACCACAATGTCGGCGGCCTGCCTGAAAACATGAAACTCAAATTGCTTGAGCCGTTGCGCGACTTGTTCAAAGACGAAGTGCGCGAATTGGGCGTCGCTTTGGGTCTGCCTCGTGAAATGGTGTACCGTCATCCGTTCCCGGGCCCGGGTTTGGGCGTGCGTATCTTGGGTGAAGTGAAAAAAGAATACGCCGACTTGCTCCGTCAGGCGGACGACATTTTCATCCAAGAATTGCGCAACACCACCGATGAAAACGGTACATCTTGGTACGACCTGACCAGCCAAGCCTTTGCCGTATTCCTGCCTGTGAAATCCGTCGGCGTGATGGGCGACGGCCGCACATACGATTACGTCGTTGCCTTGCGTGCCGTGATTACCAGCGACTTTATGACTGCGCACTGGGCAGAGCTGCCATACTCGCTGCTTGGCCGTGTGTCCAACCGCATCATCAACGAAGTCAAAGGTATCAACCGCGTGGTTTATGATGTCAGCGGCAAACCGCCTGCCACGATTGAATGGGAATAATCCCTAAATAATAAAGGCCGTCTGAACAGATATTGTTCAGACGGCCTTTTTGCACTGATGAGCTTAGTTAACGCATACAATGAAATCAATCAGCAAACTTTCCGTTAGCGGTTTAAGCAAACTCAGCAAATACCTTAATCAATACGGCCGAATTTTCCGCTTTTAAAATCGCTAACGGCTTGTCGGATTTCTTCAGCAGTATTCATCACAAATGGGCCGTAGCCGACTACGGGTTCATCAATCGGAACGCCGGAAAGCAGCAAGATTTTGACTTCTTCGCTACCGGCTTTCGCGCGCACTTTACCGCCGGTTTGCTCAAAATTGACCAATTCTCCGGCTGTTGCCTGTTCATTGCCATTAAACGTAACCGTTCCGCGCAGGACAACCATAGACAGATTGTGATTGTCAGGTATTTCCAACTCGGCTTCTTTATTGGCATGGAGCACAATATCCCAAACATTCATTTCGGTGAACGTGTCCGCCGCGCCTTTTACGTCGTCATGTTCGCCTGCAATCAGGCGTAAGTAGCCGGCTTCGTTGGGAAATTTGACGACGGGAATATTTGCTTTGGCAAGATGCTGATAGCGTGGCGGAGTATTTTTGTCTTTGGCCGGCAGGTTGACCCAGAGTTGCACCATTTCAAAGAGTCCGCCTTTTTTGCTGAAGTTTTCAGAGTGGAATTCTTCATGAATGATGCCTGAACCTGCGGTCATCCATTGCACGTCGCCTTCGTAAATAATGCCGCCGCCTCCGCTGGAGTCGCGGTGTGCCACTTCGCCGTGGTAGGCGATGGTAACGGTTTCAAAGCCTTTGTGCGGATGTTGTCCGACACCGCGCGGACCGTGCGTTTCGTTGGGTGCAAATTCATATGGCGCAGCATAGTCCAACATCAGGAATGGATTGGTGCAGCGGTCGTCAGCCATGTGGGAGAACAAAGGTTGCACGAGGAATCCGTTGCCTACCCAGTGTTGGCTGTCGGCTCGGTAGATTTGTTTGATGTTGCGCATGATAAAGTTCCTTCTTTTTATGGCGTCTGAAGCCTTTCAGATGGCCTTTTGTTACGGAATGATTGTATTATAGGGGGTACAAACTTTATAACAAATACGCACATTTTTTATACTGTGGTTTGGAGATTTTGTATGTCGGAAACAGTACACGCACACGGCTCTTGCTGTCCGGTCGTCAATACTTTGGATATTATCGGCGGTAAATGGAAGGTATTGATTTTATATTATTTAAATAGCGAAACCCGTCGCTTCAATGAGTTGCAGCGTTTGTTGGCAGGTATTACCCAGCGGATGCTGACGTTGCAGCTGCGCGAATTGGAAAACGACGGTATCGTTCATCGGGAAGTGTATCCGCAGGTACCGCCGAAGGTAGAGTATTCGCTGACTGAATTTGGGCGGACGCTGATGCCTGTGATCGAAGCCATGCACCGTTGGGGCGAACAATATGCTGCGGAATGTGTGAAACATAAAAAGCAGCCGTAGGCTTATGCTTTTATGGTTATGATATTGATGAAGGCTTTAAGGCCGTCTGAACAGGCGTGATTCAAGGTTTCACGCTTGTTCAGACGGCCTTATTCTTTGGGGACTAAGCCCAATCAAAATTGATTTTTCAATTCACGCAAAGCGGCGAAGACTTCGAGTTCGCTGTTTAATTTTCGTCCGCTCAATTCTTCGGCGCGTGCCCGAACTTGGGGCAGGTGTACGCGGAAAAACGGATTGACTTTGCGTTCGTGCGCCAGGCTGACAGGCAGTGTCGGCGTGTGTTCGGCTGCGGCCAAGGCCGTCTGAATGTCGGCGTTGTCCGGCTCGATATGTTGGGCAAAGCGCAGATTGGAGGCGGTGTATTCGTGCGCCGGATAAAATAGTGTTCCTTCGGGCAGCTGGTTGAATCGGTGGAAGCTGTCGTAAAGCTGCTCGATTGTGCCGGTGAATACGCGGCCGCAACCGGCGGAGAACAAGGTATCGCCGCAGAAAACGTGCAGGCCGTCTGAATTTTCCAACAGATAGCTGATGTGGCGGTCGGTATGGCCGGGGGTCGCCCAGACGGTAACCAAGCCTTCGCCAAACGGGAACTGCGTGCCTGCTGTGACGGTATGCGTCGCCACGTCGATGTCGCTTTCGCCATAGATTGGGGATTCTAAGAAGCCGTTGTGCAGCGCTTTTGCGCCGCCGGTATGGTCATGATGGGGATGGGTAATCCATATTTGCGCCAGCATCAAGTGGTTGTGAACAAGGAATTTTAAGACCGGCGTGGCATCGGACGGATCGACGCAGACGGCATGATTGCCTTCTTGAATCATCCAGATGTAGTTGTCGTTTAGGGCTTGGATTGGTGTGATTTTCATATGCTTTCTTCTGGTTTGGGGTTTCAGACGGCCTCTAAATAATCTTTGATATTCGGGCTTTGGCCGAACACGGCTTCATAGGCTTGCTGGATGCACAGTCGGTTGAACAGCAATCTTTGAGTTTGGTCGCCGTCAATAATCCGCACTTGGCCTTGCAGTTTGGGCGCGTCGTGATGAAAGGTGTTTTTAAACGCGTGCCAACGGCCGGTTTGCAGATGGACGATGGCAAACATATCGTGCGAAATATTGACGCCGACGCTCAATAGCTTGGCCGAGGCTTGCAGGCAGAAACTGCTGTCGCCAAACAGGCACAGCCCCGTGTTTTCCGGATAGCGGAACAATTCGATTTTCACGGCTTCGGGTTCGGCAAAGATATTACAAAACAACCTCTCAAACAACGACGGCTGCGCCACGCCTTCGCTTAACATACCGTAAAGCCCGCCCAGCCAATCAACATAGCCGAGAAAGGTGAAACGGTAGTCCTGCATAATGGTTTCGATGCGCTTGGGGTCGCGTTTGCTGATCAAGCGGACAAATTCAAAACCGACTTCCGGCAGCCGCGCCCGAAGTGTTTGGTGCAGGCGGTGGGCAAACAGGTTTTTATGGTTGTGCGGATTGCGCAGGATACCGAGGAATTTCAGCCGCAATATCCGCCACAAGGCATCCGGTACTTTGACGGTATCGGCATTTGCCGTAGTTGTTTTCAGACGGCCTTCGGGCAGCGTGCGCAGGTGGTTGCAGGCCTCTTCGTAGCCGCTTTCATGACGGTTGAACCAGCTTTCCAGATTGTATTGGTTGGCAGAGTCTTCGACAAAGGTCAGCGTATAGAGGTTTTTCGCCGCCAAGTTTCCGATGATGTTGACGCTTATCGCTTCGCTGCGGTTTTGTTCTTTGCCGTGGTTTTTTTCGCCAGTATGGAACATTGACAGCGGCAGGTGGTAAACGTTTTGATTCTGCGGGCTGACCTGCGGATTATGCGAATGCTGCCGCTGCTCGGTCTGGGCGATGAAGTGGTGTTCCTTCGTCGGATTCGCGGTCAACAGGGCGTAAGGCTTTTCTCCGCATTCGGAAAATTCGCAATCGCTGAGGATAAAGGCTTGTCGAGTCATAATGTCGGGAAAGGCCGTCTGAATATGTTGATTATAGTTTAAAAGTGGGAATTATACAGAAGGACGGCGACGGGTTTGGTCTTTATACGCAAAAGGACGCAAAAAGGTCGTCTGAAAACAAATATAGTGGGGTTCGCTAAATCGTTTTCAGACGACCTTAAATCAACGGACTGTTCAACACTATTTATTCTTCTTTTTGGAAAACATGGTTGCGGTGATACTCGAAATATTTTTTGCTTTTCGGTCGAATTTTCAATTTAATATTGGGAGAAATTCCAAGCCGCTTTTGATTTTCCGGATCGATTTTCGGACTGATTTTTATCGTCCCGTCGGTCTCAAACGTAATCAGACCGCTATCGAATAATGCGTCGATATTGGGTGCGAGCATCAGACCATTGGAGGGGTCTAAACGCTCTGTATCGTTGCACTTACTCCAAGGTTTAATATGGCTGGCAATGAGTAAAGATTGAATATTTAGACCTGTTAGCGGGCAGCTTGGATATAGTTCGAGTACGTCTTGCCGGAATTTTCCTTGCGCTAGACGGGCTTTGATCAAAGTCTCAATTTCGGTTCGCTTTTCTGGATTGGTTTCGGATGCTAAACATTCTTCGAGTTCGTCTATATCAGATTTTAAGGATAAGGCAGAAGCTGCCTGAAAATTTGGTATTCCTGTGAGCTGTTCTAACGGTAACCCTTTATCCTTACAGGTTTTGCATGGATTTAGTCCTTTTTGGTATTCAATCCAGCTCCATTGTTCAAGTTCTTCAATGGAGTTTGAGCAAACTTTGAAATATTTTTCAGTTGTGCTTTCTCCCGGTCTATCATTTAGGTGGTGACAATTAGCAAAATGTATTCTGGGATGACTCTTATGAATATTAGAAGGGTTTTTACGCCTATGTATATTTAATACAAATCCATTTGGGTTTTCATCAATCCATTTAATATAGTCATCATCATCTGGCATATCTTTAAAAATTTTTATATCAGACATAAGTTTCTCCAAATCTTTTCTATAGATTCAATTAAGTTTGTTTGTATATATAGGTTCGGGACAAAAAATCTAGGCCGTCATTCCCGCGCAGGCGGGAATCCAGAAGTTTGGATTTACAGTAATCTTTAAATATTTCTGAAATACAGAGGTCTGGATTCCCGCCTGCGCGGGAATGACGGCGGTCGGCTCGGTCTTATACGCAAAAGAACATATAAAGGTCGTCTGAAAATAGATATAGCAGAATCCGCTAAATCGTTTTCAGACGACCTTTTCTTTAAAGCCGAATCAAATCAGCCTGCCGGTTAACCCAAAGCCTTCCTTGCTCCGGCGAAGAGGCGGTACCAGCCGGACAGTTCCGTCCAGTCTTCCGGTTTCCAGCTCATTTGTGCGGCACGGTACACGCGTTCCGGATGCGGCATCATGATGGTAACGCGGCCGTCGGTGTTGGTCACACCGGCGATGCCTTGCGGCGAGCCGTTAGGGTTGAGCGGATAAGTTTGGGTCACTTTGTTTTGACCGTCCACATATTGCAGCGCAATACCCAAATCGGCAGAAATATTGCCGCCGTGAAGCGCGAAGTCGGCGCGGCCTTCGCCGTGGCTGACGACGACGGGCAGGCTGGAGCCTTGCATTTCGTTCAGGATCAGGGAAGCTGATTGGGGGACGTGAACCATACTCAGGCGCGCTTCGAACTGTTCGCTCAGGTTGCGTTTGAACTTCGGCCAGCCTGCCGTGCCGGGGATGATTTCGGCAAGGTTGCTGACCATTTGACAGCCGTTGCACACGCCCAATGTCAGCGTGTTCGGATCGGCAAAGAAGGCGGCAAATTGGTCGCGCAGAGCAGGGTGGAACAGAATCGATTTCGCCCAGCCTTCGCCTGCGCCGAGTACGTCGCCGTAGCTGAAGCCGCCGCACGCCGCCAGCATTTTGAAGTCGGCAAGGTGGACGCGGCCTGCCATCAGGTCGGACATATGCACGTCGTAGGCATCGAATCCGGCGCGGGTAAACGCGGCGGCCATTTCGATTTGTCCGTTTACACCCTGTTCGCGCAGGATGGCGATTTTGGGTTTCGCGCCGCTGTTGATAAACGGCGCGGCGATGTCTTCTTTTACGTCGAATTTCACGTCGGCAAACAATGCGCTGCGTTCGTTGTCGCCAATCAGGGCAAACTCGCTGTCGGCGCAGGCAGGGTTGTCGCGCAGGCGTTGGATGGCGTGGCTGGTTTCCTGCCATGCGCGTTGCAGGTCGGTAAGGGATTGATTGAAAATTTCTTCTCCTGCATTGATGACCATATGGCCGCTGTCGGTAAACTCTCCCAAATGGTGCAGTGTGAGATTCAGTTTCTCGCACAAATTAGAAATATATTCGTGGTCGGCAGCGTGAACAGCAATAACGGCTCCTAATTCTTCATTAAACAGGGTAGTTAGGACAAATTTTTGCCATTCTTGAGGCGAGTAATACTCGTTTTGAACGTTAATATTTTTACTTACCATTGTCAGCAGGTCGAGATTCATGCCACGGCGAGAAGCAAATGCCATTTCTGCCAGAGTCACAAACAAACCGCCGTCGCTGCGGTCGTGGTAGGCCAGCAACTTATCTTCTTGAACGAGTTGCTGAATTAACTGATAAAATGCTTTCAGACGGCCTGCATCAATATCAGGTGCTTCGCCGCCGCTTCGGTTATACACTTGAGCCAGTGCAGAACCACCCATACGGCACTTGTTGTTGCCTAAGTCAATCATCAGCAGAATAGCGAACGAATTGGCATTGTCTTTTAATACGGGTGTAACAGTCTTGCGTACGTCTTCCACTGGCGCGAACGCAGAAATAATTAGGCTCAACGGCGAAACGACGGATTTTTTCTCTTCGCCGTCCTGCCACACGGTTTTCATCGACAGGCTGTCTTTGCCTACGGGAATGCTCAAATCCAATGCCTGACAGGCTTTGGAAACCGCTTCGACGGTGCGGTAGAGTTTTTCGTCTTCGCCCTCATTGCCGCACGCCGCCATCCAGTTGGCGGAAAGTTTGATGTTGCCGATGTCGCCGATGTTGACCGCCGCGATGTTGGTGATAGCTTCGCCGACACACATTCTGCCTGAAGCAGGTGCGTCAAACAGGGCGACGGTCGGTTTTTCGCCCATAGACATCGCTTCGCCGCGATAGGTGTTGAAGCCCATCATGGTAACGGCGCAGTCGGCTACGGGCGTTTGGTATTTGCCGACCATTTGGTCGCGGTGGGTCATGCCGCCGACGCTGCGGTCGCCGATGGTAATCAGGAAGTTTTTAGCGGCTACGGTAGGCAGGCGCAAAACGCGGTAGGCGGCTTCGGTAATGTCGATATCGCCGGCGTTAAACGGTTTTTCAGACGGCGTAACTGTTTTGTCGGTGCGCGTGGTTTTGGGCGGTTTGCCGAGCAAAACGTTCAACGGTAAATCGACAGGATTGTTGGAGAACAAATCGTCGCGTACCTTCAAATGACCGTCGTCGGTCGCCGTGCCGACTACGGCAAACGGGCAGCGTTCGCGTTCGCAGATGGCGCGGAAGGTGTCCAAATCTTTTTCCAAAATCGATAACACATAACGCTCTTGCGATTCGTTACACCAAATCTGCAATGGACTGAGGCCGTGTTCTTCCAGCGGCACTTCGCGCAGCTTGAATACCGCACCGCGTCCGGCATCGTTGACCAATTCGGGGAAGGCGTTGGACAGACCGCCCGCGCCGACGTCGTGGATAGAGATAATCGGGTTTTTGTCGCCGAGCTGCCAGCAGCGGTCGATGACTTCTTGCGCGCGGCGTTCGATTTCGGGGTTGCCGCGTTGTACGGAGTTGAAGTCCAAAGACGCGTCATTTGTACCGGTGTTCATTGAAGAAGCCGCGCCGCCGCCCAAGCCGATGAGCATGCCCGGGCCGCCTAGTTGGATCAGCAAGGCGCCTTCGGGGATTTCGTCTTTGTGTGTTTGTTGTGCCTGAATGCTGCCCAAGCCACCAGCAATCATAATCGGTTTGTGATAGCCGCGGACTTGGCCGTCAAATTTTTCTTCAAAGGTGCGGAAGTAGCCCAAGAGGTTCGGGCGGCCGAATTCGTTGTTGAACGCTGCGCCGCCGATCGGGCCTTCGATCATGATGTCTAAAGGGGAAGCAATATGGCCGGGTTTGCCGTAGGCTTGTTCCCAAGGCTGCTCCAGGCCCGGGATATTCAGGTTGGAGACGGTAAAGCCAGTCAAGCCTGCTTTCGGACGTGAGCCTTTGCCCGTTGCGCCTTCATCACGGATTTCACCGCCTGCACCCGTTGCCGCGCCCGCAAACGGCGCGATGGCGGTCGGGTGGTTGTGCGTTTCCACTTTCATGATGATATGGGTATCTTCTTCGTGGAAACGATAGCCTTGGTTTTCCGCCGCATTCGGATAGAAACGCTCGATTTTCGCGCCTTCGATTACGGACGAATTGTCTTTATAGGCAACGACTGTGCCTTCGGGATGCGCGTTGTGCGTGTCGCGAATCATGCCGAAGAGCGATTTCGGTTGTTTTTCGCCGTTGAGGATGAAGTCGGCGTTGAAGATTTTGTGGCGGCAGTGTTCGCTGTTTGCCTGAGCGAACATCATCAATTCAACATCGGACGGATTACGGTTTAAAGCCTGATAGTTTTCAACCAGATAATCGATTTCGTCGGCTGAAAGCGCCAAACCCATTTCGGTATTGGCTTTGACCAATGCCTCTTTACCGCCGCCCAATACATCTACGCTGGAGAAGGTTTCCGATTGGATGTGGTGGAACAGTTGCGCCGCTGCATCGATGTCGGTCAACACGCTTTCGGTCATGCGGTCGTGCAACAGGGCTGCCCATTGTTGTTTTTGCCCGTCGGTAAGCGCACCTTCCAACCATACGGCCATGCCGCGTTCGATGCGCTCAATGCCTTCCAAACCACAGTTTTCGGCGATATTGGTTGCTTTGGAAGCCCAAGGCGAAATGGTACCCAAACGGGGTGTTACCAAAAATAAATGCAAGCCCTCGCGCGCTTTGGGCGTTTGTTCAACGCTTTGCGCCGCCAGTAAGGCTTGCAGTTTTTCGACTGTCGCGGCATCAAGTGCTTTTTCGCTACCGACAAAATACCAAAATTCGCTGCTTAATTTGACTTCGGGCAGGCCGAGTGCGGCTGCTTTTTGAAAGAGTTTTTCAACACGGAAATCGGAAAGGGCGGTTACACCGCGCAAGGGCAGAACAACAGACATGGATTCAGCTCACAAAATGCAGTTGGGGAATCCATTATTATACCTGAAAAATGCGATTTTGCTTGTGAATTTATACTTGAAATGTTGACAATTTTTACTTGTGAACAGAAGGCGGAAGAAGCCGTCTTTCCTTCCTTTTGTTTATTTTATATCTGATTATTCAGTTATTTTTATTTATTTTTGAAGGATTGGGCGAAATGGGGTCGGATAGGTGCGACGACATAAAGTGAGGATTATTGGATGGTTGTTTGTGATTTTTTGCTGACAATAAGGCCGTCTGAAACCTTGTTTTCAGACGGCCTTGCGTTATCCTTTCTTTTTATTCCCCAGCATATCCAACAAGCCTGCTAAGTTACTTTTTCCTTCTTCCTTGCTCACAATCGGATCGCCGCCTTTGCGTCCTAGGATTTTGATGTCTTCCTGCGGCATTTCGTCTATGAAGCGGCTCGGCTCGGGGAACTGCCATGTGCCTTGTTTTTTGCGTTTAAGGCAGTGTGTCAGCGTAAGTTGGCGTTTGGCGCGGGTAATGCCGACGTACATCAGACGACGTTCTTCTTCGACATTGTCTTCTTCTATGCTGTCGTTGTGTGGTAGGATGCCCTCTTCGCAACCGACGAGGAAGACGTAGGGGTATTCCAAGCCTTTGGAAGCGTGCAGGGTGGAGAGTTTGACGGCATCGACTTCTTCTTCACCTTTACCTTCCAAAAGCGTCATCAGAGCGATGGTTTGGGCAAGCTCGATGATGTTTTTGCCGTCCTGCTCACCTTTGTGTTCCAGCCAGCCGGTCAGGTCGGTAACGTTACGCCATTTGATTTCGCCTGCTTTGCCTTCCTCATTGGCTAGCAAGTGGTTTTCGTAGTCGATTTCTCTCAGCAGGTTATGGATAAGTTCGCCTGCTTCGCTGATTTCGGCTTTGGCGCGGTAGCTTTCAATCATATCCATGAAGGCTTGCAGGTGTTGGCGGTTAGTATGGTTCAACAGGGCAAGCGCTTCTTCGGTTTGCGCGGCTTCATACAGGCTGCATTCGTGTTCGTGCGCGTAGGTGTTGAGTTTGCCTAGTGTGACGTCGCCGATGCCGCGTTTGGGCGTGGTGACGGCGCGCAGGAAGGCGGGATCGTCGTTGGGGTTGGCAAGCAGGCGCAAGTAGGACAAAACGTCTTTGATTTCGGCTTTGTCGAAAAAACTTTGTCCGCCGGAGAGCTGGTAGGGAATGCGTGCGCTGCGCAAGGCTTCTTCAAAAATCCGAGCCTGATGGTTGCCGCGGTATAACACGGCGAAATCGGCGTATTGGGTTTTATCGCCGCCGACCAGCTTTTGCTTGACGATTTGGCTGACAACCCAGTCGGCTTCGTGCTGCTCGCTTTGGCAGGCAACGACTTTAACGATTTCGCCTTCGCCGAACTGCGACCAAAGTTTTTTGGTAAAGAGTTTGGGGTTGTTTTCGATGACTTTATTGGCGATTTTGAGAATCCGCGCGGTGGAGCGGTAGTTTTGCTCCAGCTTGATGACCTTCATCTGCGGATAGTCTTCCTGCATTTTGCGCAGGTTTTCCATGTTTGCACCGCGCCATGCGTAGATGGACTGGTCGTCGTCGCCGACGGCGGTAAACATGCCTTCCGCGCCGGTCAGAAGCTTCATCAGGGTGAATTGGCAGGTATTGGTGTCCTGACATTCGTCAACCAACAGATAACGCAGCCGCCGCTGCCATTTGTTGCGCACTTCGCTGTTTTGCTGCAACAGTACGGCGGGCAGGCGGATTAAGTCGTCGAAGTCCACTGCCTGATAGCTTTGCAGGGTTTCCTGATAACTGGCATAGACACGCGCTGTTTGCTGTTCCCACGCATTAGAGGCCGTCTGAACTGCTTCTTCAGGCGTTTTTAAATCGTTTTTCCAAAGGGAAATTTGGTGTTGCGCTTTGAATATGGCTTCTTTGCCCGTACCGCCCAAAAGTTCGCCGATGATTTTCGCGCTGTCGGTGGAATCGAGGATGGAGAAGTTTTTTTTGTAACCGATATGGTTCGCCTCTTCGCGCAGAATTTTCATGCCCAAAGAGTGGAAGGTACAAATTGTCAGCCCGCGCATTTGCGATTTGGGCAGCATTTTTGCAACGCGTTCCTGCATTTCCGTGGCGGCTTTATTGGTAAAGGTAATCGCGGCAACGGTATGCGGCAGATAGCCGACGTTGACAATCAAATGTTTGATTTTTTGCGTAATCACGCCGGTTTTACCGCTGCCTGCGCCGGCAAGGACGAGCAGGGGGCCGCCAAGATATTGGACTGCGGCTTGCTGTTGGGGGTTGAGTTTCATTGAAGGGGGAAGACGGGTAATGTGGGGAACAATTATACAACAAGGCCGTCTGAAATTTTCAGACGGCCTTGGGCGTTTTTTAGCTTAAACCTTATGCCAAATATTTCAATTTGCCTTTGAAGTCTTCCAGTTTTTCGTAGCCTTTTTGCGCCATGATGGCTTTTAATTCAAGGGAAATCCGTTCAAAAATACCTACGCCTTGCTGGTGTAGCGCCGTGCCGATCTGCACCATGCTTGCGCCGCACAAGATGTGTTCAAACGCATCACGACCGCTGTAAACGCCGCCCGTTCCGATGATTTGTATAGATGGATCCAGTCTTTGATAGAATGCGTGGACATTGGCAAGCGCGGTCGGTTTGATGTATTGGCCGCCTATGCCGCCGAAGCCGTTTTTCGGGCGGATGACGACGGATTCGTCTTCGATATATATGCCGTTGCCGATGGAGTTGACACAGTTGACGAATTTTAAGGGATGACGGTTGAACACTTCCGCTGCTTGATCGAAATGGACGATGTCAAAATACGGCGGCAGTTTAATGCCCAAAGGCTTGTCGAAGTAGCCGAAGGCTTCGCTCAAAATCCGCTCGGTGGTTTCAAAATCATAGGCGATTTGCGGTTTACCGGGGACGTTTGGGCAGGAAAGATTGAGTTCGGTAATGCCGTTGAACCCGCTGTTTTGCACTTTTTTTAACAACATATGCGTTTCATCGGGCGACATACCGACCAGCGAGAGGAAAAAAGCCCTTTTGGGATGCACCTCTTGAAGGGTAAGCAGGTAATCCAGATAGTAATCAATGCCTTGGTTTGGCAAGCCCATCGAATTGATGCTGCCGAGAGGCACGTCCCGATAACGCGGCTCGGGGTTGCCTTGACGAGGGGTAAGCGTTGCGGTTTTGGTAACGAAAGTGCCTGCCGAAGACTGTCTGACCGCTTCCAATTCCTCAACGGTCATACACGACACACCAGCCGCATTCATCAGGCAGTTGTCAAAGGAAAAACCGGCGATTTGGGTTTTCAACGATACCATCTCCTGCTCCTTTTCTCTGTAAAATCAAATTGTTTGACAAGCGTAACATGAAGAGGCAGAACGATTTTTAACAAACATCAAATGACAAAGCATGTAGGCGGATGTTGTTTTCAATATTGAAAAAAGGCCGTCTGAAAAACTCAAACGGTCTTTCAGACGGCCTTCGCTAAGCTGTCGGCTGATTTGGCTATTGGGTTTTGAAAATCAGGCCAACCATTCGTTCAAAGCCGCTTCAAAACGTTTCAAGCCTTCGGCCAGGTCTTCGTCGTTCAGCAGCAGGCTGGGAGCGAAACGCACCACATTGGCTCCGGCAACCAGTACCATCAGGCCGTGTTTCAAGGCAGCGGCGGTAATTTCCGATGCCTTGCCTGCGTATTTGTCTGTCAACACGCAGCCGAGCAGCAAACCCATGCCGCGGACTTCTTTAAATACGCCGGTTTTTACGCCTATTTCACGCAAGGCCGTCTGAAGTTTTTGGCCTTGTTGTTCAACGTGTGCCAATGTTTCGGGCGCATTGATGATGTCAAACGCACGGCTGCCGACCGCGCATGCCATCGGATTGCCACCAAAGGTCGAGCCATGCGTTCCGGGGCCGAAGGTTGGGGCGATTTTATCGGTGGTCAGTATCGCGCCAATCGGGAAACCGCAACCTAAGGCTTTGGCGGAGCTGATGATGTCGGGTGTGATGCCGTAATGCTCGTAGGCAAACAGTTTACCCGTATGACCCATGCCGGTTTGCACTTCGTCCAAAATCAGCAAGGCGCCGTGTTCGTCGCACAAACGGCGCGCGGCTTGCAGGTATTCTTGGGTGGCAGGCAGGATGCCGCTTTCACCTTGAATCGGCTCGATAATCACGGCGCAGGTTTTGTCGCCGACGGCGGCTTCCAATGCGGCAATATCATTAAATGGAACATGGGTAATATCTGACGGCAGCGGCGCGTAGTCTTTGCTGTATTTGGGTTGGCCGCCGACGGATACGGTAAACAGGGTACGGCCGTGGAAGCTGTTGAGGCAGGAGATGATTTCGGTTTTGTGTTCGCCAAAATGATCGCGACCGTATTTGCGCGCCAGTTTCAACGCGGCTTCATTGGCTTCTGCGCCGGAATTGCAGAAAAACACTTTATCGGCAAAGGTGTTTTCGACCAGTTTTTTAGCTAATTCTTGCGCCGGTTGGGTGGTGTAGATATTAGAAATGTGCCAGAGTTTATGCGCCTGTTCGGCCAAGGCTGCGACTAAATCGGGATGGCAATGCCCCAGTGCGTTCACTGCAATACCGCCTGACAGGTCAATGTACTCTCGTCCTTCGGTATCCCAAACACGGCTGCCGAGAGCGCGTTCCGGAATCATGGGGGCGAATGAGAAATTGGGCGTCAGGTAGTTTTGCATGTTCTTTTCCTTTTAATATTGTCAACAATTTCTTGAATTATGCGCCTATTGGTTGAGAGATTCAATATGGTAATCAGGCCGTCTGAAAACTGGCTTTCAGACGGCCTGATGCTTATTTATGCTTGATTTCCCAGCATTGATGGATTTTTTTGTTGCGGAAATCGTCGGGAACGGACTGCTTGGAAATATCTTTGACGGCATATTGTTCCGCGACCGAATCGTCCAACACAAAGCTGCGCAAGTTGTTGGAGAAATACAGAATGCCGTCTGAAGCGAGCAGGTTTATCGCGCCGTCGATCAGCTTTTTGTGGTCGCGCTGGATGTCGAGGATGTCGAGCATCTTTTTGCTGTTGGAAAAGCTGGGCGGATCCATAACGATCAGGTCGAACTTTTTGCCTTCGTCTGCGGCATTTTGAAGGTATTGGAACACATCGGCACGGACGATTTTGTGTTGTTCGGGGTCGATGCCGTTGAGTTCAAAATTGCGTTTTGCCCACTCGAGATAAGTGTTGGATAAATCAACAGTTTCGCTGGATACCGCGCCGCCGGTTGCGGCATAGACGGTGAAGCTGCCTGTGTAGGAAAACAGGTTGAGGAAGCGTTTGTCCGCTGCGGTTTCGCCGACTTTTTTGCGCGTGTTGCGGTGGTCGAGGAAAAGGCCGGTATCGAGGTATTTGTCGAGGTTGACCCAAAACTTGCGGCCGTTTTCGGTAATGACGAAATCGTCGCCGGTTTTGCCGGTTTTCTCGTATTGCTGCAAACCTTTTTGACGTTCGCGGCGTTTGAGGTGGATTTGTTCGGGTGCAAAACCGGTCACAAAACCAATGGCTTCCAATACATCGGCAAGCCATGCTTCGTATTCTTCGGGCTGCATCAGCCAGCCGGTATCGTATTCCTGAAGGTGGATTTGGTCGCCGTAAACATCGACGGCAAAGGGAAATTGGGGAATATCGCGGTCGTAAATGCGCCAGGCTTCAATATTGTTGCGTTTGGCCCATTTCATAAGATGTTTGATGTTTTTGCCCAAACGGTTGGCAAATGGGGTAATGTCGGTCATGGTTTCAGACGGCCTGAATAAGTATTGGGAAGGGGTTGGATTTTAACGCACTTGATGCCTTTTTGCTTGACTGTTATCCATAAAATCTATATTATCCGCCGTTCGCCTTTTGATACGAAGCCATCGTCATCCAACCTAAACCGCCGTTTCGGGCGCGTTTCTTTTATTGCTTGCTTATTGGCAAAGCCTTTTCTGTGCAGGTTGTCGTCGATGTTAACCACAAGCAAGATGCTTGCGACAACCCTGTAACTTCACATTTCCCGTATCGTTACTTTCCTTTGCTTCAGGTCGTCTGAAATTGTTCAGGCGTGCGCGTTGTTGTCTCTTTAGGATAGCCATGTCTATTAAATTTGCCGATTTGAACCTTGATAAAAACATTTTGTCAGCCGTACGCAGCGAGGGTTATGAAAGCCCGACTCCGATTCAGGCGCAAGCGATTCCGTTTGCTTTGGACGGCCGTGACATTATGGCTTCGGCACAAACCGGTTCAGGCAAAACCGCCGCCTTCCTGCTGCCGACGTTGCAGCGGCTGACCAAGCGCAGCGAAAAACCGGGCAAAGGCCCGCGCGCGTTGGTGTTGACGCCGACCCGCGAATTGGCGGCCCAGGTGGAAAAAAATGCGCTGGCGTATGCTAAAAATATGCGTTGGTTCCGCACCGTCAGTATTGTCGGCGGCGCATCTTTCGGCTACCAAACCCGCGCCCTGAGCAAACCGGTTGACCTGATTGTCGCCACGCCGGGCCGTCTGATGGACTTGATGCAAAGCGGCAAAGTCGATTTCGCCCGCTTAGAAGTGCTGATTTTGGACGAAGCCGACCGTATGTTGGACATGGGCTTTATCGACGATATCGAAACCATCGTCGAAGCCACCCCGACTGACCGTCAGACTTTGTTATTCTCCGCCACTTGGGACGGCGCAGTCGGCAAACTCGCGCGCAAACTGACCAAAGACCCTGAAATCATCGAAGTTGAGCGCGTGGACGACCAAGGCAAAATCGAAGAGCAGCTGCTGTACTGCGACGACATGCGCCACAAAAACCGCCTGCTCGACCACATTCTGCGCGACGCCAACATCGACCAATGCGTGATTTTCACGTCCACCAAAGCCATGACCGAAGTCATCGCGGATGAATTGTACGAAAAAGGTTTCGCCGCCAACTGTCTGCACGGCGATATGCCGCAAGGCTGGCGCAACCGCACGCTGATGGACTTGCGCAAAGGCCGCTGCAAAATTTTGGTTGCCACCGACGTCGCCGCACGCGGTATCGACGTACCGACCATTACCCACGTTATCAACTACGATCTGCCGAAACAGGCGGAAGACTACGTCCACCGCATCGGCCGTACCGGTCGCGCAGGCCGTACCGGTATTGCGATTACTTTTGCCGAAGTGAACGAATACGTCAAAGTACACAAAATCGAAAAATACATCGGCCGTAAATTGCCTGAACTGACCATCGAAGGTATGGAGCCGACACGCAAACGTAAATCCGCAGGCGGCAAGCCGAAAGGCAAAGGCGGCTGGGGCGATCGTAAATCCGGCGGCTGGCGCGGTGATAAGAAACCGGGCAAAGAAGGCTTTGGCGGCAAATCACGCGGCGAAGGTCATAAAAAAGACGGCTTCAAAAAAGATGGCTTTAAGAAAGACGGTTTCAAGAAGTCTGAAGGTTTCAAAAAAGGCGGCGAAGGCTTTAAAGGCAAGCGCAAGTCTAACGACAGCTTTGGCGGCAAACACAAAAGAGGTTGATTGCTTCAGTCTTAAGGCCGTCTGAAAAGACATAAGGGCGTGTGAAGACACGCCCTTTTTTATGGTTTCAAGTTTTTGTATATAAAAAAGCGTGGGATTGGTCCCACGCTTTTTTTCAGACGGCCTCTTACAAAGCGGCCAATACGGCATCGCCCATTTCGGAGCAGGAAACCAGTTTGGTGCCTTCTTCGTAAATGTCGCCGGTACGCAAGCCTTGTTGCAGTACTTTTTGTACGGCGTTTTCAACTTGTTGCGCGCGTGTTTCGTCGTTCAGGCTGTAACGCAGCAGCATGGCAAGAGACAATACGGTCGCCAGTGGATTGGCTTTGTTTTGACCGGCAATGTCAGGAGCGGAGCCGTGAGACGGTTCGTACAGGCCTTTGCCGTTTTCGTCCAAAGAAGCAGAAGGCAGCATACCGATGGAGCCGGTCAGCATGGAGGCTTCGTCAGAGAGGATGTCGCCGAAGATGTTGCCGGTGGCAATCACGTCAAATTGTTTGGGCGCGCGTACCAACTGCATGGCGGCATTGTCGACGTACATATGGGAAAGCTCAACATCAGGATATTGTTTGCCGATTTCTTCAAAGATTTCGCGCCACAGTTCGGTGGTTTCCAAAACGTTGGCTTTGCCTACGGAGCAGACTTTTTTGCTGCGTTTTTGGGCGGATTGGAAGGCAACGTGGGCAATACGGCGGATTTCGCTTTCGCTGTATTTCATGGTGTTGTAGCCTTCGCGTTCGCCGTTTTCCAAAACACGGATGCCGCGCGGCTCGCCAAAGTAAATATCGCCGGTCAGTTCGCGTACGATAAGGATGTCGAGGCCGGCTACGATTTCAGGTTTCAAAGTAGAAGCATTGGCCAGCTCTTTATACAAAATGGCAGGGCGCAAATTGGCAAACAGATTCAAGTCTTTACGAATAGCCAATAAGCCGCGTTCAGGGCGCAGCGGACGATCGAGATTGTCGTATTGAGGAGAACCGACTGCACCAAGCAGGACCGCATCGGCTTTGCGGCAAAGGTTTTGTGTGAATTCTGGATAAGGATGGCCGTATTCGTCATAGGCTTCGCCGCCCAAAGGCGCGTATTCGTAGCTGACATCCAAACCTTGTTCGATAAGTTTGTCGAGTACACGGACGGTTTCTGCAACGATTTCAGGGCCGATGCCGTCGCCGCGCAAGATAGCGATATGTTTGGTCATTTCGGGTTTCCTTATGGGAAGGTTTTAGGTAAAGGGCAGGTCGCCTGTTTTTCAGACGGCCTTAAATCAATTTGCTCTGAAAACGCTGATTGTACCATTATGGTACTGGTAAAGCTGGGTAGAAATCGCGTAGGCAGAGTCTTCAAATGCCTGCAGGGCAATATTTGCCATCGCCTGCAAAGCCTCTTCATCGGATGGGCTGCAAACGAGCAGGGCGTTGCGTGCCGGGACTGCAAAAACAGGGTTGACCGGCAGCATAGGATCGTCTTTAAGCACTTCGTCCAAAAGCAAAATCAGGGAAGCATCATAGTCGTTGTCCAAATGGATTTGAGCCAATGACCAACCTTCGGCATGATGAATTTGAACACCTCCATTCATCCGTTGGCGCAAATTATCCATGGCGGTACGATACAAGGCGTCCTCATCTTCAATACCGGCTTCTTTCATATGCTCACGATTGAGCGTATGCATGGATTCTTCCGTATCCACCATGTAAAGCAACATGATATCGCCCGCAATCGGTTTGTATACCAGATAATCGGCAGGTTCGTCTTTGTCCGTATTTGTAATCAGTCTGACGTTTTCCAGATAAATCGTATTTTTAATTGTCGGAAGAATTTGTTGTGCTGAAACACTGGCATCAGCATCTTGAATCTTATCGATAACCGCTAAATTGGCAGCAACAATAGCCTCCAAGGCCTCGGGATTTTGCAGATAACTTGTGTAATGGTTGCTCAAATATGTGCTGAACGATGCTTCATCATCTTCGGAAAACTGGATGATGATAGGCGAAGAAGCAATGTTTTCGCCCCAGTCGATTTTTGCCTCAAGATCCAATTCTTCTTGGATGCGACGGGCAAAGTATTCGACAAATTCCTGCCAAGTCATTAATTTAGGTTTAGAGCGGAACAACCTGCTGAAAAAAGACATATTGTGTCCTGAATAAGGAAGTAAGGCCGTCTGAAAAATTATAGACGTTCGGTTTCAACACGGATTTTAAAAACAACTTTGCGTATGTTTGCCCTGTCGCCGACCAATGGGGCATGCGCATCATTCGAGAAAAATAGCGCAAATTCGCCGGGCTCCAAGGTCAACCAGGTTTCCGGCTCGCAGTCGAAAAACTCGATATCGCGTTTTTCGTTGTAGCCTAAACCGTTTTTCAGACGGCCTCTGTCTATCCAGCCATACGTTTCGCTGCCATCAATCGGCGTTTGAATATCAATGTGTTTTAAGTGCGCTTCAGGCTTAGCTTCGCCTTGAGTCCTCATCGGCTCGCTGCCGATAAAAATACGGATATTGGGATTTTCGCAC
The DNA here is from genome assembly GCF_013267835.1 of Neisseria mucosa. Lineage (NCBI taxonomy): Bacteria > Pseudomonadati > Pseudomonadota > Betaproteobacteria > Neisseriales > Neisseriaceae > Neisseria > Neisseria mucosa. The sequence continues at coordinate 695,778 of NZ_CP053939.1, forward strand.
GGCACTTGACCGTCCGGCAGATTGGCAAAATCTAGGGTCTGCAACAGATGGAAGGCCTCGGCAAAGTCAGGATGCAGGACAGCGTAGCGGGTAGCATTGCTTATGGTGTCGGTAATCATGGTATGGTTAGGTAGAAATTAAACTTCAGACCAATACGTTTTTAAGGATGCTTTATTTGAATTGTAACAACAAGGCCGTCTGAAAATGCTTTTTATGGAGTTGTATTTTGCAAATCCAAAGTGGAAGCATAATGTTCTGCTATGGGAACACGCTTGCGGCTGACTTGGTTTATATCGCTGCCTTCTTCAGTCCATAAAAACGGAAAGAACGTGTAAACGCTGTCACCATTCAAATCACGGATTTCTTCGCGCCAATTTTCCCAACGCAGGTTTTCGTAAAACAACTGCAAATCGCCGTTCAATGCCCAATTTAAGAAGTCGCCGTAACCTTTACCGCAATCTTCCCATTCCAAGGTATCCGGTGGCAGGTAGAAAACATTACCTACTTTGCCATTCAATCCTCCACCATTAATCGCAAAATAGCCTCCAGCAACATCATCGGCAAACAGATAATAGGGAGCAGGGCCTGCTGGCTCGGATTGTGTGCGGCTCAGATTCCAACTTCCCAGACCACGGGGTAGCTTCGTACTGCCGGAACCCAGTATCCGCAACCAGCCATCATCAATCAGGATGCCGCCGGTTTCATAAACGACAGCGCCCATAAACGAACGTATCGTTACTTGGGTTTTGAAAAGTTCTTCCTGTACCTTTTCAAGTGTACGAGGCAGGACTTCAACGCTGTTTGTCGCTTCCTCAAGCCACTCTTGAATCAATGGCCATGCAGGGTCTTGGGTTTGGATTAATTCGTCGAATGATCTCATGGACTATCCCAAAACATTCAGTAAAGGCCGTCTGAAACGCTTAAATTTTTCAGACGGCCTTTGGTATATCAACCGTTAAACAGCCAAGGTTGGCTTTGGCGGCGTTTTTCTTCGAAATCGCGGATTTCGTCGGCGTGTTGCAGAGTCAGGCCGATTTCGTCCAAGCCGTTTAAGAGGCAGTGTTTGCGGTGTTCGGTAATGTCGAATGTGAATGTCTCGCCGCTAGGAGTGGTCAGGGTTTGCTCGGCAAGGTTGATGGAGAGTTGATAGCCTTCGTTGGCTTCAACTTCTTTGAAAAGCTGGTCAACCTGTTCTTCGGTCAAAACGATGGGTAAAAGGCCGTTTTTGTAGCAGTTGTTGAAGAAGATGTCGGCAAAGCTGGGGGCAATGATGGCGCGGAAGCCGTAGTCGTCCAATGCCCAAGGGGCGTGTTCGCGTGAAGAGCCACAACCAAAGTTTTTACGCGTCAATAGGATTTGCGCGCCTTGATAGCGTGGTTGGTTCAGGGAGAAATCCGGATTCAATGGGCGTTTGCTGTTGTCCATGCCAGGTTCGCCGTGGTCGAGGTAACGCCATTCGTCAAAGGCATTAGGGCCGAAGCCGCTGCGTTTGATGGATTTTAAAAATTGTTTGGGGATGATGGCGTCGGTATCGACATTGCTGCGGTTGAGCGGGGCGACGATGGCGGTAATTTTGGTAAAGGCTTTCATGTCAGGTTCTTATAGTAATAATGGGAAATTTTATGGCTATTCGGCTTAGCGTATGCTGTGCAAACCGATTCGGTTGCCTTCTGTATCTTCGATAAATGCGGCAAAGCCGTTGGCAATGCGGAATTTCTCTTGTAACAGTTTGCCGCCTGCTGCAACGGCTTTTTCTGCGGTTTCGGCACAATCCGGGCAATTGAAGAAAATAGTCGTTCCACCGTGGCCGGGCTGAGCATTACTGTCGTGCCAAATCATGCCGGCCGTACCGTGTTGGGTGTAATCGGCTGGAAAAATGATGAAACGGAATCCGTTGCCGCCAACGTCTTGCAGGGGCTTGTCGAATACGGATTCGTAAAAGGCTTTGGCGCGATCCAAATCATGAGCGTGAATACCAAACCAGCTTGACGGATTACTCATTGTTTCTTCCTTTGCTTGGAATCGTGAAAATGTCTGGAAAATTAATAATGTATCAGGCCGTCTGAAACGGAGTCAGGAGCTTCAGACGGCCTGATTTACCGAATTATTCGGTAGCGGCTTCGATTTTTTCTCCAACATGGCTCATGCCGCGGCCTACTGCATTGCCGCCTTTTTTAACGGCTTCGCCGGTTTTGTCGGCAACGTGTTCTGCGGTTTCTTTGGTTTTATCGGCTACGCGCTCGGCAGTCTCTTTGGTTTTGTCCCAATTGCGGTTGGCATCGTTTTTTGCGCCGGACCAAGTGCTGGAACAAGCTGACAGGATAAGGGCTGCGGCAGCCAATGCAAACAGTTTTTTCATAGTAGATTCCTTTCAAGGTATCGATTGATTGAGAAGGTTTTCAAACGTTTTGCGCAATGGGAAAACTTAATTGGGCAATGTATTGTTTCAGACGGCCTGATGAATAAAGGCTGTCTGAACATGTTTTAAGCCATAGTGCGGATGTCGGTAAAACGGCCGGTTACCGCGGCTGCGGCTGCCATAGCCGGGCTGACGAGATGGGTGCGTCCGCCGTTGCCTTGACGGCCTTCAAAGTTACGGTTGGAAGTGGAGGCGCAACGCTGTCCCGGGGTCAGGCGGTCGGCATTCATGGCGAGGCACATCGAGCAGCCCGGTTCGCGCCATTCGAAGCCGGCATCGATGAAAATTTTGTCCAAGCCTTCTTTTTCAGCTTGTTCTTTAACCAAGCCGGAGCCGGGAACGATTAACACGCGTTGTACATTGTCCGCTTTTTTGCGGCCTTTGGCGATAGCAGCGGCTTCGCGCAAATCTTCGATACGGCTGTTGGTACAAGATCCGATAAAGACGATATCGACAGGGATTTCGTTCAATGGCGTACCCGCTTCCAAGCCCATGTATTCAAGGGCGCGTTCCATGCCGCTGCGTTTGACCGGATCGGTTTCTTCGGCAGGATTCGGTACTTTGCCGCTGATGTCCAAAACCATTTCAGGAGATGTACCCCAGGTTACTTGAGGCTCGATGTCTTCGGCTTTGAAGTGGTATTCTTTATCAAAAACTGCGCCTTCGTCAGACACCAGCGTGCGCCAGTATTCGACGGCTTTGTCCCATGCTTCGCCTTTAGGTGCGAAAGGTTTGCCTTTTACATAGTCGATGGTGGTTTGGTCGACGGCAACCATGCCTGAGCGCGCACCGGCTTCAATCGCCATATTGCACAAGGTCATGCGGCCTTCCATAGAAAGGCTGCGGATGGCTTCGCCGCCAAACTCGATGGCGTAACCTGTACCACCGGCCGTACCGATTTGGCCGATGATATAAAGCGCTACGTCTTTAGCGGTAACACCGGGTTTCAGACGGCCTTCAACGGAAATCAGCATGGATTTGGATTTTTTTGCGGTAATGCACTGGGTTGCCATGGTATGTTCGACTTCGGAAGTACCGATACCGTGAGCCAATGCACCGAATGCGCCGTGGGTAGAGGTGTGCGAGTCGCCACAAACGACGGTCATACCGGGCAGGGTGGCACCTTGTTCCGGGCCCATGACGTGCACAATGCCTTGACCTTTATCCATAAACGGGAAGTAGGCGAGTGCGCCAAACTCTTTGATGTTTTTGTCCAAAGTATCGACTTGCAGTTTGGAAATCGGGTCTTGGATGCCTTTATCCCAGTCGCCGGTCGGGGTATTGTGGTCGGCTGTGGAGACTACGCTGTCGATACGCCAGAGTTTGCGGCCGGCCATTTTCAAGCCTTCAAATGCCTGCGGGCTGGTAACTTCGTGAACCAAATGACGGTCGATGTAAAGCAGGACAGTGCCGTCTTCTTCTTCGCGGACGACGTGGCTGTTCCAAAGTTTATCGTAAAGGGTTTGTGCGCTCATGATGAGTTTCTTTGCTAATTGGTAAGTATGAATGATGGTTTGTGTTTATGGGCGGATTTTAGGCTTTTTATAGGGGCTGTGCAATAGAAATTTGTCCAATTTTTAAAATTTGTCGTAAAGTTTCAAAAAGCCTTATCAAAAATTAGACAAATTGTAGAATTGTTGACAAAAAGATGCATTTTATCTGAAAGAATACTTGTCGAAATGCACTAAAAAGTTCTATCATTCTCACTCAATATCCACATTTACCAAGAGGTATAGAGAATGAAATTACCGGTTCTGGCTCCTGAGTACCTGACTCAATTTCAGGAATTCGAGAGAAAAATTCTTGCCAATCATGCCAAAATCGAAGCATGGTTTCGTTCGCACTGGAACGAACACCGTCCGCCGTTTTATGGTTCGGTTGACATCCGCAATGCCGGTTACAAAATTTCATCTATTGATATGAATTTGTTTCCGGGCGGCTTCAATAATTTGAATCCAAACTTCATCCCGCTGGCAGCGGTTGCCGCGCAAGATGCGGTACAGCGCGCCTGTGAAACGGCAAAATCCGTATTGATTATTCCTGAAAACCACACACGCAACACATTCTACCTGCAAAACGTTTACGCACTCAGCGAGATTTTGCGTTCGGCAGGGTATGAAGTCCGTTTGGGCAGCCTGAATCCAGAAGTTACCGAGCCGACTGAGTTTGAAACTGCCTTGGGCGACAAAATCCTGCTGGAACCTTTATTGCGTACCCGTGAGCGCGTCCACCTTGCCGACGGTTTTTCGCCTTGCGTTGTTTTGTTGAATAACGACTTGTCCGCCGGCGTTCCCGATATTCTCAAAGGCATCAGCCAAACCGTATTGCCTCCATTGCACGGCGGTTGGACGACGCGCCGCAAAACAGAACATTTCAGTGCATACAACCAAGTTGCCACCGAATTTGCCAAGCTGATTGACGTCGATGAATGGCAAATTAATCCTTATTTTGAAAAAATCAGCGGTTTGGATTTCCAAGAGCGCGAAGGCGAGGACGCATTGGCAGGTGCGGTAGAACGCGTATTGGCGAAAATTCAAGCCAAATACGATGAATTGGGTATTACCGACCAACCTTTCGTGATTGTCAAAGCCGACGCAGGCACTTACGGCATGGGCGTGATGAGCGTTAAATCAGCCGATGAAGTGCGCGGATTGAACCGCAAAAACCGCAATAAAATGGCAAAAGTCAAAGAAGGTTTGGAAGTCAGCGAAGTCATTGTCCAAGAAGGCATTTATACCTATGAAACCATGAACGGCGCCGTCAGCGAACCTGTCGTGTATATGATGGACCGTTTCGTCATCGGCGGCTTCTTCCGTGTACACGAAGGACGCGGAGCGGACGAAAACCTCAACGCCGGCGGCATGGTGTTCGTCCCGCTGTCCAACAGCATTCCCACCGGTAGCGGCGACAACTCCCAAGAGGCCCCCGAAGCCTGCAAACGCGTATTCGAACAATGGGATTCGCTCGGTATGCCACGCTCCGAGAAAGACTGCGACGTGGACAACGAACACAACCGCCTCTACGTTTACGGCGTAATGGCACGCTTGTCCTTACTCGCCGCCGCATTAGAGTTGGAACAAACAGCGCCTCAAGCCTAATAAAACATTAATCAATGTCATCAGGCCGTCTGAAAATCAGTTTTCAGACGGCCTTTTATGTCTGTACAATCCATTCAAACCAATAAACATGATTTCTTTTTATGAATAAACCAGCCAATCCTGTTGAGACAAACGACAATCTGCAAGAGCAGGCCATGCAGCGCAGCAATACGGACAATGCGCCGCGTTCTGCCATCCACCAAACCTTATATTCCGCCGATACCTTTGTTCAGCATGATTATCTTGCTGGAAAGGCTTTGCCCGATATTGCACGCCCGCAAGAAGACCAAATCAACTGGCTGCATTTTGTCGGCATCAATGATGCTGCTTTGCTCAAACACGCGCTTGAGCCTTACGGCATCCATGAGCTGGTTATTGAAGACATTCTCAGCCGCAAGCAGCGCCCGAAAATCGAAGACTACGGCAACTATGTATTTACTGCCGCACAGGTTTACCATTACACCACCACAGGCAAGCTCCATTCCGACCAAGTGTATGTGATTATCGGCAAAGATTTTGTATTGTCTTTCCAACAAAAACCGCTGGGCTTGTTCAGCCAGCTGCGCCGGCAGATGCACGAAAATCCGCACAATATTTTGAACAAAAATACGGCGTTTCTGGCGTATTGCCTGCTTGACCGCATTGTGGACGACTATTTTATCGTTTTGGAATCATACAACAACCGTTTTGAAACCATAGACAAATCCCTGTTTAAAAATGAAAACAGCGATATTCTCAGTAAGATTCACCGCCTCAAGCGCGATGCCGTCCGCCTGCGCCGAACGCTTTTGCCCTTGCGCGATGTGTTTTACCAGCTGGCCGTACGCGGCGATTTTGCCATTTTCAAAGGCGAATCGACCGTCTATCTGCGCGACGTGTACGACCACAATATGCAGCTTATCGAATCGCTTGATGCCTCGCGTGATATGGTGTTGAGCATGATGGACATTTACCTTTCCTTCCAATCCAACCGCATGAACCAGCAAATGCGCGTGTTGACGGTTATTACCATCATCTTCATGCCGCTGACCGTCATCACCGGCATCTACGGCATGAACTTCGACAATATGCCCGAGCTGCATTGGCATTACGGCTATTTCATGGTTTTGGGTGTGATGCTGTGCATTATCATCGGACTGCTGATTTTCTTCTCACGTAGAAAATGGCTATGATTAGGTGCGCCAGATTGAATTTTTCCACTCAAAAACGGTAGAATCAAAATTCCTACAAAACATGCCGTCTGAAATAACAGGCGGCCTTAAAAACGAACCACTTCAAGAGGCCAAACCATGGAACAAGCACGCCAACTTCCTTCTCACGAACTCATCATGTCTGAGCTGATGATGCCGGATACGGCAAACTTCAGCGGCAACGTCCACGGCGGCGAATTATTGCGCCTGCTCGACCAAGTCGCTTATTCCTGCGCCAGCCGATACAGCGGCAACTACTGCGTTACCTTGTCTGTCGATAAAGTTTTGTTTAAAGAGCCTATCCATGTCGGCGAACTGGTAACCTTTTACGCCAGCATCAACTACACTGGCCGCACTTCTATGGAAGTCGGCATCCGCGTTGAAGCGCAAAACATCCGCACTGGCGAAGTGCGCCATACCAACAGCTGCTACTTCACCATGGTTGCCGTAGAAGACGGCAAGCCGGTTGCCGTGCCGCCATTGGAAATCAATACACCGCGCCAACGCTGCCGTTATGAAAAGGCCAAAAAACGCAAAGCGTTGAGCCTTCAGGCGTCCAATGAAGTTTCTTGCAGCCTTTAAATGATTGCTTAGAAAGAATAAAGGCCGTCTGAAACCCTGTTTCAGACGGCCTTCACGCAAAAGCCATAAACCGCTTGTTTTGTGGTAGAATTAACAAGATTTTTGCCATAAGAAATTACAGATAATCATGACCGACGCAACCATCCGCAACGACCATAAATTTGCACTCGAAACCCTGCCTGTCAGCCTTGAAGACGAAATGCGCAAGAGCTACCTCGATTACGCCATGAGCGTGATTGTGGGTCGAGCCCTGCCGGATGTCCGCGACGGTCTCAAGCCGGTACACCGCCGCGTGTTGTACGCGATGCACGAGTTGAAAAACAACTGGAATTCCGCCTATAAAAAATCGGCGCGTATCGTCGGCGACGTTATCGGTAAATACCATCCCCACGGCGATACGGCCGTTTACGATACCATCGTCCGCATGGCGCAAGATTTTTCCATGCGTTATGTGCTGATCGACGGTCAGGGCAACTTTGGTTCCGTTGACGGATTGGCCGCGGCAGCCATGCGTTATACCGAAATCCGCATGGAAAAGATTTCCCATGAAATGCTGGCGGATATTGAAGAAGAAACCGTCAATTTCGGCCCCAACTATGACGGCAGCGAACATGAGCCGCTGGTATTGCCGACCCGTTTCCCCGCGCTGTTGGTAAACGGTTCGTCCGGTATTGCCGTCGGTATGGCAACCAATATCCCGCCGCACAATTTGGGCGATACCATCAATGCCTGCCTGCGCTTGTTGGATGAGCCTGAAACTGAAATTGACGAGCTGATCAACATTATCCAAGCGCCCGATTTCCCGACCGGCGCAACTATTTACGGCTTGAGCGGCGTTCGCGAAGGCTATAAAACTGGCCGCGGCCGCGTGGTCATGCGCGGTAAAACCCATATCGAGCCTATCGGCAAAAACGGCGAGCGCGAAGCCATTGTAATCGATGAAATCCCATATCAAGTAAACAAAGCCAAGCTGGTTGAGAAAATCGGCGAATTGGTACGCGAAAAAACGTTGGAAGGCGTATCCGACCTGCGCGACGAGTCCGACAAATCTGGTATGCGTGTCGTAATCGAATTGAAACGCAATGAAAATGCCGAAGTCGTTTTGAATCAACTCTACAAACTGACCCAGCTGCAAGACAGCTTCGGTATCAACATGGTGGCCTTGGTTGACGGCCAGCCGCGTTTGCTGAACCTGAAACAAATCCTGTCCGAATTCCTGCGCCACCGTCGCGAAGTCGTTACCCGCCGTACCCTGTTCCGCCTGAAAAAAGCGCGTCATGAAGGCCATATTGCCGAAGGTAAAGCGGTGGCCTTGTCCAATATCGACGAAATCATCCGTCTGATCAAAGAATCTGCCAATGCGCCGGAAGCCAAAGAAAAACTGCTGTCCCGCCCATGGCGCAGCAGCTTGGTTGAAGATATGCTCAGCCGTACGGATTTGGACCTGCAAATGATGCGCCCTGAAGGCTTGCCTGAAAATTTGGGTCTGCACAGTCAAGGCTATTACCTGAGCGAATTGCAAGCCGATGCCATCCTGCGCATGAGCCTGCGCAACCTGACCGGCCTCGATCAGGAAGAAATTGTCGGCGAATATAAAAACCTGATGAGTAAAATCATTGATTTCGTGGATATTCTTTCCAAACCTGAACGCGTTACCCAAATCATCCGCGAAGAATTGGCAGATATTAAAGCCAACTTTGGTGATGAGCGTCGCAGCGAAATCAATCCGTTTGGTGGCGACATTGCCGATGAAGACCTGATTCCGCAACGCGAAATGGTCGTTACCCTGACTCATGGCGGCTACATCAAAACCCAGCCGACTACCGATTATCAGGCGCAGCGTCGCGGCGGTCGCGGTAAACAGGCAGCGGCCACCAAAGACGAAGATTTTATCGAAACCCTGTTTGTTGCCAATACGCATGATTATTTGATGTGCTTCACCAATTTGGGCAAGTGCCATTGGATTAAAGTGTACAAACTGCCGGAAGGCGGCCGCAACAGCCGCGGCCGTCCGATTAACAACGTCATCCAATTGGAAGAAGGTGAAAAAGTCAGCGCCATCTTGGCCGTCCGCGAGTTCCCGGAAGACCAATACGTCTTCTTCGCCACTGCACAAGGCATGGTGAAAAAAGTCCAGCTGTCTGCGTTTAAAAACGTCCGCAGCCAAGGCATCAAAGCCATCGCGCTTAAAGAAGACGATTACTTGGTCGGCGCAGCGCAAACCGGCGGTGCGGACGATATTATGTTGTTCTCCAACTTGGGCAAAGCCATCCGCTTTAACGAATATTGGGAAAAATCCGGCAACGATGAGGCAGAAGATGCCGATATCGAAACCGAAAACGAAGATTCAGACGGCCTGGATGATGAAAATGCCGAAAACGCATTGCCAAGCGGCAAACACGGTGTCCGTCCGTCCGGTCGCGGCAGCGGCGGTTTGCGCGGTATGCGCCTGCCGGCCGATGGCAAGATTGTCAGCCTGATTACCTTCGCCCCTGAGGCCGAGCAAAGTGATTTGCAAGTATTGACCGCTACGGCCAACGGCTATGGCAAACGTACCCCGATTGCCGATTACAGCCGTAAAAACAAAGGCGGCCAAGGCAATATCGCCATCAATACCGGCGAACGCAACGGCGATTTGGTTGCCGCGACTTTGGTCAGCGAAACCGACGACCTGATGCTGATTACCAGCGGCGGCGTCCTGATTCGTACCAAAGTTGAGCAAATCCGTGAGACCGGCCGCGCTGCCGCAGGTGTCCGCCTGATTAATCTGGATGAAGGCGAAACCTTGGTCAGCTTGGAGCGCGTGGCTGAAGAGGCTGAAGATGAAGCCGCTTTAGAAAGCGATGCAGCTGAAAACCAAGTGGTAGAAACTGAAGATACTCCGTCTCAAGAATCTTAAACGTCAATGAAAAAGGCCGTCTGAAACATTTTCAGACGGCCTGCTTATTCCAAAAGAAAATCCCGTGAGCGCAACCGAACCGTTCGATTTACCTCTTTTTCTGAAAAATCTACCTAACCTGCCTGGCGTGTACCGTTTTTTTGACGAAGACAACAATGTTTTGTATGTCGGTAAAGCGGTCAATCTCAAGCGGCGCGTTTCCAGCTATTTCCAAAAAAGCGACCATTCGCCGCGCATCGCATTGATGGTAAAACAGGTTCACCATATCGAAACCACCATCACGCGTTCCGAAGCCGAAGCACTGATTCTCGAAAACAACTTCATCAAAGCCTTGTCGCCGAAATACAATATTCTTTTCCGCGATGACAAAAGCTATCCTTATTTGATGCTCAGCGGCCATCAATATCCGCAAATGGCGTATTACCGCGGCACGCTGAAGAAGCCTAATCAATATTTCGGCCCGTATCCCAACAGCAACGCCGTGCGCGACAGCATTCAATTGTTGCAAAAAGTTTTTATGTTGCGTACCTGTGAAGACAGCGTGTTTGAACACCGCGACCGTCCTTGCCTGCTTTACCAAATCAAACGTTGCACCGCGCCTTGTGTCGGCTACATCAGCGAAGAAGATTATCGCGACAGCGTGCGTGAAGCCGCGACTTTCCTTAATGGCAAAACCGACGAACTGACGCACACCTTGCAACACAAAATGCAAACCGCCGCCGCCAATCTGCAATTTGAAGAAGCCGCGCGTTACCGCGATCAAATCCAAGCGCTCGGTATCATGCAGAGTAATCAGTTTATCGACAGCAAAAATCCGAACAATCCCAACGATATCGATTTGCTCGCGCTGGCGGTTTCAGACGGCCTGGTCTGCGTACACTGGGTCAGCATACGCGGCGGGCGGCACGTCGGCGATAAAAGCTTCTTCCCCGACACCAAAAACGATCCCGAACCAAACGGACAAGATTACGCCGAAGCCTTTGTCGCCCAACATTATCTGGGCAAAAGTAAACCCGACATCATCATCAGCAACTTTCCCGTTCCCGATGCGCTGAAAGAGGCTTTGGAAGGCGAACACGGCAAACAGATGCAATTTGTCACCAAAACCATAGGCGAACGCAAAGTCTGGTTGAAAATGGCGGAGCAAAACGCACAAATGGCGATTGCCCAACGCCGCCTGCAACAAAGCAGCCAGCAACACCGCATCGACGAACTGGCCAAAATCCTCGGCATGGATTCAGACGGCCTTAACCGCCTTGAATGCTTCGACATCAGCCACACGCAAGGCGAAGCCACGATTGCGTCCTGCGTTGTGTACGATGAGCAAAACATCCAGCCTTCTCAATACCGCCGCTACAACATCACTACCGCCAAACCCGGCGACGACTACGCCGCCATGCGCGAAGTGTTGACGCGCCGTTACGGCAAAATGCAGGAAGCCGAAGCCAACGGAGAGGCCGTCAAATGGCCCGATGTCGTATTGATTGACGGCGGCAAAGGGCAAATCGGCGTTGCCGTATCGGTATGGGAAGAACTCGGGCTGCACATTCCTTTGGTCGGTATCGCCAAAGGCCCCGAGCGCAAAGCCGGCATGGAAGAACTCATACTGCCTTTTACCGGAGAAGTTTTCCGCCTGCCGCCCAACAGCCCGGCTTTACATTTATTGCAAACCGTACGCGATGAATCGCACCGCTTTGCCATTACAGGCCACCGCAAAAAACGCGACAAAGCACGCGTTACTTCCTCACTCAGCGAAATCCCCGGTATCGGCAGCAAACGCCGCCAAGCATTGCTTACCCGATTCGGCGGTCTGCGCGGCGTGATTGCGGCCAGCCGCGAGGATTTGGAAAAAGTGGAAGGCATCAGCAAAGCATTGGCGGAAACCATTTACGAGCATCTGCACTGATTGGTTTGAACAGCAAAAAGGAACAATATGAAACCTGTCATCATCAAAAATATCGAGATCGGCAAAGGCCTGCCTAAAATTGCCGTGCCGCTGGTGGCCGCCAATACGCAGGAATTGGAGCAGGCTTTGCGCGTATTGAAAGAGACGGCTTTTGACATTATTGAATTTCGTGCGGATTTTTTCCAAGAGGCGCTTGATGCCGATTTTATTGCCGAGCAATTAGGCATTGTCCGACAGGCTTTTCCTGACAAGCCTTTGCTGTTTACGTTTAGAAGGGCGCAAGAGGGCGGCAATACGCCTTGTTCGGAAGACTATTATTTTGAATTATTGGAAAAAATTATCTGTTCCAAACAAGCTGATATTATCGACATCGAGCTTTTTGCCGAGGAGGGCGGCGTCAAACAAATCATCGCCTTGGCACATGAATATCAAACTGCCGCCTTGCTTTGCAATCACGATTTCCAAGCCACGCCGTCTTTGGTAGATATTACAGGCCGTCTGAAAACAATGGCCGAGTGGGGCGCGGATATCTGCAAAATTGCCGTGATGCCGCAATCGCCGCAAGATGTATTGACCCTGTTGCAGGCGACATATGATGCTTCACAAATTATCGACCGCCCGATTATTACTATGTCCATGGGTAAAACCGGAGTTGTCAGCCGCTTGGCCGGCTCGACTTTCGGCTCGGCTGTTACCTTTGGTGCAGCACAAAAAACGTCGGCTCCCGGTCAAATTGATGCCAACGAATTAAGGAAAATCTTGGCGATTTTAGGATAATTTAATTATTAATATTCAAGGCCGTCTGAAAAATATTTTTCAGACGGCCTGATTTTTTTAAATTTATTTCTTTTAATTTTGAATAAAACCTGTAACAATGGGTTTCCTATTTTAATAACCAGAGGAGAAATAAAATGACTACTACTAAAGAAAATCTGGCGAACCCAGGTCCAGTAGGCCTGTGTGGCTTTGCATTGACAACTTGGTTGCTCAGTCTGATTAACGGCGGCTTTTTTACTGCTCAAGAGGGTGTCGGCTTAGTTTTGAGCATGGCTCTCGCCTTTGGTGGTATCGCCCAAGTTATTGCCGGTATGTTTGAGTTCAAGAAAGGCAATACGTTCGGCTTTACCGCTTTTATCAGCTATGGCGCCTTCTGGTGGACATGGGCTTTGTTTATCATCTTTTTTAAAGGTGAAACAGCACCGGCATTTATCGGCTGGTATCTTTGCGCATGGGGTATGTTTTCGCTGATGATGTTTGTGGCCACCTTGACCAAGCCTAAAGTATTGAGCGGTATTTTCTTTTTTTTGACGCTGACTTTCTTTGCTTTGGGTATTGGCGATGGCATGGAAAATCATAGCATCGTCCATATCGGCGGTTGCTTAGGCTTGGTAACTGCACTTGGTGCGTTCTACTTGGCAGCGGCAGAGGTCATCAACGAATCTTTCGGCAAGACGGTTTTGCCGGTTGGCGAGCGTAAATAAGCTTTGTCATACAAAATGCCGTCTGAACAGTGGAAATGAAATCAAAGATTTCAGCCACAATGTTCAGACGGCATTTTTTATTTGTCTTCAAATAAATCGACATCAAATAAATCCGGCTCTTTGATGCGCTCCCGACAATCAAGTTTGATGTCTTCAGTAACCCGGCAGCAGCACGGCAAAATTTCTCCGGGCGCGACAAAGGCGAGCGGAAAATTATCATAAGAGACTTTCCCATCCAAGATTTTAACCCGGCATGAACCGCAATAACCGCTGCGACATTGGTATTCAACCTCGTGTCCGGTGCGCTCCAAGCCCTCCAATAAGGTTTCGCCTTGTTGGAGTTGGAAGGTTTTGTCGTGTGTGCTAATGAGTGCCATATGATTTGTTTGGATTGGAAAGGCCGTCTGAAACGGTGTAAAGACGAAATCAAAGATTTCTGCCACACCGTTCAGACGGCCTTGATCATAAAACCGAATGTTCGATTACAGCTCGAAATCGCCCAAATCGTCCGCGCTGACTTCCGAATCAATCTGACCGATTAAGTAAGAAGAAATTTCCACTTCCTGCGGCGCAACCTGTACATTGTCAGAAGACAACCACGCGTTAATCCAAGGAATCGGGTTTTGGGTCGCACCTTCAAATCCGGCTGGAAGGCCAACCGCCTGCATACGCAGATTGGTAATGTATTCAACGTATTGAGCCAAAATTTCTTTATTTAGGCCAATCATTGAGCCGTCTTTAAACAGATAGGCCGCCCATTCTTTTTCCTGCTCGGCTGCTTTTTTAAAGAGGTTGAAGCATTCGTCCTGCAATTCATTGGCAATTTCAGCCATTTCAGGATCATCGGCACCGGCACGCATCAGGTTGAGCATATGCTGGGTGCTGGTCAAATGCAGGGCTTCATCACGGGCAATCAGCTTGATGATTTTGGCGTTGCCTTCCATCAATTCGCGCTCTGCAAAGGCGAACGAACAGGCGAATGAAACGTAAAAGCGGATGGCTTCCAATACGTTGACGCACATCAGGCAGAGATAGAGTTTTTTCTTCAACTCGCGCAAAGATACGGTAACGAGCTTGCCGCCGACATTGTGCGTGCCTTCACCCAACAGGTTGTAATACTGGGTGTATTCAATCAAATCATCGTAATAGCAGGCAATGTCTTCGGCGCGGGCGATAATGTATTTGTTTTGCACAATATCATCGAATACGACTGACGGATCATTCACGATATTGCGGATGATATGAGTGTAGCTGCGCGAGTGGATGGTTTCGCTGAAGCTCCACGTTTCAATCCACGTTTCCAGCTCGGGAATAGACACCAAAGGTAAGAACGCAACATTCGGGCTGCGGCCTTGGATCGAATCGAGCAGGGTTTGATATTTCAGATTGCTGATGAAAATATGTTTTTCGTGTTCAGGTAGATTGGCGTAGTCGATACGGTCGCGCGACACGTCGATTTCTTCCGGACGCCAGAAGAAAGATAATTGTTTTTCAATCAGTTTTTCAAATACTTCGTATTTCTGCTGGTCATAACGGGCGACATTTACCGGCTGACCAAAAAACATCGGCTCTTTCAGCGCGTCGTTTTTGGTTTTGGAAAAGGTGCTGTAGGACATAACTAGGTGTTCGCAGGACATGGTGTTTCTCAGGTTGATTTAAATTTAAAAGTTAAGATTTCAGACGACCTTTTGAATTAGACAAAGGTCGTCTGAAAAAATTTGGTAACTTTGGAAGTTATGTATTTCAAAGTTTGTTCATATCAATATCGAATCCTGCTGCTTTTAACTCTTTGGCAATTTTGTATTTCCATTGGTCAAAATCATTTGCTGGTATATAACCTAAACCTTGAATATCTGATGGAAATTCAACATTTTTACTAACTAAGCAGCAAACTCTTTCCCTCCCTAACTTCGCCATCAAATAACCATGTTCAAGCACTACATTTTGTCTTGCGCGGGATTTAAGCTCTCCATCTTCTGATTTCAGACGACCTTCATCGCATGGCGTATAAAGAACAATACCAAAACCTACATCTGTACATTCTTCAATTTTTTCAATAATTGTTTTTCCGATATTGGCTTGCTCTTGCAAAATAATTGGTTCTAGTCCTAATGCTCTCAGTACATTCTCTACTTGAGTAAGTAGGTTACGGTCTCTACCATGAACAATGAAAATTTTGTTTGAGCTAATTGGTAGCTCTTTTTTGGGTTCTGAAACAGTAGTACTTAATAAATTTTGAGCTTCTTCTAAAATATCATCAGTTATGTCTTGTGTATATTGATTTGCTTTTGATGCTTTCTCTCTTGAGTAAAACAGTGCTAAGAATTGGTCAGTTCTAGGATCTTTTTTAACGTTTTCCACAATGATTTCGGTATTTAAGTCAGACTTTGTTACAACAAATCGGCAGGCATCATTTATTTTATAGCCATTTATTCGTAATGTTTGTTCTTTTAGATAAGGTATTGCAAACTTATCTAATAACTTAGTTTTATCTTGCATATCAAGTTCATAATATTGTTTATTATTGCCATTCTTATCTTTCTCATTAGTTTCTACCAATACATGATAAAACATCATTTTTCCTTGTAATATTATTTTCCCAATATTTTTAAGACGACCCTTTAGACTTTACTGGTCGTCTGAAAATTCATCTTATTTAAATCTTACAAGCCCCTCCAGCGCAACCGTCATCCTGAATATCGGTCTGCGTATCGTCCGCGCCGTCGCGGGTGTTGTGGTAGTACAGGGTTTTGACGCCATATTTGTAGGCGGTCAGCAGATCTTTCAGCATTTGTTTCATGGAAACTTTGCTGCCTTCAAATTTGTTAGGGTCATAGGCGGTATTGGCAGAAATCGATTGATCGACGAATTTTTGCATTACACCAACGAGTTTCAGGTAGCCTTCGTTGCCGGGAAGCTGCCACAGGGTTTCGTAGGCATCTTTCAGGGTTTCAAATTCCGGTACGACTTGTTTCAAAATACCGTCTTTCGATGCTTTAACGCTGACCAGGCCGCGTGGAGGCTCGATGCCGTTGGTGGCGTTGGCAATTTGCGAGCTGGTTTCAGACGGCATGAGTGCGGTCAGGGTAGAGTTGCGCAGGCCGTATTTGACGATGTCGGCGCGCAGGCTTTCCCAGTCGTAGTGCAAAGGCTCGTTGCACACGGCGTCCAAGTCTTTTTTGTAGGTGTCGATGGGCAGTTTGCCTTGCGAATAAACGGTTTGGTTGAAGAGCGGACATGCGCCGTATTCTTTGGCAAGGTTCACCGATGCTTTGAGCAGGTAATACTGCATGGCTTCAAAGGTGCGGTGGGTCAGGCCAAGCGCAGAGTCGTCGCTGTAACGTACGCCGTTTTTCGCCAAATAGTAGGCGTAGTTGATGACGCCGATGCCGAGCGTGCGGCGGTTCATGGTTGCGGTGCGTGCGGCTGCAACCGGATAGTCTTGATAGTCCAGCAGGGCATCAAGTGCGCGTACGGTCAAATCGGCGAGTTCTTCCAGTTCGTCCAAGTTGTTCAATGCGCCCAAGTTGAAGGCGGACAAGGTGCACAAGGCAATTTCGCCGTTCGGATCGTTGATGTTGTCCAAAGGTTTGGTCGGCAGGGCGATTTCCATGCACAAGTTGGACTGATGAACAGGCGCAACGCGTGGATCAAAAGGGCTGTGCGTGTTGCAGTGATCAACGTTTTGGATATAGATACGACCGGTACCGGCGCGCTCCTGCATCAGGGTGGAGAACAATTCTGTTGCCGGCAAAGTGCGTTTGCGGATGTTCGGGTCTTGCTCGTATTTCGTGTAGAGACGCTCGAATTCGTCTTGGTCGGCAAAAAACGCATCATACAAACCCGGAACTTCATTCGGCGAGAACAGGGTAATGTTGCCGCCTTTAATCAAGCGGGTGTACAGCAGGCGGTTGATTTGCACGCCGTAGTCCAGTTGGCGGATGCGGTTGTCTTCCACGCCGCGGTTGTTTTTCAATACCAACAGGCTTTCGGCTTCGATGTGCCACAATGGGTAGAACAAGGTTGCCGCGCCGCCGCGTACGCCGCCTTGTGAGCAGGACTTAACGGCCGCCTGGAACATTTTGAAGAATGGGATACAGCCGGTATGTTGCGCTTCACCGCCACGGATTTCGCTACCCAAGCCGCGGATACGGCCGGCGTTGATGCCGATGCCTGCTCGTTGGGAAACGTATTTCACAATCGCACTGGTGGTGGCGTTGATGGAGTCGAGGCTGTCGTCGCATTCAATCAATACGCAGCTTGAGAATTGACGGGTAGGCGTACGCACGCCGCTCATGATAGGCGTAGGCAGCGATACTTTGAATGTGGAAACGGCGTCGTAAAATCGTTTGACGTAATCCAAACGGGTCTCTTTCGGATATTTGCTAAAGAGACACATGGCCACCAAAATGTATAAAAACTGAGGCGTTTCATAAATTTGGCGGGTCACGCGGTTTTGAACCAGATATTTGCCTTCGAGCTGTTTCACGGCAGCATAAGAGAAGGTCATGTCGCGGCTATGGTCGATATAGGCATTCAGCTCGTCAAACTCTTCGCGACTGTAATCTGCGATGATGTGGCGGTCGTATTTGCCCGCATCGGTCAGTTTTTTAACGTGATCGTAGAGGTGGGGCGGTTCGAACTCGCCGTAAGCGATTTTGCGCAGATGGAAAATGGCGAGGCGGGCAGCCAGATATTGATAATCGGGCGTGTCTTGTGAGATCAGGTCGGCCGCGGCCTTGATGATGGTCTCATGGATGTCGTCGGTACGGATACCGTTGTAAAACTGAATATGTGATTTGAGCTCGACTTGCGATACGGAGACGTTTTGTAAGCCTTCCGCCGCCCAAGTAACAACACGGTGGATTTTGTCTAAATCGATATCTTCCAAGCGTCCGTCGCGTTTGGTTACTTTAATATTCGTTGCTGCATTCATTATTCAGTCTTCCCATTAAAAAACACAAGATACGGTATTTGATTGCTTTGAACGGCACAATATAATGTATTTTTCCTTGTTTAACTAGACTTGACAATGCGCTTTTTTCGGGGGTTGATTAAAGAGGGGAATGGCTCAGGCTAGGTTTTATGTGGGTTTGTGGCGGTCAGGCATTATTTTGTGTTTGCATCACATTTGTTCAAAATTTTTCTAGAGGCTTATGAAATAAAGAGATTTATATTCAGATTTCGTCTAAATGGAAGGTGTGTTAAATTTTGCAAAGCAAGTAGTATGATGTAGTAATTAACCACATTTTTTGTCATGTAAAAAATGGGCGTTTTGCCGGTGCCTAGGCGAAACATATAATGGAAAAACTATTTAGGAGGCGAATCATGTTAATGTTGAAAAATTTAGGTTCCGCACTGGCGGCGATTGCCATATTGAGTTTGGGTGCTTATTCTGCCGAGGTGGCGGCCAAGCCGCATGGCCCTCATGTGAGCAAACACCAGCCAGCGAAGAAAAACAAATTGCATCCCGCTTGCAAGCAATACCTTGAGCGCCGTGCCGCTTGGTATCGCTACAAGGGCAACAAGGCCGAGCTGAAGGAAAACCGAAAAGCGGCAAAAGCGTTCCGCAGTTTGCCTTATGCCGAACAAAAAATCCAATGCCAAGCCGCTTATCGGGCATTTGATGATTTTGATCATGGCAAATTCCGCCGCCGTTAATCGGCTGATTTGAATAAAGGCCGTCTGAAGGTTTCAGACGGCCTTTGATTTTTATTTCTCAACGATGATTTTGCTTTCGGCTTGAGGCTCGTATTGAGTGGATTCATCACCGTAATACAACACGCCCAGCTTGATGGGGATGCGGCCTTGCGATTTGCGGTGGGCATTGGAGTCGCGCAGGGAATAGGCGCATCCGCAGTATTCTTGTTGGTAGAAATGTTCGCGCTTGCTGATTTCAATCATGCGTGCGCTGCCGCCGCCTTTGCGCCAGTTGAAATCCCAATAAACCAAGTCATCGTAGGGCTCGGCAGCGCGATGGCCGCAGCCGTTGATCTGTTTCATGTCTTTCCAGCGTGAAATGCCCAGTGAGCTGGTGAATACATGGAAGCCGTTTTCATGGGCGTATTGGGCCGTTTTTTCAAAACGCATGTCGAAACACATGGTGCAGCGGATACCGCGTTCGGGTTCGAATTCCATGCCTTTGGCTTTGGCGAACCATTCTTTGCGGTCGTTTTCGTAGTCGTCGTCTTTGTCGATGAAGGGAATGCCGAATTTATCCGCAAAGCGCATGTTTTCTTCTTTGCGCAGCATATATTCTTTGTGCGGATGGATATTGGGGTTGTAAAAATAAATGGTGTAGTCGATGCCGCTGGCAAGCAGGGCTTCCATTACTTCGCCGCTGCACGGGGCGCAGCAGGAATGCAGCAGGACTTTTTTATGACCGCCGGGCGGAACGAGGATGGGGCGGTCGATATTGGTAACGATAGGCGTGGTTTTTTCGGTCATGGTTGTATTCTGTTTTTGATATTTTTTTCAGACGGCCTTTATCTCTGAGGCCGTCTGAAGGGGTTGAAATCTATTTGTCTATTTTAACAGAGCAATACTTTATGGAACAGATTGTTTCTGTGTTTCTTTTTCGTTTAACGGTTTGAAATCTTTAGCGTCCGGCGGCGGTTCGGCAAAGATGGTGTCTGGATTGTGATGTGCTGCAAATTCTGTCAGCAGGTTGCGGTAGTCCAGCGATTGCTTCATCAGTTCGGCAGCGGCGGTACACAGGTTGTCCACATCTTCCGGCGGCAGATAAAAACTGGTCGGAATGTTCAATACTTTTTCCCTCAACTCGGAAGGAGGGAGGTCTTTGAGGTTGAGGCTGACGAAGGAGAAGCTGATGCCGTCGGTTTGTTTGTCTTTATTCCACTGATCGACGAAGGCGCGGAAACGGCGCAGGGATTCTTGCGAGTTTTGGTCGATGGGGATATTGACGATGGAGGAGACGACGTCGCGGAAACCGGGAACGGCCGCGGTTTTGTCCAAATTGCTGCTGACTTGGTTTTGCGCATTGACGTTGATAACGACGATATGGCGGATTTTGTTTTGTTTGATTTTATGCGTCAGAATTTTTTCCGGATACATCTCCGTCATGTCCAAAAGGCTGCGCATGCCCAGATTGTCGGTCAGGCCGCCGTCTATCAGGTGGATGTAGGGGCGGTTTTTCCCGTCTGCGTATTTTTGGAATCGCTCGTAAAACTCTTTTATAGTGCGGCTTTGTTGTCTGCCTGTTTCACTGTCGTCTACGTTTTCGATTTTAATCGGCGGCGTGTAGTTGCAGCGTCCGCCGTTGTTGTTTAGGGTGATCGGTGCAAAGACCATGGGGACGGAGCTGGATGCGGCGACGGCTCGGGCGATGCGGAGGTTGCCCAGGTCGATACACATCGGATCAAAGTATTCCTGCGTGAAGTTGAAGCGTTCGCCTATGCCCATATCGGTGGCGGAAATGATGGCAAACGGGCCTTTTCCGTGTTTTTCCAAATCGCGGAAAGTGGCTTTGCCGAAAAGATAGTTTTCAAACTGCTCCTGCAACAAATCTCCGCGCCCGTACTCGGGGGAGGCAAGGCGGGGTAGGTTGGACATGGAAAAGGCTTGTTTGATGACTTGGCGTTGGAAGTTTTGATGCAGGAAGCGTTTGTAAAACAATGGGATGGTGTCTTCGCCTTTTAATGCGAAATAGGCGGCCAAAACCGATCCGCCGGATACGCCGACGACGACATCGACGTTGGCCAGCAAGGATTTTCTCTTACCGCCGATGGTTACCTGCTGCTGGTTAAGCTGTTCCAAAACGCCGTAACCCAAGGCCGCCGCACGCGTTCCTCCGCCTGAAAACATGACGACAATTAAGGTATCGTCATCGTCTTCACGCTGGAGTTTGCTGGTTTCAAAGCGGTAGCCTTGCTTCAAATCGACTGCATCAATACCGGCAATGGGTTGGTATTTCACCAAGGAGCAGGCGGATAACAGGGCGAGAGAAAGTATGGAAAGCGTGGATTTGAGCTGGAATTTCGGCATAAAGTCAACAAAATCGGAAAATTATTGAAAACGGATTATAAAGGTTTTCAGGCGTTGTTCACAGAAGCAGGCCTTTCAGACGGCCTTTTGTGTCGATTTTCCGTTATAATCAACACAATCTTTATCTTTCCAAACCCTTATGGCGCAACCGAACCGCATCAACCACGAACCTGTCTTTCTGCTTGCTTCCGCCCCTTGGCGCGAGAGTAGCTTGTGGGTAGAGGCCTTCAGCCGCCGTTATGGACGTGTGGCTTTGTTGGCCAGAAGTGCGCGCAAACGACAGAGCGAGTTGCGCGGCGTGTTGGTGCCGTTTGTGCCGGTGAGCGCGTCTTGGTATGGTTCGCAAGAGTTGAAGACCTTACATCGCGCCGAATGGATAGGCGGTTGGCCGCAGCCGCAGGGCAGGGCTTTGTTCAGCGGATTGTATGTGAACGAGTTGATGCTGAAGTTGACCGTCCGCGAAGACCCGTTGCCCGAGCTTTACGATGTTTTGGCGGAAACCATGAAAACCATTTGTTGCGAGGCCAACCACATTGCCGCTTTGCGTCGTTTTGAATGGACGCTGCTGACACGCTTGGGCTTTGCCCCCGATTTGTTCCATGACGGCAACGGCAATGAAATCAACGGCGAAGAAACGTATTGGCTCACGCCGGAAGAGGCTGTGGTGCCCTTGGCAGAGGCCGACCGCTTTCACGCGCTCAATAAAGGCGTTGCCGTATCGGGTGCGACGTTAATCGATTTGAGGGAAGGCAGTTTCGTTCATCAGGAAAGTCTGGGGCAGGCTTTGAAAGTAACGCGGCTTTTGATTGACAACCTTCTGCCCGAGGGCATCAAGTCTCGGCAGGTTTTGCAACAGTTGCAGCAGTTTGGTTTGGGCAGTTGAATTTTTTTCAGACGGCCTTTGATATGAGAAGGCTCAGGCCGTCTGAAACCTTAAAGAAAGGACATTATTATGTTGTTAGGCGTAAACATCGACCATATTGCCACCGTCCGCAATGCGCGCGGTACGATTTATCCCAGCCCTGTCGAGGCGGCGCTGATTGCGGAAACCCACGGCGCAGATTTGATTACCATGCACTTGCGTGAAGACCGCCGCCATATTAAAGATGCGGACGTGTTTGCCGTTAAAAACGCCATCCGCACGCGCCTGAATTTGGAAATGGCGTTGACGGAAGAAATGCTGGAAAACGCGCTCAACGTCATGCCGGAAGATGTGTGCATCGTGCCTGAAAAACGCCAAGAA
Source organism: Neisseria mucosa (assembly GCF_013267835.1). Classification (NCBI taxonomy): domain Bacteria; kingdom Pseudomonadati; phylum Pseudomonadota; class Betaproteobacteria; order Neisseriales; family Neisseriaceae; genus Neisseria; species Neisseria mucosa. Next base: position 718,600 of record NZ_CP053939.1, read on the forward strand.
GTAACCACCGAAGGCGGTTTGGACGTATTGGCGCAACAGGATAAAGTGGCCGAGTTCACCAAAATCCTGACCGACGCTGGCATCCGCGTGTCCTTGTTTATCGATGCCGACAACGCGCAAATCCAAGCCGCTTATGATGTCGGCGCGCCCGTTATCGAATTGCACACCGGTGCGTATGCCGATGCGCACGGCCACGCCGAGCAGATGAAACAATTCGAGCGCATTCAAAACGGTGCGCATTACGCCAGCGATTTGGGCTTGATCGTCAACGCCGGACACGGCCTGACCATTCACAACGTAACGCCGATTGCCCAAATTCTCGCCATCCGCGAGCTGAACATCGGCCATTCGCTGATTTCCCAAGCACTCTTCCTCGGCCTGCCTGAAGCGGTCCGCCAAATGAAGGAAGTCATGTTCAGGGCCAGAATGTTGCCTTAAGGGCATCAGCCATACCGGCTAAAGCGGTTTGCTTTGGCCGGTAGCCGCATTTTCAGACGGCCTGACTATTTAAACAAGGAGCAGACCCATGATTTACGGAATAGGCACGGATATTGTTTCCCTCAAACGCATTATCCGCCTGAACAAAAAATTCGGACTGGCATTTGCGCAACGCATTCTCAGCCCGGAAGAGCTGTTGGAATTTCCGCAGGCAGGCAAGCCGGTCAACTATCTTGCCAAACGCTTTGCCGCCAAGGAGGCCTTTGCCAAAGCTGTCGGGACGGGCATACGCGGCGTGGTGTCCTTCCGTAATATCGGTGTCGGGCATGACGCATTGGGCAAGCCTGAATTGTTTTTTGCACCGGCTTTGAGCAAATGGCTGGAAGAGCAGGGCATCCGCGGCTGTCATCTGAGCATGAGCGATGAAGAAGATACCGTCATGGCTTTTGTCATTGCGGAAAAATAAAGCCGGCCAATTTAAGTATTCTGGAATAGAACATCCTTTTCAGACGGCCTGAAGGATTGGATATTTGTTAAAAGTCGGGCGCATAGGCCCGACATCGTTTTTTTACGCATAAATCGGCAGGTGTCGCTGCCTGCTACGTATAAGAATAATCTCATGATGACTGAAGACACACGTCCCTTGGTGCAAGTGGTTGCCGGGATTTTGCTTGATCCAAACGGCCGCTACCTGCTCAGTTCCCGCCCGGAGGGCAAGCCCTATGCCGGATATTGGGAATTTGCCGGCGGCAAGGTGGAAGCCGGTGAAAGCGATTTTCAAGCCTTGCAACGCGAGTTTGAAGAAGAACTCGGTATCCGTATCCTTGCCGCTACGCCGTGGCTGACCAAAGTCCATTCCTACGAACATGCACATGTACGCCTGCATTTTTTATGGGTGGAAGCCGACCAATGGACGGGCGAAATCCAATCGAGGGAAGGGCAGAAATGGGCATGGCAAAAGGCCGGGGATTTTACCGTTACGCCGATGCTGCCAGCCAATAGCGCATTGTTACGCTCCCTATCCATTCCGCGCCGGCTTCAAGGCCGTCTGAAAAGCGGCTTGAGCGGTCAAAACAGCATGGGCGAATATCATGTTGTGCCATATATGTTGACTCAGCATCAAAGCGCATCTGCCGTATTGTTGGAATTTGCCGATTGGCAGCAAGGCAAACCTATAGAAGCGCTCAGTGTGTGGCCAATCATTGAAAATGCCGAACAATGGCGGCAGGTGCAAAATGCGGATGCCGTTGTTTGGAAAGTGGCTGACGAAGCGGCTGCCGGGCAAGTTGCCGATATTTTGGCGCAAGGCGTGGCGATGCCGCTGATTGTGGCAGCTCCGGAAAGTCTGGTTTCCATTTATCGTGAACAGTGGCAGAGCATGGGTGTGCATGCCGTTTTGACCGATAATGACATTGAGGCCGTCTGAAATGAGTAAAAATCAAAAGCTTTTGATTGCCGCTGTTTTACTGATTGTGTTCGCGGTGGCCAAACTGCTGCTCTTGGATTGGTGGCAGCAACAGCAATCAAAAACGAAAGTAGTCGAATGTAATTTGACACAAGGCTGCGTCCTGCCTGACGGTTCAAAAGTGCGTGCGACATCCATCAATACGCACGAACCATTTGATATTGTGATAGAGAATGTTCCGCAAAATACGGGCGTGGTCAGTATCAGTTTCAGCATGAAAAACATGGACATGGGCTTCAACCGCTATAACCTGACTAAACAATCTCCGCGAAGCTGGCAGGCTTTGCAAATCCGCTTGCCGTTTTGTGTCGAGGGCCGCCATGATTACACTGCCGATATTACCGTCGGCAAACAGACTTTTCAGACGGCATTTAGCGCGAAGTAGCCATCCGATAGAGGCCGTCTGAACAGCATAGGCTAAAAAAATCTAATTTTTTAGATGATGTATTTAAAAAATTCCTTATAAATGAATCAATTATAAATTATTTTTTGATGGATTGTTTACAATCATTCTGAATGCAAACCCAAAATACAAAACGGACAGAAGCCAGGCTACATCAGGGTTTGATGTGACAGAGACTGTCCGTTTTTTATGTTTGTTGCGAAAGAATCGTTTATTAATAACTGAATTTTTTATAATTTTTTTGAAAAAAGTGTTTGACAAGACCGGTTTTATTTTTTAAATTTGTTTCCATAAATAAAAACTACATCGCACTACAAAGGAACATCATCATGAATCTGTATCAAACCACTCTCTCTTGTTATAGATTTTCTCCCATCTCTGCCGCTCCCGTCGCTGCCAGCTTATTGGCAGTCGCGACGGTCTGAAGGCTCTCAATCCGAATCCAGTTTCCGCATTTCCACAAACACTTCGGGTTTTTAAATATCTGTATCCCCCAGCAGCCATTCATATACTGATTAATAAAAATTTAAAAACGTACGCCTCCGCTTCAGCCTTATTGTATTTATTGGTTTTGATAACTATTTGTATTTATTGATTTTAAATTTTCAGATGGTTGATGATTGAAATTTTACAGGCCGTCTGAAAACAGTTTTCAGAATAATTGTTTATTTTTAAACGGTTCGTTTCAGGTTGTGAAAAAACCGAGCCGTCCGATTAATACTGATGAAAAAAGTCTATAAAGGAGAAATATGATGAGTCAACACTCTGCCGGAGCACGTTTCCGCCAAGCCGTGAAAGAATCAAACCCTCTTGCCGTAGTCGGTTGCGTCAATGCTTACTTTGCACGATTGGCCACCCAAAGCGGTTTCAAGGCGATTTATCTGTCCGGCGGCGGCGTGGCAGCCTGCTCTTGCGGTATCCCTGATTTGGGCATTACCACAATGGAAGATGTGCTGATCGACGCACGACGCATTACGGACAACGTGGATACGCCTCTGCTGGTGGACATTGATGTGGGTTGGGGCGGTGCATTCAATATTGCCCGTACCATTCGCAACTTTGAACGCGCCGGTGTTGCAGCAGTTCACATCGAAGATCAGGTAGCGCAAAAACGCTGCGGCCACCGTCCGAACAAAGCCATTGTTTCTAAAGATGAAATGGTCGACCGTATCAAAGCTGCCGTCGATGCCCGCGTTGATGAGAACTTTGTGATTATGGCGCGTACCGATGCGCTGGCGGTAGAAGGTTTGGATGCTGCTATCGAACGAGCCCAAGCGTGTGTCGAAGCTGGTGCAGACATGATTTTCCCTGAAGCCATGACCGATTTGAAAATGTACCGCCAATTTGCAGATGCAGTGAAAGTACCTGTATTGGCCAACATTACCGAGTTTGGTGCTACACCGCTTTATACGCAAAGCGAGCTGGCTGAAAACGGCGTATCGCTGGTGCTGTATCCGCTGTCATCGTTCCGCGCCGCAAGCAAAGCCGCATTGAATGTTTATGAGGCGATTATGCGCGACGGCACGCAGGCGGCGGTGGTAGATACCATGCAAACCCGTGCCGAGCTGTACGAGCATCTGAACTATCATGCCTTCGAGCAAAAACTGGATAAATTGTTTCAAAAATGATTTACCGCTTTCAGACGGCCTTTCAACAAATCCGCATCGGCCGTCTGAAAAATAAAACCCATAAAAATACAAAGGAGAAATACCATGACTGCAACTACTCAAACCCCGACTTTCAAACCTAAAAAATCCGTTGCGCTTTCTGGCGTTGCGGCCGGTAATACCGAATTGTGTACCGTTGGCCGTACCGGTAACGATTTGAGCTATCGCGGTTATGACATCTTGGATTTGGCACAAAAATGCGAGTTTGAAGAAGTCGCCCACCTGCTGATTCACGGTCATCTGCCCAATAAATTCGAGCTGGCCGCTTATAAAGCCAAACTCAAATCCATGCGCGGCCTGCCTATCCGTGTGATCAAAGTTTTGGAAAGCCTGCCTGCACATACCCATCCGATGGACGTAATGCGTACCGGCGTATCCATGCTGGGCTGCGTTCATCCTGAACGTGAAAGCCATCCGGAAAGTGAAGCGCGCGACATCGCCGACAAACTGATCGCCAGCCTCGGCAGCATCCTGCTGTACTGGTATCAATATTCTCACAACGGCAAACGCATTGAAGTTGAAAGCGACGAAGAGACCATCGGCGGTCATTTCTTGCACCTGTTGCACGGCAAACGCCCAAGCGAATCACATATCAAAGCCATGCATGTTTCACTGATTCTGTATGCGGAGCATGAGTTCAACGCTTCTACCTTTACCGCCCGCGTGATTGCCGGTACAGGCTCTGATATGTACTCCAGCATTACCGGTGCAATCGGCGCGCTGAAAGGTCCGAAACACGGCGGCGCAAACGAAGTGGCTTACGATATTCAAAAACGCTACCGCAATGCCGACGAAGCCGAAGCCGACATCCGCGAACGCATCGGCCGCAAAGAAATCGTGATCGGTTTCGGTCATCCGGTGTACACCATCTCCGACCCTCGCAACGTTGTCATTAAAGAAGTGGCACGCGGTTTGAGCAAAGAAACCGGCGATATGCGCCTCTTTGACATTGCCGAACGCTTGGAAAGCGTGATGTGGGAAGAGAAAAAAATGTTCCCGAATCTGGACTGGTTCTCTGCCGTTTCCTACCAAAAATTGGGCGTACCGACCGCTATGTTCACACCGTTGTTCGTAATTTCCCGTACAACCGGTTGGAGCGCACACGTTCTCGAGCAACGCAAAGACGGCAAAATCATCCGTCCGAGCGCGAACTACACAGGCCCTGAAGATTTGGCATTCGTGGAGATTGAAAACCGCTGATACGCGTAACAGCAGGGTGGGCCGCCAGCCCGCCCCATCTCGAAATGCCGTTTGAAAACAATGAATAAATGATGTTTTCGTTTTTCGACGGCCTAGTGCAGTATGCGAGAGAGAGAGCCGGCCGTTTGGAAAACATGCTGCTCTGCTGTCGTCATTCTGTAAAGAGTGCCGAAAGATTTAAGTTTGGATTTCCGTCTATACGGGAATGATGGTAGCAGAGCGGCAATTTTTTTTCATACCGCGAATAGATTTCAAATCACAAGCAATAAAACCGAATTTATGGTTTCAGACGGCCTGAAGGTCCGAATCAACAGGCCGTCTGAAACCCAAAACCAAAAAAATAATAGATTTAGGAGAACCAACATGACTGCCAACCAACGCTACCGCAAAGCTTTGCCCGGTACGGATTTGGAATATTACGACGCGCGTCAGGCGTGTGAAGACATCAAACCAGGCTCTTACGACAAGCTGCCTTACACAAGCCGCATCTTGGCTGAGAACTTGGTCAACCGCGCAGACAAAGTCGACCTGCCTACGCTGCAAAGCTGGCTGGGTCAGCTGATTGAGGGAAAACAGGAAATCGACTTCCCTTGGTATCCGGCGCGCGTGGTGTGTCACGATATTCTGGGGCAGACAGCGTTGGTGGATTTGGCAGGTCTGCGCGATGCAATTGCCGAAAAAGGCGGCGATCCTGCCAAAGTGAATCCGGTGGTGCAAACCCAGCTTATCGTCGACCACTCTTTGGCCGTTGAATGCGGCGGCTACGATCCTGATGCTTTCCGCAAAAACCGCGAAATCGAAGACAGACGTAACGAAGACCGTTTCCACTTCATCAACTGGACGAAAACCGCATTTGAAAATGTGGACGTGATTCCGGCGGGCAACGGCATTATGCACCAAATCAACTTGGAAAAAATGTCGCCCGTCGTCCAAGTCAAAAACGGCGTGGCATTCCCTGATACCTGCGTCGGTACAGACTCACATACGCCGCACGTCGATTCATTGGGCGTGATTTCCGTAGGCGTGGGCGGTTTGGAAGCCGAAACCGTGATGTTGGGCCGTGCATCCATGATGCGTCTGCCTGATATTGTCGGCGTTGAGCTGACCGGCAAACGCCAGCCGGGCATTACTGCCACCGACATCGTGTTGGCACTGACCGAATTCTTGCGTAAAGAGCGCGTGGTTGGCGCATTTGTCGAGTTTTTCGGTGAAGGCGCAAGAAGTCTGTCCATCGGCGACCGTGCCACCATTTCCAACATGACCCCTGAGTTCGGCGCAACTGCCGCAATGTTCGCCATCGACGAGCAAACCATTGATTATTTGAAACTGACCGGTCGCGACGATGCGCAAGTGAAATTGGTAGAAACCTACGCCAAAACCGCAGGCTTGTGGGCAGATGCCTTGAAAACCGCCGTTTATCCTCGCGTATTGAAATTTGATTTGAGCAACGTAACGCGCAACATGGCAGGCCCAAGTAATCCGCATGCCCGTTTTGCGACCGCCGATTTGGCCAGCAAAGGCTTGGCTAAACCTTACGAAGAGCCTTCAGACGGCCAAATGCCTGACGGTGCTGTGATTATTGCCGCGATTACTTCCTGTACCAATACTTCCAATCCGCGCAACGTTGTCGCCGCCGCGCTGTTGGCACGCAATGCCAACCGTCTTGGCTTAAAACGCAAACCTTGGGTGAAATCTTCATTTGCCCCTGGTTCAAAAGTAGCCGAAATCTATTTGAAAGAAGCAGGCCTGCTGCCTGAAATGGAAAAACTCGGCTTCGGTATTGTTGCCTTCGCATGTACCACCTGTAACGGCATGAGCGGCGCACTGGATCCGAAAATCCAAAAAGAAATCATCGACCGCGATTTGTACGCTACCGCCGTATTGTCAGGCAACCGCAACTTCGACGGCCGTATCCATCCGTATGCGAAACAGGCTTTCCTCGCTTCGCCTCCGTTGGTCGTTGCCTACGCGCTGGCAGGCAGCATTCGTTTCGATATTGAAAACGACGTTCTCGGCGTTTCAGACGGCCGCGAAATCCGCCTGAAAGATATCTGGCCGACCGACGAAGAAATCGATGCCATTGTTGCCGAATATGTGAAACCGCAGCAGTTCCGCGATGTGTATGTACCGATGTTCGACACCGGCAAGGCGCAAAAAGCCCCGAGCCCGCTGTACGACTGGCGCCCGATGTCCACCTATATCCGCCGTCCGCCCTATTGGGAAGGCGCGCTGGCGGGTGAACGCACATTAAGAGGTATGCGACCGCTGGCGATTCTGCCCGACAACATCACCACCGACCACATTTCGCCGTCCAACGCGATTCTGGCGGCGAGTGCGGCGGGCGAATATCTGGCGAAAATGGGTTTGCCCGAAGAAGACTTCAATTCATACGCTACCCACCGCGGCGACCACCTCACCGCCCAACGCGCCACATTCGCCAATCCGAAACTGTTTAACGAAATGGTAAAAAACGAAGACGGCAGCGTACGCCAAGGTTCGCTGGCACGCGTTGAACCCGAAGGCAAAACCATGCGCATGTGGGAAGCCATCGAAACCTATATGAACCGCAAACAGCCGCTCATCATCATCGCCGGCGCGGACTACGGTCAAGGCTCAAGCCGCGACTGGGCTGCAAAAGGCGTACGCCTCGCCGGTGTGGAAGCGATTGTTGCCGAAGGCTTCGAGCGTATCCACCGCACTAACTTAATCGGTATGGGCGTATTGCCGCTGCAGTTCAAACCGGGTACCAACCGCCATACCCTGCAACTGGACGGTACGGAAACCTACGACGTTGTCGGCGAACGCACACCGCGCTGCGACCTGACCCTCGTGATTCACCGTAAAAACGGCGAAACCGTCGAAGTGCCGGTTACCTGCCGCCTCGATACCGCAGAAGAAGTGTTGGTATATGAAGCCGGTGGCGTGTTGCAACGTTTCGCACAAGACTTCTTAGAAGGAAATGCAGCGTAAGGTAAATCGGGTATCGTCAAAATGCCCGGGCTACGCTAAAAAAGGTTTTCAGACGGCCTCGAATGTTTGAGAGGCCGTCTGAAAAAAAACCATACGAGAAATACAAAGGAGAACTCGAAATGCCGCAAATTAAAATCCCCGCCGTTTACTACCGCGGCGGTACATCTAAAGGCATTTTCTTCAAACGCACCGATCTGCCGGCTGCTGCGCAGGAAGCAGGCGAGGCGCGCGACAAAATCCTCTTGCGCGTACTCGGCAGCCCCGACCCTTACGGCAAACAGATTGACGGTTTGGGCAACGCCAGTTCGTCCACCAGTAAAGCCGTGATTTTGGACAAATCTGAACACGCCGATCACGATGTTGATTACTTGTTCGGACAAGTTTCCATCGACAAACCTTTTGTCGATTGGAGCGGCAACTGCGGCAATCTGACCGCCGCCGTGGGCGCATTTGCCATCGAACAAGGCTTGGTTGATAAATCCAAAATCCCTTCAGACGGCCTGTGTACCGTCAAAATCTGGCAGAAAAACATCGGCAAAACCATTATTGCCCATGTACCGATGCAAAACGGCGCAGTTTTAGAAACAGGTGATTTTGAGCTAGACGGCGTAACGTTCCCGGCAGCCGAAGTACAAATTGAATTTTTAGATCCAGCCGACGGCGAAGGCAGTATGTTCCCAACCGGCAATTTGGTCGATGAAATTGATGTGCCGAATATAGGCCGTCTGAAAGCCACGCTTATCAATGCCGGTATTCCAACCATTTTCCTGAATGCCGCAGATTTGGGCTACACAGGTAAAGAGTTGCAAGACGACATCAACAACGATGCCACGGCACTGGAAAAATTTGAAACCATCCGCGCATATGGCGCGCTGAAAATGGGCTTGATCAGCGACGTATCCGAAGCCGCCACCCGCGCCCATACTCCGAAAGTCGCTTTTGTCGCCCCTGCGGCCGATTACACCGCTTCAAGCGGCAAAACCGTCCAAGCTGCCGACATCGACTTGTTGGTACGCGCGCTGAGCATGGGCAAATTGCACCACGCCATGATGGGTACCGCTTCAGTTGCCATCGCTACCGCCGCCGCCGTGCCCGGTACGCTGGTCAACCTTGCAGCCGGAGGCGGAGCGCGTAAAGAAGTCCGTTTCGGTCATCCGTCAGGCACACTGCGTGTCGGTGCCGCCGCCGAATGTCAGGACGGACAATGGACGGCTACCAAAGCAGTCATGAGCCGTAGCGCACGCGTGATTATGGAAGGACAAGTCCGAGTGCCGGAAGATTGCTTTTAAGTTTTCAGACGGCCGCAGCCTTAAATAAGGCCGTCTGAAAACCAAATAAGCAAATTTTAGTCAGGTAGCGATACCTGCAATGGAGATTAGGGTTGGGCATAAAGCCTGACTAAACACCAAATCAAAGGCAATCTGAAAAGCTCTCAAATATTCTTGCTCTTTTCAGACGGCCTGAAGCCAAAAATAATCAAAAATTCAAAGGAGAAACACCATGTCCAACCAACTCATTCTTGTTCTGAACTGCGGCAGCTCTTCGCTCAAAGGCGCCGTTATCGACCGTAAAAGCGGTAATGTCCTCCTAAGCTGTCTCGGCGAACGTTTGGGTACGCCCGAAGCAGTCATTACGTTCAGCAAAGACGGTAAAAAATGCCAAACAGCCTTGACCGGCCGTAACGACCATGCCGGTGCCGTAGGTATGCTGTTGAAAGAGCTTGAAAAACACGGCCTGCACGACCGCATTAAAGCCATTGGCCACCGCATCGCACACGGCGGCGAAAAATACAGCGAATCTGTTTTGATCGACCAAGCGGTAATGGACGAACTCAATGCCTGCATTCCGCTCGCTCCGCTGCACAACCCTGCCAATATTAACGGTATTTTGGCTGCGCAAGAGCATTTCCCAGGCCTGCCCAATGTCGGCGTGATGGATACTTCGTTCCACCAAACCATGCCGGAGCGTGCCTACACTTATGCCGTTCCGCGTGAATTGCGTAAAAAATACGCTTTCCGCCGCTACGGTTTCCACGGTACCAGCATGCGTTACGTTGCCCCTGAGGCCGCACGGATTTTGGGCAAACCTCTGGAAGACATCCGCATGATTATTGCCCACTTAGGCAACGGCGCATCCATTACCGCCATCAAAAACGGCAAATCCGTTGACACCAGTATGGGCTTCACGCCGATCGAAGGTTTGGTAATGGGCACCCGTTGCGGCGACATCGATCCGGGTGTATACAGCTATCTGACTTCCCAAGCCGGATTGGATGTTGCCCAAGTTGATGAAATGCTGAACAAAAAATCAGGCTTGCTCGGTATTTCCGAACTCTCCAACGACTGCCGTTCTTTGGAAATCGCGGCGGATGAAGGCCATGAAGGCGCTCGTTTGGCCCTGGAAGTCATGACCTACCGCCTTGCCAAATACATTGCTTCGATGGCAGTGGCTTGTGGCGGCGTTGACGCACTCGTGTTTACCGGCGGTATCGGCGAAAACTCGCGCAACATCCGTGCCAAAACCGTTTCCTATCTTGATTTCTTGGGTCTGCACATCGACACCAAAGCCAACATGGACAAACGCTACGGCAACTCCGGTATCATCAGTCCGACAGGTTCTATGCCGGCTGTTTTGGTTGTGCCAACCAATGAAGAGCTGATGATTGCCCACGATACGGCGCAGTTGGCCGGCTTTTTGGAAGAAGTAGGCTAGGGCAGTGTAAACAAAAAAGTGCGGATTCATCATCCGCACTTTTTCATTGCATCTCAAATCAAGCCACTTGGGTTTGATGTTCGTCACCGTTACGTTCACGAATAACGCCCAAACGGTAAACGGTTTCGCCTTGTTCGCTCAAGAAAGCTTGTACTGCATCAGCATCTTCTTTAGCAATAATAACGACCATGCCGATACCGCAGTTGAACGTACGGTACATTTCTTGGGTTTCCACATTGCCTGCTTTTTGCAGCCATTGGAACAGTTTAGGCAATTCCCACGCTTTGGCATCGATTTGTGCAACGGTATTTTCAGGCAAAACGCGAGGTACGTTTTCGGTAATGCCACCGCCGGTAATGTGGGCCATGCCTTTAATGGTGAATTTTTCCAAAGCGGCAAGGATAGGTTTCACATATAGACGGGTAGGGGCGATGATGGCTTCGCGCAAAGTTTTGCCGTGGTCGAATTCCGCGTCCAAATCGGGATTGTCGCGCTCGATGATTTTGCGTACCAAAGAGTAGCCGTTGGAGTGTGCGCCGTTGGAGGCCAAGCCCAAAACAACGTCCCCGGCCTGAATGCTGCGGCCGTTAATCACGCGTTCTTTTTCAACCACGCCGACGGCAAAACCTGCCAAGTCGTATTCGCCTTCGGGATACATGCCCGGCATTTCGGCAGTTTCACCGCCAATCAAAGCGCAACCGGATTCTTCGCAGCCTTGGGCAATGCCTTTAATCACATCAGTCGCGCGGGCAACATCCAGCTTGCCGCAAGCGAAATAGTCCAAGAAGAACAAAGGTTCTGCGCCTTGAACCAAAATGTCGTTGACACTCATGGCAACCAAATCGATGCCGACGGTATCGTGTTTGTCCCAGTCGAATGCCAGTTTCAGCTTGGTGCCGACGCCGTCCGTACCGGAAACCAATACCGGATTTTTGTATTTTTTGCCGATTTCGACCAAAGCGCCGAAACCGCCCAAATCACCCAACACTTCAGGGCGCATAGTACGTTTGGCAAAAGGTTTGATGTTTTCGACCAGTTGATCGCCTGCGTCGATATCCACGCCTGCGTCACGATAGCTCAAAGAAGTGCTCATTGGATTTCCTTATTCGGGTATGGGTAGATTGTCGGAGCGTATTTTATCTTAAATTGGAGGATTCAGGCTGAATTTTTTGGCGTTATTGTTAACAATTTTATTTTGCCTTGATTGGTGCCGCACTTTCAGACGGCCTTTGTGAATCTGTTATACTGCTTATTTATTTTGAAAACCTTAAACATCAATTGGGAAATACCTTTTTATGTATCAAAAGAAAGCGCGCGGGGCAAAACCGTGGATTATTATGGCTTGCGTCATCGCAGCCTTTATTTGGCTTTTATATGCTTTGGGCGATGTTTTGACGCCGTTTATTGTGGCTGCCGTTTTGGCCTATGTTTTGAATCCCTTGGTCGAATGGCTGCAACTGAGGCGTATCCGCCGCGCACCGGCATCTATGATTATTATGGCGTTTGCCTTACTGGTATTGCTGTCGTTGGTGCTGATTATCGTGCCTATGTTGTTGAACCAGTTTAACAATCTGGCTGAACGTCTACCACAGATTGTAGGTTTTGTTCAAAACAAACTGCTGCCGTGGCTCAACAGCGTCAGCGGGGATTATATTCAAATCGATCAAGAATCAATTATTGCATGGTTGCAGTCGCATACAGATGAGTTGAGCAATACGCTCAAAGCATGGATTCCTACCCTGATGCGCCAGAGTGGCAACGTGATCAGCGGCGTCAGCAATTTGGTATTGTTGCCTTTGCTGTTGTATTACTTCTTGTTGGACTGGAAACGCTGGTCTTCCGGAATCAGCAAATTGGTTCCGCGCCGCTTTATCGAGACCTACACGCGTATTAGCAGCAATATGGACGAAGTCTTGGGCGAGTTTCTGCGCGGCCAGCTGATGGTCATGATGATTATGGGCTTGGTCTATGGCTTGGGCTTGATGCTGGTCGGTTTGGATTCCGGTTTTGCTATCGGTATGATTGCCGGTATTTTGGTATTTATTCCGTATTTGGGTGCATTTACCGGCCTTTTGCTGGCAACAGTTGCCGCGCTTTTACAATATGGCTCATGGCAGGGTTTGTTGATGGTCTGGGCTGTATTCGGTGTTGGACAATTCCTGGAAAGCTTTTTCATTACGCCTAAAATCGTCGGCGACCGCATCGGTTTGTCTCCGCTCTGGGTGATTTTCTCGTTGATGGCTTTCGGACAACTGATGGGTTTTGTCGGTATGCTTGCCGGTCTGCCGCTTGCCGCTGTAACGCTGGTTTTATTGCGTGAAGGCGCATCTGCTTATTTCGGCAGCCATTTCTACAAACATAAATAAATCGATGATATTAAGGCCGTCTGAAATCCAAGTTTCAGACGGCCATTGATAATAAAGGAAGTCTATATGTTAGCCATTATCGGCGGCAGCGGCTTGACCAAACTGCCGGAACTCGAAATTACCGAACGAAAAATCGTCCGCACCCCTTACGGCTTAACCAGCAGCCCTATTTTATTCGGCAGGTTGGGGCGCTTGGATATTGTTTTCCTTGCCCGACACGGCTTCAGCCATACCATCGCGCCGCATGAAATCAACTACCGCGCCAATATTTGGGCGTTACATTCTTTAGGCGTTGAAAACATTATTGCCATTTCTTCAGTCGTCGGTATCAATCCTGATTTTGAAAACGGCAGCCTGGTGCTGCCGGACGATTTAATCGACTATACCTATGGCCGCAAAGATACCTTTTTTGAAGGCCAAGAATGCCCGGTTGTCCATACTGATTTTTTCAACCCTTATAGCAATGAGTTGCGGCAAGAATTATTGAACATCACAAAAGCACACAATGTGCCGATTTACGACGCCGCCGTTTATGGCTGCCTGCAAGGCCCGCGCCGCCCAACCCATGCCGAAATCGCCCGTTATCGCCGCGACGGCGTAGATGTACTCGGGATGACCGGTATGCCAGAAGCCGTTTTGGCAAGGGAACTGAAAATGGCCTATGCCCACTTTTGCAGCGTCAGCAGTATTGATTGTTTTGATAATGGGAAAGGGAATGAAGGCTGTAACGAACAGGTTTCTATGACAATGACCAAAATCCGACAATTATTGAATGGCTTGTAACTGATAATGCCGTCTGAAATGAGGTTTTCAGACGGCATTGTTTATTTAAGAAGCCGTTTCTCGCGCCCAGTAGGGCAGAGAGGCTTTTTGTTTGCGGAACGAGGCAAGTTGCATGCCCCGACATTTTTCAAAAATCAATTCGACCCCGCTTTGCAAGTGCAAAATTAAATTGGTATGTGTTTCCGTTTTAATAAAATCGATATTGCGTTGTACCAAACGTTGAATGACGGCATACACATCAAGGCAGCCATTTGCGAAAAACCACGGATTCAACTTTACCCAACGACCGCCGCTTAAGGCCGCATCAGGCTGAAAATCAGCACGAATCTGAGTCAGCCGATTGTCGGAGAAATGCAGCTCGATATCGCCATAAAGCCAAATATTCCAGCCTTTTTGTACCAACAAGCCTTTAGGGACGCAATCTGGTGCAGGGAACATCTGCAAAATAGACTCCGCAGATTGTCCGATTTCCAAATAATCAAACCGGCCGGTATACAAAAAATCATAAATATCAATGGCAATAGGGAAATGGTAACGCATGGCAACAACCATAGAAAAGCAATTAACCAAGCTATCTTAAACTTAAAATATAATGAAATCAATTCCTATTATTATTTAATTAATATAAGAAAGGCCGTCTGGAATTCCAGACGGCCTTGCTTTGGTTTAAACCGATATTGGTTTACTCAGCCTTTAAATCAGCCACACATTGCTTATTGCGTGCCTCAAAGGCTTCCGCGCCACCCAAAAGTTTGAGTTGCTCCTCAGGGCTGATTTTACCGAAGGTTCGGATTTGCTCGTCAGAGAGTTTGCTTAAAGGCTGGTCCCACATGCAGACACAATAGTCCTGAGCCAATTTCTCGTTTTGCGCATCCAAACCTTTTGCCTTCAAATCAGCTTGCCATTTTTCAGCGAAAGGAATGTTTTTCACGCAAGACTCCACCACATTTTGTTTCATCTGCGGCTTGTTCATGGCGCATTGCGAGAGCAGGGCGGTCAGCGCCAGCAAAGACAAAATTACCCATGCCCAAATGCGGATGGTACGGATTTTTGCCTTGGCTTTCTTTCTGGCCGCCAGTTGTTCTTCAGACGGCCTGTCTGTTTGTTGCTCAGTCATGCAGGCTTTCCATGCGGATCATGGTGATCGGAGCATCTACGCAGCTCAGTGCCTCAATCGCTGCGATAGCGCGTTTGACATTACGTTCCACAGTTGTGTGAGTCAAAATCACGATTTCGGCAGTACTTTGATCAATCACACCTTTTTGAATCAAAGCCTCGATAGAAACATTTTCTTTGGCCAAGAGGGCGGCAATTTGACCCAAAGTACCCGGCTCGTCAGTTGCTTGAACGCGCAGATAGTAGCCGCTGGTAATTTCATCCATAGGCAGAATATTTTGCGCTCGAACTTGTGAAGGTTGGAATGCCAAGTGAGGAACACGGTGGTCAGTTTCAGCTTCAATCAGACGGGCAATATCAATAATATCGGCAACCACGGCAGAAGCAGTCGGCAATGCACCGGCGCCTGCACCGTAATACAAAGTCTCACCAACCATATCGGCATTGACACGGACAGCATTCATCACGCCGTTCACATTAGCCAACAGACGGCTTTCAGGAATCAGAGTAGGGTGTACGCGCAACTCAATGCCTTTGTCGGTTTTACGGGTAATGCCCAACAATTTGATACGGTAGCCGAGTTCTTCAGCATATTTGATGTCACGGCTGTCGAGTTTGCTGATGCCCTCCAGATAGCAGGCAGAAAAGTTCATCGGCGTACCGAATGCCAATGCGCTCATAATCGTAATTTTATGGCCGGCATCATGACCTTCGATGTCAAAAGTAGGGTCAGCTTCAGCATAGCCCAAAGCCTGAGCTTCTTTCAGTACGTCTGCAAACGCGCTGCCTTTTTCGCGCATTTCAGTCAGAATGAAGTTGCTGGTGCCATTAATGATACCGGCGATACTGCGGATTTGGTTCGCAGCCAAGCCTTCACGCAAAGCCTTGATAATGGGGATACCGCCGGCAACAGCAGCTTCAAACTGCACCATGACATTTTTTTCTTCCGCCAAAGGGAAAATTTCATTGCCGTATTCAGCCAGTAGTTTTTTATTGGCAGTAACAATATGTTTACCGTTTTCAATCGCTTTCAATACCGCATCTTTGGCAATACCGGTACCGCCAAACAACTCAACAACAACATCAACATCTTGATGTTGAACCAGCTCAAACGGATCTTTGATAAAAGCAGCATTCGGGCAAATTTGTTTGGCTTTTTCTTCGCTCAAATCGCAAACAGCAGAAATACGGACTTCACGTCCCAAACGGCGGCTGATTTCCGCAGCATTGTCCTGCAATACAGTAGCCGTACCGCCACCGACTGTACCCAAACCTAAAAGACCGATATTTACTGGCTTCATTGTGTCTCCTTTTGAGCCGATACTTTAAAATAATCACGAAAAACCAAGGCTTGTTATAATCGCTTGCAATCGTAAATTCAGAGCAAAGCATCAATGCACAAGGTCAAACGTTGAATCCTACCTGATATTGCTTGATTTTGCACCTTTTTTTGCAAGTTTCCCAAGGCCGTCTGAAAAATTGTTCCGCCATAAAAACAGGAATTACCATGAAAATTACAGAAAACCATATCGCCGAAGCCACATCATTTTTTTCATCCTCTCAAGGCATATTGCAAATTGGTGAACAAACATACTCAAAACCCATTTGCTGGCAAGATGGCAAAATTAGCATCATTCCTCAAGCGACCATCGGAGAATTAAACGAACAAATTTTTATATCAGCAATTGAAGCAGCAGAAAACCGTCCTGAAGTCATCATTATCGGTACCGGAGCGAAACAACAATTCATGCATCCCAAAATTGCCGCAGCCTTATCAGCCTACGGAATCGGCTTCGAATGCATGAACACATCCTCAGCTTGCCGAACTTTAGTTTTACTGCAAGGCGAAGGCCGAAGCACATGGGCGTGGTTGTGGCCATAATTTGTGGAAAAGGCTTTTACATCATCACAGTATGAGTTCGCATAATTTATATTATGTTAAATTCATAATGCTAGTATTTTAGCCTGCTAAGTCCTGTTTCTTCTAGTCGTACAATCACTTACAGAATTCAAATATAAAAGGCCATCTGAAGAATTTCAGACGGCCTTCTCTTTATCAATATCCATAAACTAATTCAGATCACAGTTTTATTCCAAAGCATGATTAAATTTCTTTGATAGAATTTTAGATAGCCCTATTCATTGACTACCACCACTTTTCCGAATCCGTCCGCGCTTTGCAAAAAACGGTGGGCTTCGGAAACTTGTTCCAATGTAAACACGCGTTCAATTAAGATTTTCACATTAAACTGCCGGATATAGTCAAACATCTCATCCAGCTTGGCTTGCGACACATTGCCCGAATAAAAGGCGGTGAGATAGCTGTTGTTTTTGAGTTCGACAATCGGATCAAAATCGTTCACGCCCCACACGTTACCAAGCTGCCCTGTATTGCAGACGATACCGTGTTCGTTGATGTGGGAGAAAGAATCACGCAAAGTTGCCGGCCCGACCAATTCCAGAATTTTGTCATAGTTTTGGTCGGTTTGTAGTTTGCCATCGACTTCAGTAATTACTCCGTCAAATCCGACCGCTTGCAAACGGGCAGCTTTAGCAGGATTACGCGTTGAGCCGTGCAGTTCGATATGCGGAAACTGCGCTTTAAGCAGCTGTGCAAAGGCTATGCCCACGCCGCTGCCTGCACCACGCACCAGTACACGATCTTGCGGCGCGATACGAAGCTGTTGTAATGAGCCGAACGCGGTGTAGTAGGTTTCGGGAATTGCGGCAAGGGTTGTCCAATCCAAATCGGTATGAACGGGATAAATTTGCTCGTTGGGTAGCAACACATATTCGGCGTAACTGCCGTCAAAGGCGCGTCCCATTTCGCCCATAATAGAGACAACCTTTTGTCCGACCGCCAGCGCGGGCGTGGAACTTTGCGCCACTTCGCCTACACATTCAATGCCCAAGATGCGCGGAAATTGGACAGACGGTGATTTGCCTTCGCGAGTGAAAATCTCGGAATGGTTGATGCCGAAGCCTTTGATTTTTACCAGTGACCACCCCTCTTTGATATCAGGTGTTGGCACGTCTTGATAAATCAGTTGTTCCGGACCGCCGGCTTGGTAGATTTTTACGGCTTTCATAATACCTCCCTAAGAATCTGATGCTTTCAGGTAGCCTACTGCCAATTTTACTTTCCTAACAACCCATTTTTCTCCAAATAATCCCGCGCTACATTTTCCGCGCTTTCGCCTTGCACTTTCACGCGGTAGTTCATCTCGCTCATTTCCTCTTCGCTAATTTTTCCCGCCAGTCGATTAAGTGCGGTCACAATTTGAGGATTTTTCTCGGCAAATTCTGCTTTCATCAGCGGTGCGCCCTGATAGGCTGGAAACAGGGAAATATCATCTTTCAGTAGGCGCAATTGATATTGTTTCAATTCTGCATCGGTGGAAAAGGCTTCCACTAGGTCGATTTTGTCATTCAACAATGCCGTATAGCGTAAGGCTGGTTCCAAGCTAACAATATGTTTTAGCGTGATACCGGCAGCCTGCATGCCTTTATAGCCATCTGCTCGGTCGATAAATTCCAGTGAGAAACCTGCTCGGATATCGGGCGCTACCTGCTTCAAGTCG
Source organism: Neisseria mucosa (assembly GCF_013267835.1). Lineage (NCBI taxonomy): Bacteria > Pseudomonadati > Pseudomonadota > Betaproteobacteria > Neisseriales > Neisseriaceae > Neisseria > Neisseria mucosa. The sequence continues at coordinate 737,301 of NZ_CP053939.1, forward strand.
CTGATTGTCTTCAGTTGGTGCGATGCACCGTAACTTTCTTTGACTGCCAACGCATAAGTGTTCTGATAAGACATTGGTGGCAGAAACTCCAACTGATATTGTTCCGCCAATAATTGTTTGCCCCGTTGATAGGTTTCGTCTGGTGACAGATGGTGGTTCTTCTGTTCAGTTGGTACTTGTACTAAGGCTTCCAGCACTGTACCGGTGAATTCAGGATAAATATCGATTTCGCCACTATTCAGTGCGCTAAACAGGAAAGTAGTTTTGCCAAAATTAGGTTTGACTGTGACTTTCACGTTCGAATTCTCACGTTCAATCAATAATTTATACATGTTAATCAGAATATCCGGCTCACTCCCCATTTTGCCGGCAACCACCACGTTTTTTGTAGCAGGTGTAAATGAAATCTGCGACAGACCGAGTGTGCCTAAACCCACCGCCAATGCAAGAACAATCGGCAACTTGCGTCGCGATTTCTGCAACAGCCCGATAATGCCGCTTACGCCGACAGCCAGTAACGCGGAGAGCAATGCGCCGGTAAACGTCATCGTCATGTTGTTACGGTCGATGCCGAGCAGAATCAGGTTACCCAAGCCGCCTGCGCCAATTAACGCCGCCAGAGTTGCCGTGCCGACAATCAGCACCGCCGCCGTGCGAATGCCCGAAATCATGGCAGGCAAAGCCATCGGCAGCTCAATCCGCCACAATGATTGACAGCGCGATAGTCCGAATGCGGTGTACGCATCTTGAATCGATTGGTCGATTTGAGTCAGCCCCAAATAGGTATTTTGAAAAATCGGCAGCAGAGCGTATAGCGTGAGCGCAATCAAGACGGGGGGCGAACCAATGCCGACAAACGGAATCAACAGACCCAGCAATGCCAAAGATGGGATGGTTTGCAATATATTGGTGAACTGCAATACCGCTTCCGCTGCCCGCTGTCTGTGCGCAAACAACACGGCGGCAGGCACCGCAATGGCCACTGCCGCGAGCAAAGCCAGCCCGGAAAGCCATAAATGCGTAAGCAGCATTTGCCAGAGTTCTGCCGGAGTAACGTTTAGGGATGAGAACATAGTTTTAATTGTTATGGTTAGTATGTTGAATAATAGATGTTTATGTTTGCTTTACAGCAAAGGTGTTAGCGCCGTGAAAAAGGTTTCAGACGGCCTTCACCATCATAATACTGCCCTTCTCACAGCTTCCTGTCCCTGTTTATCCAACCGTAAGAATTGGTGGATGATGCGTTCGGCATCGGGTGCGTCGGCGGTGGAAAACAGCGATTGCACATAATCATTTGCCGGCTGCTTTTTGATTTCTTCAGGTGTGCCGATTTGTACCAGTTTGCCATTATGCATTACACCGATACGGCAAGCGAGTTTGGCGGCTTCCTGCATATCATGGGTAACGAAAACGATAGTGGTGCCAAATTTTTGGTGAATCATAGCAATTTGGTCTTGCAGCACGGTGCGTACCAGCGGGTCAAGTGCTGAAAACGGTTCGTCCATCAGCAGAACTTGGGGCTTGGCGGCAATGGCGCGCAAAATACCGATGCGCTGCTGTTCGCCGCCGGAAAGTTCGTGCGGATAGCGGTCGCGGTAGTGCGCAGGGTCAAGTTCCACCAGCTCCAATAATTCATTCACACGCGTTTTGCGTTCGGCTTTCGGCCAGCCCAGTACGTCAGGCATGAGTTCGATGTTTTCCGCTACGGTCATCGTGGGAAAAAGCGCGATTTGCTGCAATACGTAACCAATTTGGTGGCGAAGTTGGCGGATGTCGTAGTCTTTAATCCGTTTGCCGTGCAGATAAACGTTGCCATCGGTAGGTTCAATTAGCGCGTTAATCATGCGTAAAGTAGTGGATTTTCCGCTGCCCGAACCGCCCACTAACACGAAAAATTCCCCCTGATAAATGGTTAAATCCAAATCGCGCACAGCATATTTGCCATCATACTGCTTGCCTGCGCCGTGAAATTCGATAAACGGGACACGATTATTTTGCATATTGTGCCCTTACTACGTCTTCAAAATTAAGTGGTGCACGTCCCAACAACTGTGGCAGGTCGTCTGAAACTGCGGCAAGTTCGCCTTTAGCAATGGCGGTGTAGGTGGAAACCCATGCCTCAATCTGCCAATCGGGCGTGTCAGGATACTCAGCTTTGCGGCTGGCGAAGGCTTCTTCCACAGTTTCATTGTGGTAGCAGTGCGGTTTACCGGTAATTTCGGTTAAGACGGCGGCTATTTCAGCGAAGTTTAATGATTGGGAACCGGTCAGCGTGTAGGTCTGATTGTCGTGGCGGTGGTTGCCGTATGCGATGTCGGCGATAATGTTTGCCGCTGCTTGGGCGACATCGCGCTGTGAAACGCAGGCAACGCACCCATCATCAGCAGGGCCTGCGATGATGCCGTCTGCGTTGGCAATCGTTGCCATCATCTCACTGTAAAAATTGTCGCGCAGAAAGGTGTAGCGCATATTTGTTTGCCGGATTGCATTTTCGGTAACCGCATGGGTACGCGCCAGCGTGAAGGTGCTGTCCAACGCTGCTTGAGCAAAAGAGAGATAGACAATGTGTTGCACGCCCTCTTCCGAAGCAGCCTGCACCAGAGTCAAATGCTCCTGTTCACGCATCGGACTTTCGGCGGCGGACACCATAAACAGCACGTCCACCCCATTTAAAGCCTGCTTAGCAAGCTCCAAATCGCCATAGGCAAACCGTCGCGCCTCGCAGTTCATGAGATTGGGCGCTTTGGCGGGGTTGCGCAGCGGCAGGATAAGCGGCAGGCCGCGTGTGCTCAGATGACGGGCAACCATACCGCCGATGTTGCCGCTGGAGCCAGTGATGGCTAGATTCATGTTGTTTTCCTTATGCGTTTTCTAAAGAGATAGCTTTGCCGTTTACAGGGTTTCTGTAAAACCATGTGCATGCTGCTTTTTGGGTTTCAGGTAGACTGAATAGATTCAAGGGATGGTTTATTAATGGTTATTTTATTGTAGCAGTTTTCCTGCATACGATAAGCCGCGAAAGACTTACTTGATTATTAAGCTGATATTAATAATTAGGTTAGGATATGTGGTCTTTCCGTTTTCAGGTCCCTTATGGCTTAAAACGGACCTCTTTTACTAGTTTTTAGAATTTAGGTGGCATTTACATTACCAAGTATTTGTACTGCATTTCTCTATTCGCAAAGAATTTAAAGAGCTTGGGGTATGTCCCCACGGCCCTACTCCACTACTAAATAATTAAGTGATAGAGTTATAGCATAATTAAACTGACAAATTTCTTAAAACCTATTGATTTGATACTAAAAATTGGAGTACTATGAGCACACTCTCTAGAGTATCATTAATTCTCATTTGACATATAGGAACAAAACAGCGGAATTTGTAGAAGAATAGGGAAAAGGAAATTAATTTATATTATGTTAAATTCATAATGCTAGTATTTTAGTCTATCAATTCCTGTTTTTCTTAATTCTACAATCACTTACAATATTCAAAAACAAAAAGGCCGTCTGAAAGGTTTTTCAGACGGCCCGAGACCTTTGCAAAATCCCCCCAAAAATCCCCTAAATTCCTACTTAAGACATTCAGGGGATTTTCCATGACCACCTTCTTCCAGCAAACCGCCCAAGCCATGATCGCCAAACACATCGACCGTTTCCCACTATTGAAGTTGGATCAGGTGATTGATTGGCAACCGATCGAACAATACCTGAATCGTCAAAGAACCCGTTACCGCCGCGGCCGCCCCACCTATCCCCTGTTGTCCATGTTCAAAGCCGTCCTGCTCGGCCAATGGCACAGCCTCTCCGATCCCGAACTCGAACACAGCCTCATCACCCGCATCGACTTCAACCTGTTTTGCCGTTTTGACGAACTGAGCATCCCCGATTACAGCACCTTATGCCGCTACCGCAACTGGCTGGCGCAAGATGACACCCTGTCCGAATTGCTGGAACTGATTAACCGCCAACTGACCGAAAAAAAACCTAAAATTAGAGAAAGCATCCGCCGCCGTCATTGATGCCACCATTATTCAGACTGCCGGCAGCAAACAGCGTCAGGCCATAGAAGTCGACGAGGAAAGACAAGTCAGCGGCCAAACCACACCAAGTAAGGACAAAGATGCCCGTTGGACAAAGAAAAACGGCCTCTACAAACTCGGTTACAAACAACATACCCGTACCGATTCTGAAATCGCTTTCAGACGGCATTTCGCCCCAAAAGAGCGGTGGATTTTGCAAAAGTTTTTCGGCTTTGCACTCCGCACGCAGGCAGCCTGAAAACGCCGAGCAGGTCGGGCATGGATGCCCGACAAACAAACTGTTCAGACGGCCTTACCGCATTCGGATGTTCGTCGTTTGCATTATTTGCAATGTTGTTTTATCATCAATACTACATTGATTATGTTGCGTATTTTAGTAATTTATTATTTTTAAAAGGTATTTAAATGAAGAAAAAAATGCTGCTTTTAACCTTGCTGGTCTCGGCAACAGTGGTGGCGAAGCCGGTAAATAGTGGAAAAATAGCCCATCATCAAACCGTGTCGTGCGGCAATCAGGTTTATGTACAATCATCAGGCGGCGCAGTGTTAAAGGAAAAGCCCGATGCCCGTTCGAAAACGGTAATGCAGTTAAGAAACACCCAATATCTCTGTGTGGTCGGCAATGTGGCTGAATCAAACGGCTGGACGCTGGTGAAAAAAGTGCCTCCGGCAGCGGGTGCAGGCTGTGAAGATGCAGGCGCGAAAGAATGCTTGAAAATGGCAGATTTTCCAAGCAAATGGCAGGTAAAGAAACCGTCAGGCAGCCAATGCCGTCTGACGACTTCGTTTGACGAGGGCGGGCAGCTTGTTGTAACCGCCAGCGGTGTATGTGCAACCGGCTGGGTTAAAACAAAGGCTGTCCGTTTTTTTGCAGATTAATTTCTTAACACGGCATAAAAGGAATTGAAATGTCTGAAATTCAAGAACGGCAGAATCAACGGATTATTGATTATGCTGAAGCAAACTTTTCGAAAACCACGCATGAATACGGCAGACAGGATATGGCTAGACGCTCTGCAAATAAATCTGGAGAGAAAATTGATCCTTCTCGTTTAAATGAAGACAAAGATCATGATGGAAGAAAAGGTGTTGATTGTTCTTCTCTTGTTTATTTTTCATTAGAAGGAGCGGGATTTAATCTTAAAATGGAAGCCGAAGACTTTGGAACCAGAACGCTGTTTAACGGAAAACATATAACGAACTATGCTCAAAAAAATTTTGATGTACTACCTGCATCTGCCAAAACAGATGGCAGTTTGAAAGCAGGCGACATATTAATGATGACAATGCCGGGAGGTTCTCAACACGTTGCTGTTTTTAAAGAGTATGATGAAAAAGGACGCATTCATTTTTTTGGATCTCAAACATCAACAGGGCCTGCTGAAGTAGTGATGACAGGAAATTCTTATTGGGATCAAAAAACTATTTTTCACGGTGCATTACGGCCTAAAGAAAACTTTATTAAACCTGAGATGGCGCCGGATATTGGAAAAAATGAATCGGAATCCCAATCTAAATATGAAAAAATTCGTTCGATGATCAATGGGTTAATGAATGATAAGGATGGTTCGTACACCAAGCAGCTTTTAGCAGAAAACCAAGATATTGTTGATAAATTCAACAAACGTGTACAGGAGGGTTTGGCACAACAGACACCATCGTTTTCGAACCAAGAGACTCAAATTGCACAACAGGAAACGGAATACCAGGGTTATTCGCGTAGCTGATAAAGATCTGATTTTGAATAACTGTATTTGATTCAACACAAATGCAAAAAAGGCCGTCTGAACCCGCTTTCAGACGGCCTTTAACCCAACACAAGGAGCCAAAAAATGAACCCGCGTTACGCCCCGATGTTTGCGCCGTATACCCTGAACAACGGCGTGGCAATCAAAAACCGCTTTATCGTCGCGCCGCTGACGATTTACGAATCCGATGCCAACGGCGGGTTGACCGACGCCGCCCGTAATTTCTGGCGCGACCGTTTTCGCGGCTTCGGGCTGTTTGTGATGCCGTTTACCAATGTGCATCCGACCGGCATCGGTTTTCCGTCGCCCAACGCTTTTGACGCAAGCCACCTACCCACCCTGCGCGAATACACAGCCATTTCGCACGAACAAGGCGCGAAAATCGTCGCCCAAATCGCCCACGCGGGCAGCCGTGCCAATCCGCTGATGACGCGCGGACTCGGCGCCGTCGCCCCCAGCGCTTACGGGCGCGTGCGCGAAATGAGCAGCGACGAAGTGGCGCAAATGGGGCAGCACTTTGCCCATGCCGCCGAACTCGCGCTCGACGCAGGCTTGGACGGCGTAGAAATCCACGGCGCAAACGGCTGGCTGATTCAGCAATTCGTCTCCGCCGCCACCAACCTGCGCCAAGACCAATGGGGCGGCAGCCGCGAAAACCGCTTCCGTTTCCCGCTCGCCGTCATCGACGCGATTGACGAAATGCGCCGCCGCAAAAACCGCCCCGACTTCATCATCGGCTACCGTTTCTCGCCCGAAGAACCCGGCGCAGACGGCTTAACGATGGCAGACACGCTCGCGCTGGTGGACGCACTCGCCGCCAAACCGCTGCAATACCTGCACGTTTCTCTGTGGGATTTCTACAAAAAAGCGCGCCGCGACGGCAACGACGAATACCGTATGAAACTCATCCACCAGCGGATTAACGGGCGTTTACCCTTTATCGGCGTGGGCAAACTCTACACCGCCGACGACATCGCCCAAGCCTGGGAAACGGGCTGGGCGGAATTCATCGCGCTGGGCAAAACCGTGATGCTCAACCCCGATTTGATCGAGCTGATAGCAAACGGCCGCGAAGCCGAGATTCACACGCATTTTGACTGGTAGCAAACCGACCGTTACCGCTACACGCCCGCGATGCTCGCCGGCACGCGGCAGGGGATGGACTTTTATCCGCCGGCGAAGGGGTAAACAACGACGGTCGGGCATCAATATCCGACCTTGTATATCGGAAATCCCGTATCATAGCAACAAACCGCCCGCCGCCGCCCGCATCCGACCAAGGTAAACAACCGTTGCGTAGCTCAGGGAGCGGTCGGGCAACCCATCGACGCAACCGGACAGTTGCCAGACAACACAACCGAATGCAAGGCAGGTTTATGATGAGTACCCAATACCATTACGCAGGCATCGACATCGCCAAACGAAACTTCGTCATCTCCGTTTCGTCTTTGTCTAAAACCAAAACCGAAACCAACAACCCGAAAGGTATCGCCCATACTATCGAGTACCTTAAAAAACACAACGTCGCCCTCGTCGTGATGGAAAGCACCGGCGGTCTCGAAGTCCCCGCTGCCAAAGCCATCCACCGCTCAGGCATAGCCGTGATTATCGCCAACCCGCGTCAGACGCATCAATTTGCCCAATCGCAGTCGCTGACCAAAACCGACGCCAAAGATGCCAAAATGCTCGCCTTCTTCGCACAGATGATGACGCAGAAAGAAGGTTGGCAAACCATGCTCTACCACTCGCCCACCGAAGCGGAAGAAGTGTTGGAAGCATTGGTTAACCGCCGCAACCAACTGGTGGATATGCAGACTGCCGAGAAAAACCGACTGCATCAGGTTCATGAAACGCAAGTCGAAAGCGTCAAACAACTGATTGCCCATTTTGACAGGTTGATTGGCGAATTGGACAAACAAATCGACGAACACACCCGCACGCATTTTGACGGCAAAGCCCAAGTGGCGGAGCAAATCAAAGGCATCGGTTCGATAACGGCGGCTACGCTGATGGCGATGCTGCCCGAATTGGGACGGCTGAACCACAAACGGCTGGCGAGTCTGGTCGGTATTGCCCCACACCCGAGGGAGAGCGGGGAAACCAAATTCAAAAGCCGCTGCTTCGGCGGAAGGTCTGCGGTGCGTAAGGCGCTGTATATGGCTACCGTGGTAGCGACACGTTTTGAACCGCTTATTCGGGATTTCTATCAACGCCTGCTGTCCAAGGGTAAGCCGTATAAGGTTGCCGTTACGGCATGTATGCGCAAACTGCTGACGATATTGAATGCCCGTATGCGTGATTACTTTGCCGGGAACGGTATCACCGAAAACGGTATCCGAACGGCTTGATTTGAGTTTTGGTATTTTTGCCCGACGGGGTGAAAAATACAGTTGCTGCAAACTTAAACAACAAGGCGGCCTGAAACCCAAAATACGGTTTTCAGGCTGCCTTTGGCGTTTGGTTTTGCGGCAATCGGTTTTCGTCTCACAAAAGCGTGCAAACCGGTTTTCAGACGGCCTGATGTTTACATTTGGTTTTAAAAACGCATAAGGCAGCCTGAAAACGTGGCAGCCCCTAAGCACTGTCATTGCCGTGCAGGCGGGAATCTTGTTTCAGATTCTGTATCTTATTGTTTATTAAATAATGGGGCTGTACTAGATAAGCAGTCATGTTAGACTGCAAAAATGAAGATAACCCGTTTAAACTAAAAAAGAGTATTCAAAAGAAACTGCTTCAGTTTTTTGTACTCGAAGTTACCACCCATTCGGCTGCTGATTTATTGGGCATCCACCCTAATTCGGCAGTGCTGTTTTACCGCAAGGTTCGCGAAGTCATCAGCCATCATCTCTCGTTGGAAGCCGATATGATTTTTGACGGCTCAGTCGAGCTGGACGAGAGTTATTTCGGCGGACACCGCAAAGGCAAACGCGGACGTGGAGCGGCAGGCAAAGTGGCGGTTTGCTGGAAGAAGATGCTCATGGAAAATCCCCTAAATGTCTTAATGGGAATTTAAGGGATTTTGGGGAATTTTGCAAAGGTCTCAAACTGCTAAGGCACTTATCTCAAGGAAGTTGGAGGTACTTAGTATAGTAGAAGCTATTTTCCCTGGACACTATTCCATTACTCATTAATTCAGTGGTAGAGTTACAGTAAAATTAAGCAACTTAAAACCTATTGATTTTATACTAAAAATTGGAGTATTATACGGAATCTTTTAAGATTGACTAATAGTTAACAAACAGGAATAAACAACGGCGATTGTTAGGCATAGGGAAAAACTACATAATTTATATTATGTTAAATTTATGATTCCAGCATTTTAGTCTGCTAACTCCTGTTTTGCTCAGTAGTACAATCACTTACAGAATTCAAGAATAAAAAAGGCCGTCTGAAAGGTTTTTCAGACGGCCTTTTATTTATATCCCCCAGTATTTTCTCAGCAAATCCTTTATTGTTTGATCGGCTGCTAATCAATTACCTACTCCAACTTTAACAATGGAAAGTGGGCAATCTATTCAATCCGTTTATGCCGCACCAATGCTATACGTTTTGTCCTTGCTATCTGCTTGGTCGACAATGGCAGCAACGGCAGCGGCCAAGCCGTTGCGCGTCATGTATTTTTGCGGAATTTCTTGGACATTTTGTGTCAAGGTATAGGCATTACTTTCGCCATCGGCAAGGCCGCAGGGGCGCAAGATGGTCCAATTCAAACCGCTTTGTTTGAGATAGATTTCGGCTTCCGTTTTGGCACGGACGGCTTCGCCGAGTGCCTGTTTGAACGGCTCGCTCATCATGTCCCATTGTTCGCCGCAGCCCATGCTGGTAATCAGTACAAAGCGGGCTTGCGGATTGGCGGCTTTCGTAGCGGCAATGATGTTGATATTGCCCAGCGCATCGCTGCGGATACCCTCTTCGTTTTTGCCGCCGACAAAACTGATCACGGTATCGGGACGGTATTGTGCCAACGCTTTATCGAGCGCGTCGGCATCAAGCGCATCAGCGACGACGGTTTGAATATTGTGTTTGGCAAAAAAGCTGTCTTCAGACGGCTTTCTCAATACGGCGACGACATCGGCTGAGTCAGTCAATGTGCGGATATAGGCGCGGCCGGATGGGCCGTTGGCTCCGAAGATGAGTTGCATAGTAGTCTCCTTATATTTTTATATAGATTATATAAACCAAAAATTCTTAAATATTGTTAAAAATAATGACAATACTAATATAGAAGGCCATAATATTTTTTTAATTAATCTATTATTAAAATAACTACTAATCCTTGATGAAATATATTCTGAAAAATCATCATGCAAAATAACTAAAAATATTAAAAAATAAATAATAAATTTTATAACTGCACATAATAACGTAACACTGCCAGAATCAGTAGAAAGAAAAAAATCATGGCATAAACTAAAAATTGTTACTCCTAGAAGATATACAATTGCTATTAATACTAAATCAAATAATTCACTTTTAGTAATAGCAATATATTTTTTTATAACATTAACATTTGTTATTACTTCTAGCATCTTAAGTAATGATAAGTAAAAAGCCAAAACTAATATACCATTCATACTTACAAAAGTTTCAATTAAATTTTTTATTATTATAGAAGTATCTTTTGAATAAATTATTAGAATCCCAGTTATAAAACCCAAAGGGAAGAAAACAATTATTTTAGAAATAATTCTAATTATTACAGTATGATAAATATCATACAATATAGTTGTTAATATACTATTATTTGTATTCATGGCAATATAAAAACTATTTAAACCTTAGGTAACCATCAGTATCCAAATCTAATTCTAGAAATTAAATCTTTACGAGATTAACTGAAGGTTACCTACCATACTTTAGTTATACTACATCAAACAGTTTGCGCATGGCTTCGATTTGGTGTTGTTTCAACTCGCCTGCTTCGTCGCGGCCGACGAAAATTTTAAACATGGCGCCGCCGTTGCGGTTGATAAAGTTGAGCGAGCAAGTGGCTTTGCCCATGAACGGGCGTTCCAAAAGGTAGATGGAGGCGCAGTTTTCGTAATAGATATGACCGTGTACGCCGCCGTCGGTTTCGGGATGGTCAAAGTTGTAGAAACCGCGGCCGACTTTGCCGTTAGGCAGTTTGCCGCTGACTTCGACGATGGCATCGGGGGTATGGGCGATGAAGGTAACGGATTCATCCCATGCGGCGATGGCTTGGAGGATTTCGACAATGCGGCTGCCTTCGGTTTGGCGCACGTTCTCTTCAGGCAGGCAGCGGATAACGTCTTCAAAACTGCATTGGTTTTGCGTGGCCAGCATTTCCAGCACTTGGCCGGGATTTTTTTCCAATGATTGGCGCAACATAGTTTGTTGTTCGGCTGAAAGTTTTTGCATGGTTTGATCCTTTTCTTGAGTCGGAAGAGTGAGCATGAGTTTGCGGATAAGGGTGGGCGACCAATAACGGCCGCTGGTATTCAAACGAATCAGGCCGTCTGAATCGGGTTCTTTAAAAAGCTGCATTTCCTGCCATTGGGCAATCAGCTTTTGGGCTGCTTTGTTGCCGTCAAACAATGATGGATTCAGACGGCCTGTTTCAATATCGTGCTGGACTTTGCTGAGTAGTGCTTTATTTGGGCTGTGGCCGCTCATAAATGCGATGTTTTTCTCACCTTTCGGCGTGGCAAGATAGCTCTCCAAATCGCCCTGCACCTGATAGCTGAAACCGCCGAAGTTACCGCCTGCTCCGGAGCCGAACGCCAAACAGGAAATATCAGATTTGATCAGGGTATTGTAGCGGTTGCGCTCGCCGCGGCCGGGATAGGCGAAGTGGCTGTTACTGACCTGTTCCCAGCCTTTTTCCAGCAGCGTTTCAACCGTGTAGGCATATTGGTCTGCCTGAATATCGAAACCCGGCGGTGTCGGAAATGCACCTTTTTCAATCATGCGGTTGATGGGCAGCATGGGATAAAGGTTGAACGCGTATGTATCCAAACCGGACAGGGGCAGCTCGGCGGCGCGGGCAATATCGTTTTGCCAAACTTCATCGGTTTGATTGGGCAGGCCAAATATCAAATCAGCCACAATCACGGCATCGAGTTCGCACAATTTTTCCAAATATTCAAACGCCTCGTCGCCGCTGTGTTTACGGCCGAGACGGCGGCGGATGGCGGTATTGAAGGTTTGCACGCCGATGGAAATGCGGTTGGCCCCTGCTTCGAGACAAGCCTGTGCTTTTTCCAAATCGAAATGGCTCATGCGCCCTTCGATGGTGAACTCGCAGTCTTCGGCAAGCGGCAGATATTGGTAGCAGGCACGAATCAGGCGGACGAGGTCTTCCGTAAGCAACGCGGTCGGCGTACCGCCCCCGAAATAAACAGCTCGGATTTTTCCTTTGCCTGTACGGACTTCAGCTTCAGCGGCCATTTCTTCGATAATTTTGTCGGTGTACACGCTGCTTTGGCTGTCCTTCCACGCATTACGGTAGAAGCCGCAAAAAACGCAATGGTTGGCGCAAAATGGAATATGCAGATAAGCAAGCGCGTCCATATCGGCGGCATGGGGAAGCTTTTTCTTCCAAATGTTCTGCCACTGAGGACGCGGCATTGGAACGCCGCCCCAAACGGGCATTAATGCCTGACGTTCGGGAAATGCCTTGGGTGCGGATTGTTTCGGAGTCCAAACAAGCTGCTGTACCATGATAATGATTAATAAAAGTTATCAATAAGATTGTTATATTAAATAACTATCATCGTTTTCTTGTCAATATTTTTGTGTAATTAAAAATCAGTATTATTTTAAAATATTGTATTCTATAAATAATTAAATGTATTTCTATTTGATGGAAATCGGCATGTTACTTGTGAAATGCGCAAAATCTGGTTCTTCAAGTCGGGAACATCCTCCCATCTCGTTTTATTTTTGAACGATAAAATAAATTTTCTTTATCGTTTTTCAGACGGCCTGTTGGCGCTCAGCTTCGGAAATAAAACCCTGCTTCATCTTCGCAACGGCGTATCTGCCAACCGTAAACCGATTCAAGCAAGTCGGGGCGCATCACTTCTCCCACCTTGCCTGATGCAACGACTTTTCCCTTATTCATCAAGATAATATGTTCAGCATAACGCGCGGCGAGGTTTAAATCGTGCAATACCATCATTGATGAGGCACGGTTTGAATGCCCGACCAAATACTGCATCAGGCGGTGTTGGTGGCGGATATCGAGATGGTTGCACGGTTCGTCCAAAAGCAAGACCGGCGCGTTTTGCAACAGGGCGCGGATGATGTTGGTGCGTTGCTGTTCGCCGCCTGAGAGTTTGCCGATACGCTTATCCGCCAATGCCGTCAAATCAAAATAATCGAGCAATTCGTCCGCCCATTCATGGTTCAGACGGCCTTTTTGTACGAATGACGCCAACGCAATGTATTCGCGTACGGTCATCGGCATGTTGTAACGGCCATGCTGCCCGACCCACGCCACCCTGCCCGCTCGGATTTGCGGCGCAACGGCCTCACCGAAAAGCGTGATTTTCCCCTGCCCTGTTTGCCCGATTAAGGCCCGCAGCAAAGTAGATTTACCCGCACCATTCGGGCCGATAATAACGGTTATGCCGTGAGGTATATCCAGTTGATCGATTTCTAGCAGGGTTTTGTCTTGGACGCGGACGGAGAGATTACGGATTTGAAATAAAGAGTGCATGGCAAAAAATATGGGGAAATGAAGTTTCAGACGGCCTGTTCAGGCATCAACGGCTTTTCAAAGGCTTAATAAACAAATACATAAAAAACGGTCCGCCCAATAAGGCAATCACGATACCAACCGGCAGATCGACAGGGTATGTCAGCCAGCGTGCCGCGCCGTCCACCACCATCAAAAATACTGCGCCCAACCAAGCCGACAACGCAATCAGTTTGCGGCGGCTGCCGCCGACGGTTTGTGCCAGCACATTGGGGATCATCATACCTAGAAAACCGATGATGCCTGAAAGCGATACCGCTGCCCCCGTCATCAATGCCGCGCCGATTACGGTTTGTACTCGCAATGCCTCGACCGACACCCCCATACTGGCTGCTGTGTCTTCCCCCGTCATCAAAACGTCCAGCCGCCTGCCTGCCGACAGCAAAATCAGAAAACCGGGCAACATGACCGCGATTGCCGCGACAGGCGATGAGAAACCGGCTTCGGCAAGGCTGCCCGACAGCCATGTGGTCGCGCTGCGCAACACCAAATCGTCAGATAAAAACAAAATCATGCTGACCACCGCGCCCGAAAACGCGCTCAACACAAACCCCAACACCAGCAATCCCAAAGTACCGCCGCCGAGCAGTTTGTGCACCGCCAAAATCAGCAGGCATACACCCAATGCACCAAGAAAAGCCGCCGCCGGCACACCCATCGCGCCGCCGCCCAAAGCCAATAACACAATCACGCCCAAGGCCGCCCCGCCCGACGTCCCGATCAAACTCGGATCGGCCAGCGGATTCTCAAATAAAGCCTGCAATGCCGCACCCGAAGCGGACAAACCGGCTCCGACCAAAAGTGCGGTATAAATGCGCGGTAAACGAATTTGGCGGACGGTTTCATCCATCGCCAGCGGCGACTCCCACGCGCCAAAACCGATGCCACAGCACAAATAAACGGCGGCAGCAGTAAGCAGCAGGCAAAGGGTAAGGATATGCGGTTTCATGACATCATGCGGTTTAAGCGGATTGTGGGACGGTTTCAGACGGCATTTTTAAGACAACCGTTTTGCTCCCTCCTCAATAAGAAGGAACACATCAAGGCCGTCTGAAAACAAAAATCGGGCAGAGTTTTCAAAACAGGTGCGTTTATTTCGCCAACCCATGCAAACGCTGAATCACTTGTGGCGTATCCAGCCCGTAACGGAACATATCGTTGGCCTTCCACAAATAAATCTTGCCGTTTTTCGCGGCAGGCGAGCCGGCGATTTCGGGGCGTGCGGCAAAGGTTTTGACGTTGCCTATCATGGCGGTGTTGTGGTCGGCAATAATGATGATGTCGGGTTTGGCCGCAATCCATGCCTCACGCGTCATCGGTTTGAGGCCGTCAATGGCGGCTGCGGCATTGATACCGCCGGCACGGCGGATGATTTCGTCAGCGGCGGTATTCTTGCCCGATACGATGCGTCCGTCGTAGCTGAAGAGGTAGCGTTTGCCGTTGGAAGGCTGCTGTTTCATATCCGCCTGCCACTTGCTTGCCAACTTGTCCGCCTGCGCGCTTTTGCCGATAAGCTGACCAATGTTGCGGATACTTTGCGGATAGGCGGCGATACTGTCGTCGGGCGCAACATTGACGGCTTTAATGCCCGCTTTCTGCAGGTGGGCAAAAATATCGGCAGGCTGCGCCATCCATGAACCGATGGCAATGTCGGGTTTGGCGGCCACAATCGGCTCAACCGTCAGACGGCGATGGATGCCGATACTGGGCTTGTTTTTCAACGCCGGGTTTTGAACGGTCTGATCGCGGCCGACGACTTCGTCCAATGCGCCAAGAGCGGCAACGATGTCTGCCGTATCGGGGGTCAACACGACGATGCGTTGCGCGTGTGCAGTGCCGGCCAACGAAATAAGCGCGGAAAGCAGGAGGAGTTTGAGTTTCATTGTTTTTCCTTGTCGAATACTTTCAGACGGCCTGCTCGCTTTCTCAGGCCGTCTGAAAACGGTTGAATCACATTAGAACTTCAGTTGTACGGTTGCGGCGAAATTGCGGCCGCTTTCAGTGTACAAGTCCATCACACTGGTACGGCTCATGCCGGAAACGTCTGCGTGCTGCCAGTATTTTTTGTTGCCGACGTTGTAAATGTTTGCGCCGATTTCAAGGTTTTTAAACGGCTTGTACCACGCGCCGACATCCCATACGCCGTAGCCCGGCGCTTGGAAAACAGTGTCGCTGCTGACGCGGCTATGTTTTTTCGACCAGCGCAGCTTGGTGCCGACACCCCATTTTTCCTGCGTGTAATCCAAACCCAAAACGCCGTTGAGCGGATAAGCGGAATCCAACGGTTTGCCGTCCTGCTGCTCAGCGCGCATCCAGGCGATGCTGCCGGAGACTTGCCAGCCTGGCAGGAATTTGTAGGCGGCAGAAGCTTCAGCACCGTAGGTTTTGACGTGATCGAGGTTTTGATATTGGTACTGGATAATCGGGCGTCTTCCAACGGTGGAGGTACCGATTTCAGTGCGGTTGATGAAGTTGCGGTAACGGTTGTAGAACGCGGTAACTTGCGCACGGGTGCGTTCGTTTTTAAATTTCATCCCCAATTCAAAGCTGTTGGAGCGTTCAGATTTGAGATTCGCATTCGGGATGACGGCATAGCCGTAGGTCGTATTGGCAAACGCCATGGTCGCGCTGTCAAACGGCGGCGTACGGAAGCCTTGGGAATAAGTAGCAAAGCCGGTGAACTGCTCACCCATCGGTACGCTCAGACGCAGACTGGGCGTGAGTGCGGAATCGCTGAAACGTGTCGCTGTTCCGCTGGGGTTGGCATTGAGATAGGCTTGGTCGGTCGAAGTGTTCAGCTTGTCTTTTTCGTAACGCAGGGCCGGGGTCAGGACGATGCCGTTACCGAAAGTCAGGCTGTCTTGTGCGTAAACGCTAAACGTTTTGCGCTTACTATCGGGGAAAGTTTTATTCGGATAGGTGCTGCCTGCATAGATTTTGCTGACGGCGCCGGTCAGGTTGTCCACTGTCAGGCTGTCGCGCGGACGGGCGGTCTCGGCGTGTTTATATTCTGCGCCGGCAACGACGGTTTGTTTGACCGCGCCATCAAATTCCCACACGCCTCGCCCGTTCAGTCCGCGTATGGTCTGATTGAAACCGTAGTCGGAATAACGGGTCGAGTTACCTAATAGACGCGCGCCCATGCGCGTCATGCTGACATCGACGGCATCGTCTTCTGTACGCAGTTTTTGCTGATAGGCAGTCAGGTTGGCTTCTTTCAGACGGCCTTCGCCAGTGTAGCGGTAGCCTGCTTCGATACGTTGACGGCGGATGCGGTCTCGGGCGTTGCTCTCAGATGTTGCGATGGATACCGGCCCGCGTGATTGCGAACCCAAGCCGTTTGCCAATACTGTATCGTTGGCGTGGTAATACTGTTCGTACAAAGTTTCAAAGCGGTGGTGTTCGTTGCCGATATTGCCTTTCGCCAAGATATTGTAGGCATTGTTTTTCTGCGGGTTGGTAGCAGTACGTGCAGTCGAGTAGCTGGTATCGCTGCCCATGTTTTCGGTTTCATGACCTTGACGGCGCGTCAGCATCAGCAGACCTTCGGCGTTTTCATGGAAACCGGCCACAGTCGCAGTAACTCCATGGCTGCGGTCGCGGCTGCGGTAACCGTGTTTCAAACCGAAATGACCGCGTTTGCCTTCATCGACGAAATCACTCGGAGAAAGCGTCACCATGTTCACCACGCCGCCGAGCGCGTCGCTGCCGTACAGCGCGGAATAAGGGCCTTTGACAATATCGACCTGCTTGAGCGTGTCGCTTTCGACCATATCACGCCCCGAAATCGCACCGTTGGAGCCGCCGCCTGCATAAGATTCGGGAATGCGCACGCCGTCCACCATCATCAGAATGCGGTTGCCGTCTATGCCCCGGATATTAATGCCCGCATGGCCACGGCGGTTGTTGTCAGACGGCACGCTAACGCCGGATTCATACATCACAATATCGTCCAAATTCTGCGCCGAGGCTTGATTCAAGGTTTTGCGTCCGATAACCGACACATTCGGCGCAGCTTTATCCAAGGTTTGCGCATTTCGGTCGGCCGTGACCACCACAGGCTCTATTTCGGCCTGCTCTACCGGCATCTGAGCCGCATATAAATGTCCGGAAAAAACCGCCCCTACTACACAGGCAATCGCTTTCTTTTTCATTACATAACCTTATTATTTGAATAAAAATGGTTTTCATTTATAAAACAAATAGGCGGTTTTTGCAAGTTTAGAAACAGTAAGACAGCACTAACAAGGGCGCGGAGCATATGTATTCGTCTGACTACGCCTGCCTGCTCTAACCTGCCCGTGATTGACTGATACGGCAGCGACGCAGCCGTTAAGCCATAAACGCAGTTTTCAGGCTATCTGAAACCCTGTGCAGACTGCTTTTAAAGGCCGTCTGAAATCCAAAAAGCAGCCTGCACTTTGAAAAGCAAGGTGCAGGCTGCTTTAGGGTAATGAGCCGTTTATCAATCCAGTTTCAGGATTTCTCCGTCTTCCGGAACGTTCACACGGCTTTCAATGCCTTGACCGCGTATAAATTTACGCATATCGGCGCGGCTGACGGCGGTATGATTCACGGTATCCATGTGTACGGTGATGATTTTGGCTTTAGGCATGACTTGGCTGGCTTTTAATACATCAGCCGTCCCCATAATAATGCCGTCTGAAATGCCTGAAATCAGCGCGTAGCCCGTGTTCATAATCAGATAATCGGGTTTGTAGCGGTTCAATGCTTTGTTTACATCTGCCGTCCACACAGTATCACCCATAACATAAGCGGTTTTGTGTCCGCTGCTTTGGAATACCACACCCATTGCATCGCCTAAGATTTCGGCTAGCTGCGGGTTGGCATACATGGCTTCTGTACCATGTACGCCGCCGGTTTTGCTGATGGTTACGCCGTTGAAGACAGCGTTGCCGTTCAACACGCGTACATCAGTAAAGCCTTGACTGCGGATTTTTACTGCGTCGGCGTGGTGCTGCACATATATGGGCAGGTTTTTCAGAATGGAACGTGCGGCGGTTTCGTCCCAATGGTCTTCGTGGGTATGGGTAACGATCACTGCATCCACACCGTCCAAAATTTTATTCACGCTCATCGGCAGCCCGACCAGCGGCATTTTGGCTTGGCTGTTGAACGTGCCGGCAAAGCCGTTCATGGAGTGCTTGGGTGCGAAAAACGGGTCAATCAAAAACGTCTGCCCCGCATATTCGACCTTGGCGGTAGCGTTACGGATATGTTGGTATGAATCGTCTGCCCAAGCGGAAAAGGCTGTCGCGCCCCAAACAGTGGCAAGAATAAATTGATTGAATTTCATGATGTTGCTCCTTAAAAAATCATGGAGCGTATTTTAAGCAGCAGGTGCATCGGCTAAAATAGGCAATATTGCCAATAAACGCAAGGATAGTGCCAAAATGTCGTCTGAAAACGAGCGTAACGAGTTTCGCCAAAATCAAACTGTCCCCAAAATCGTGCTATATGCTCAATCGGGCATGAATGATTTTGTCTTCAACATTCCCTTTTCTGTTTTTCAGACGACCTATCGGAACAATCCGCTCTTTGACCTGAAAATCTGTTCCGATGATAGCAAAGACGTCATCACGGCACTGGGCGCAAGTATTCCCGTACACGGCGGCTTGGATTTGACGGAAGAAGCCGACATCATCGTCATCGCAAGCTGGCGCAATATTGAAGAAGCCCCGACACCCGAGTTGAGTACACATTTACAGAAAGCAGTACAACGTGGTGCACATATCACCGCCCTATGTTACGGCACTTACGCCCTTGCCTACACAGGACTTTTAGACGGCAGAACCGCCGCCACCCACTGGCTTGCCGAAGACGACTTTGTCCGCCGTTTCCCTAAAATTAATCTGGATACCAACCGCCTATATGCGGAAGACGGCAACTTTTTAACATCGGCAGGTGCGGCGGGCGGGCTGGATTGCTGCCTGTACCTCATCCGCAAAATCCACGGTGCAACCATTGCCAACGACCTTGCCCGTACCTTGGTTGCGGCACCACACCGCGAAGGCGGGCAGGCACAGTTTATCCACCGACCTGTCGAACGTCGTACCGCCGATGACAAAATAAATCACTTATTGGACGAACTGCGCCAAAACCTTGCCACCCCATACCGCTTGGACGATTTGGCAAAAAAATTAGCTGTTTCCCGCCGAACCTTTATCCGCCATTTTTCTCAAGCCACAGGCATGAATTTCGGTGAATGGCTGACAACAGAGAGGCTATGGCAGGTACAGGATTTATTGGAAAATACGGATTTGCCGATAGAACGCATCGCCGAACAAAGCGGCTTCGGCAGCGCGGCAAACCTACGTTTACAGTTTAAAGCCAAGTTTAAAATCAATCCGAATGCCTGGCGGAAAGTATTTGGCAGATAGCTCGCGTTAGTCAATCCAAAATACCTGAGTGCAGGCTGCTTCGGAGGTCTCCACTGAAACCGAGTTTCCCGCCAAACTGCCGCAGGCGGAATAAAACGCGAAAGTCAGACAAATACTTGCCCAAGGCAGGCGCATCAACTTCATCTAATTCACGCCGCATACGGTGATTTCCGTTCTCTCTACAAAGGAACAGAGCATATGTATTCGTTGCGCCTACCTGTACAAACACCACCAGATGACATTCCATCACGGCACCGTTTACCGCCACCTTCGTTAAGATAATCGACAAAGATCGAAAGGCTCATCGCCAAAAAAACATTTAGCTTACGAAACGCCAAGTGTTTTATTTTTAAATCTGTTCCAACCACTGGTGCCCGAGTGTTACATTTGAAATTCGAATCAAAAGCTATCTGAAATTTTCAAACAAGTTTTTATTTGTTCCTCTTGTCCCTCACCCTTCTATCTACTTCAAATTCTAAAAACATTTCCATATTATTAAAAATTAGTTAGAATTTCACAAAATTATAAATAATAATCAAACTTATTTTTATCATTTTAGTCAGAGTGTAATCGCATCTATTCGGTCTGTCTTGTTCAGACGGCCTTACCAATCAAGCCATATGGATACATTCTATGCAACCGATCAAAGTCACCACCCTCTCCGCCTGTATCGCCGCCATTGGTTTTGCACCTACTGTTTATGCTGCAGATAATTTGACAGTTATTCTCGATACCATTACTGTCAAAGGAACTCGAAATAAGGATGAAATCGGTAAAAACCGAGTTTATACCCGCGAAATCGTCAATCTTTACAAAGGCAAAAACGAAGTCGAAACCTTCAAAGGCAACACTGTATCGGACCTTTTGAGCGGTATGTCCGGCGTGTACAGCGGCGACGCGCGCAACAGCGGCGCGCTGGATCCCAATATACGCGGCGTGCAGGGACAGGGACGGATTCCCGTTACCATCGACGGCACGGAGCAGGCGATTACCGTTTGGCGCGGCTATGCAGGCGCAAACAACCGCAACTACGTCGATCCCAACATCATCAGCAGCGTTTCCATCGAAAAAGGCCCTTCGTTCAGCCGTGATATGAAAAGCGGCATAGGCGGCTCCGTCGCCCTGAAAACCACCGATGCCGACGATATTGTCCCCGAAGGGCAGAAATACGGATTTGAAGTGAAGGCGGAGGCTGCCAACAATTCCATCAAGCGGCGTGAGAATGCTTATGAACATTCAGTCGATTATCGAACCTTGCCTGTTCCCGCAGTAGCAACAGGCGGTATTTGGCGTTCATTTTTTGACGATACCGACCGAATCGACCAGCGTTTCAACGGACGCAATAAATTTGGGGAGGATAAAGCCTACCGCATCGCCGCTGCCACCAAGCAGGACAATTTCGATGCCATGCTCGCCTATGCCTACCGCAGTAAAGGCAATTATTTTTCCGGCAAAAAAGGGGCGGAACGCTACGGCTATATCGGTCCTTGGACACAAGAAACTTTAGACGAATTAAAACGTCGTCAAGAAGAAGCCGCTGCCAAGGGCGAGAAATTTTACGGCAGTGAAAACATGCTGGGCACACCCGATATTTCAAAAATCGGACTTTTCTACCATCCGGGTGGAGAAGTCAGCAATACCTCGCTCGAAACCAAATCATGGGTAGGTAAAACCACCTTCCGTCTGCCGAACCGCCAAACGCTCAAATTCGGCCTGCGCCATACCGATTCCACGTTCGGCGAAATCATGCCTTCGCGTATTATCGGCCCCATCAGTTGGGATGCTTCCGTCCTCAACAAAATTGCCGAATGGCCGCAGGCATGGGTCAAACAGCGTTCCTACAATATCGACTATTCGTGGAAGCCCGAGGGCAGCCGTTGGATAGATTTCGATGCCACGCTTTGGACAACGCGCACCAAATCCAAAACCAATACCGCAGGCGGCTCGCCCGGCGATACCGTTTATGAAGACAACAAATTTCAAATAGCATGGGACGAATACGACAGATGGCAGAAATACACCCCCGCAGAGCGGCAGGAATTGCTGGATGCAGGAATAGAAGCCCCCAAACCGCCCAAACCTGAAACGCCCAATACCAACGGCAGGTTCAACACCATCGAAGGCAACGCCTATTACACCCGTAACAACCGTACAGGTTTTCAATTCTCCAACCGTATGAAATTGAGCAACAAACTGTCGTTGACCTTGATGGGCGATTTTCAAAACGAAAAACTGGCATCGCGCGATAATTTTTCAGACGAGCTGGAGCGGGGAGGATATGACAAATATCAGGAAGAACTCGAAAACAGCACCATCAGGGCAAACTACGGATTAAACCAATTCGGCGTACCGCGCAACGGCAAACGGCGAGAATACAATCTGGGCTTCAATTTCCGCTACGAACCGTTCCGCTGGCTGACTTTGACGGCAGGCGGGCGATATACCAATTTCCAACTTCAGGATAAAAGCAAACGTTTGGAAAGCGGTACATATAAAACCGGCTATCCATTAGAGATGAACAGGGGGATGAAATATTCGGTCGTGAGGGTGATTACTCCACAGGAATATGCGGATTACAAGGCGATCAATGATGCTTTGGCAGATGGCAGTTTGGATTGGGGAGACTTATATACCAAAGAGGAATATGCAGAACAATTAAAGAAATATCAGCAAATTGACTGGAATTCGACTATACCGACCTTGAGTAGTGATCGAAGTACATGGGTCAATCCCAATGAACAGACAGATTTTTACTGGCTGAAAGACAATGAAGGTCGTTTGAATATGAAGGATCACCCCCTTACCAACGGCAGCATTCCCGATTTGCACGCCCAAGTCCCCAATCCCGTTTACGACCCGTCCAATCCCGACAGCCCGAAATTTGTGCCCAAATATTATAACGTTGACTCAAGTGTATATACGACTCCGATGACCGAAGCAGAAAGGCAGCGGGCGATGAAGCAGAAAGGCAGCGGCTGGGTGCCCGCATTTTCTGCCACTGTCAATTTTACTGATTACAGCCGCGCCTATCTGCGCTATACCGAAACCCTGCGCTACCCCAGCATTTTTGAAGGGACTTACGGCTTTTCTACTGCCGCTGGCTCATTCAACCGCATGGGCTATGGCTGGCGGCCCGAACACGCCAAAAACTGGGAAGTCGGCTATATTCATGATTTGACGGGGCTGTTACCGAAAATGAAAAAAGCGGATTTCCGCATTAACTACTTCCATAACAAGACCAAAAACGTTATCGACAGGGACGACAATCTCGAATTCGAACAATTCGACAGACAAATCCGCAGTGGTGCCGAGCTGTCCACCCGCTTCGATACCGGACACGTCTTCGGCAGCCTGAACGTATTCCGCAGTCTGAAAAACAAAATGTGCGACGAAACCTTCCAATGGTCGTCTGTAACAGCAGGAGATGTCGATGCAGCATATTTTGCCGAAACCGGCAAAACCATGAGTCGCCCCGTCTGCAATCACGGAGGTTTGAGCGATTCGGGCTATCTGGCAAGCGCGCTTCAACCACGCTGGTCAATTGATGCCGAATTGGGCAGCCGCTTTCTTGCCAATAGACTGGAAACAGGCGTGCGCCTTCATTACCACAGCCGCGTCTATGAAAACCGCAATGATGCATGGCAGCCTCACTACAACATATTCAATCAATATAGGGGAACTAATCATAAACCCCAATATAACGATATGCGCTGGCAGCCTGTTGCGGTATGGGATGCTTACCTGCGCTACAAAATTGGCAAAAACCTGACTGCCGAGCTTGTGGGCAGCAATCTGACCAACCGCTACTACCTCGACCCGATGAGCCGTTCTTACCTGCCTGCACCGGGCAGAACCATCAGGATAGGGATTAAGGGCAAGTTCTAAAATAGTTTCTAAATACAATTATCAAAACTCTGATATTGGTGAAGTATAAATTTTCAGAAATGATAATAATTTATTTTTGAAATAGGAATATACTTACCTTGCTTTTCCAAGGGAAGGAAAATGTAAGTTTGAGTCTGCCTTCTCTTGGAGAAGATTCGTTATTCTGTAAACTTTTATTTTGGAGTGAATTATGAAACTCATTAAAACCGTTGTGGTATTGAGTGTTGCATTTGCCGCTTCTTCTGTGTTTGCACTGCCTAAAGGTTTTCAAGCCAACCCGACGGGAGCGTCGACCAATTCAATTCAGGCTGAAGGGGTAAAACATATCGGCATTACTCTTGAAACGAAGGCGATCATAAAGGTAAAGCTGCAATTTTTGTCAGTGATACCAAGGCTGTTCCATCAAATCCCAAGAAAGGACTTGCCAATAACAAGCCCGTCTCTTTTGCCAAAATCGATGAAACGGCAAATAAATTCTTTGTCAAAACTTTTGCCCACAGCATTTTGGGTAAAGACAAAAACGGCGTTACGGTCGCGAATCTGTACCGTATGAAAGGTATTGTTTGAGACAATATTCCAAGAATGCCCGACCATTCCCATTTAGGCCGTTTATCTTATTCCAAAGTCGGTAATATGGATGTTTACTTCGGCGACTGGTCTGCCGTTCCTTCCGGTGCGGCTGTCGGTACAAAAGGTACGAATTACACCGCCTTCTACAGCGGCACGGGTCGAACCCACCAATCTGCCGACTACGGGTACTGCCACTTATACGGTCAAAGGTATCAACCAATACCACGCGCAAAATTCTACCGTCTTGAACGGTACGCTGACAGCCGACTTTAGCAGCAATAAACTAAGCGGCAGTTTGAAAAACTCCGGTTTGACTATTGCCATTAACAATGCCGCTATCAAAACGGCTGAGGCTTCATTCTCAGGCAATGCTACGGCAAACGGAACAGCAGGTGCAACGCACGGCCACTTCTTCGGCAACCAAGGCGCAGTAATTGCGGGTGTGGCTGAGTTTGGTCGAAACCATGCCTATAACACTGCCTTTGGCGGTACGAAAACCGGCAAATAATGAATCATAATGCGATAAGGCGGACGGTTTTTGTCGTTTCCCATTCCGTCCGTCTATAAAACACAAATCATCCGACACAAAAACACAAATCATCCGACACACAATGCACATCGTACAGGGCCGTTCGGAAATATCGGGCTTCGCAATGCGTTTAAGCCGGTATTTTCCGAACGGCCCGTGAGTTTGAAGGCGTGCTGTTTCGATGGGCTTGAGAAGCTCATTTTCAGACGACCCGGCAGGTGCTTTCATTCAAATAAACAATGCTCTTGCCCGGTAAAGATGAAATGTCAGCTTTTCTTTGAAAAGGTCGTCTGAAAAACAAAGCCGTCCGACACACAGGAAAGAATTTTATGAAACGCCTTTTGCTCCTTCCTTTTTTTATCAGCCTGCTGCCCTACGCGTTTGCCGACGACAGGGAAGACCGCTTCATGCAGCTCAAACTACGCCGCGCGCAGCAGGAAAGGAACGAAGCGGACAATACGGCGATTGAGTTCGGCGCGGGAGAAATGCAGGACGGCGAAGATTTGGCGTTGTCGCTGATGAAGGTGGTCAACGCGCAAAACGAAGAGGGAACGGCTCGGCTGTTGGACATTTACCGCCGTCAGGATGTTTACGATCCCGATATAGTGCTGTTTGCCGAGGCCAATCAGGCGGTGTTCCGCGACGATTTGAAGGCCGCGCTGGCGAAATACCGTGAGCTTTACCGCCAAAATCCCGAATTTCTGCGCGGCCGCCTGGATTTGGCGCGGCTGCTGTTTATAGACAAACAAAACAAAGAATCGGCGGCATTGTTCGACGGCATCGATATTCCCGAAGTGCCCGCCGTCAATGAGAAAATCAAAGTGTTTGCCGACGCTTTGAAGAAACGCGATGCGTGGAGCGGCTCGGTTTCGTTCGGCGCGGGTTACGACACCAACTTAAACCAGTCGTCGGGCACGACGGTTGTCCGCAATCAGACAAGCTGCGGTTTCGATTCGAACGGGCAGCCGATTCTGGACGATGCCGAAATGCTGTCCTGCCGCAACGAACAGCTTGACGCCTACGCGCCAAGCCTCACTGGGCGTGCAGCTCGACCACAAATACGACCGCTACCGCGGCGAATTAAAACATTTCAACGGCCCGCAGACGCTTCTGTTCACCACCGCCATCTACGCCCTGCCGAAAGACTGGCTGATATTCGGCGGCTACGACTATCTACGCAAAAACAGCCGCGAAAAAGTGGATTCCTACCGTCGACACGGCCTGCGCGCGGGTGTCAACAAACGTTTTGAATACGGTATCGACGCCACCTTTCAGGCAATCTGGCGCAAAACAGCCTATCAGGACTACCATGCCTGGCTGGGGAAACCCGCCGCCGTGATTTCGAACGCACCTACCAGTTAGACATCAAATTCGACCGCCCTTTTCTCCGCGGCTTCGTACCCATCCTTACCGTAAAACACACTGACAACAAAAGCTCGTCCTGGCTAAATCGTTATAAACGGAATGAATTTCTAATTAAAATAGAACATAGGTTTTGAAATTAAAGGTCAGCCAGATTATATCTTGTAAGATTATTATTTTATATTCATAATGTGATTAACTCGCAAATTTCTTATAGTTTAACTTATCAACTTGCCAAAAAATTTGCAAAATAGGCCGTCTGGACTTAATGTTTCAGACGGCCTTTGCAGTATAGATTAGCTATCCCCTACGCTTTCTTGTTTCACAAGAGTTTGATGGTACTTGGTATTCTTATACCTCCCCCTATTCCACTACTCAATAAGTTAGGTAGTAGAGGTAAGGTAAAATTAAGTGGCCAAATTTCTCTTAAAACATATTGATTTGATACTAAAAATTGGAGTACTATGAGCACACTCTCTAGAGTATCATTAATTCTTATTTGACATATAGGAACAAAACAGCGGAATTTGTAGAAGAATAGGGAAAAGGAAATTAATTTATATTATGTTAAATTAATAATAGTGATATTTAATCCTAACTTGCAACTCTAATTTGTATTTTTTAATTTTTTATTTCTAGTCTCTACCAAAGAATATATTTGCCGCTTTCTTATAATTCAAAAAAGCCGATTGAACTTCATCCTTCAAACGGCTTTTAATCTATACGTTAGACTATTTTCGCTTTTCCATTGCCAACGGGTACGCGCCTCTTGGAGCAAGGAGAAAGAAGATGTGTGTTCCATCGCCTGCTGGTAAAATGCGCCGACTATCCCGAACTTTATATCGATTGGCGCAGCAACGACGCCAAACTTAACGCGGTGAAAAACCAACTCGACATCGGCATCCGCATCGGCATACAGGCGGAAGATTTGATGATTGTCCGCAAAATCTGCGACACCACCGACAAAATCGTCGCCTCCCCCGCCTATCTCGCCTGCCACGGCACGCCGCAAAGCCTAGACGAATTAACCGGTCGTTTCCCCGCATCGTCGCTCATTGACGCCAACACCAACCGCCCGTGGGGCTGGCCGCTCAACGCAGAAATGCACGTTTTTCCAAAAAACATCCGTTTCATCACAGACGACCCTGCCAACGAACTCGCCGCTGCGCTGGCAGGCTGCGTTGCCGCCTATATCCCGGAACATCTGTGCCGAACCCACCTGCAAAACGGCAAACTGGTGGAACTCTTCCCCGAAATCCCGCGCCGCCCGTGGCAACTCTATATCTACTGCCCGCAACGCACAGTAACTTCCAGGCGCGTGTTAAAGGTGTTCGACTGGCTGACGGAGGTGTTGCTGGAAATGTATGATAAAGAGGCTACCTAAAAATCAAGAAGGCTCAAGCGACATTCATCGTCTGTTTCCGCTTGCCTTCAGGTCGTCTGAAAACTACATTTGGAAATTCAAACCGATGAAGATAAACCCTGAAAACGGCAGCATCATCCTGCCGGACTGCAATATTATTAGTGCACGAACCACGCTTGATGACTGGATTGCATGTTTCCCAAAATCAAGCCCGAATCATCTGCAAACGGGAATAACATTTTTCGGTTTGTCATTTACCAAGCAATCCGAACAATACACCCTTACCGCCCGGTTCGAGCAGCAGCGGCTGGAGCGCTTATCCATATTCTTCTACCCGATAGGCGAGGACAATAGCTGGGCAGCATGGTCGGAGGAGCGCGAATTGCAACGCAGAAAACAATTTGATCGATGGCTGGATAAGCAGCTGGGCGATGCCCCTTGCTCCATTGAAACATCGGCAGCAGGCAAATGCCGCCGATTTACATGGGGCAATGCGGGCGCGTATTACTACAATAAAGACGGCAGTACGATGATCGTCATCAGTTATCGCTGAACGCCTTTCAAAGGATACCCCATGCACTACCGATCGCTCAACGCCGTTCTGGAACAATACAGCAGCAGCCTGCCCCACCATCCCTCCTCCCCAAACAGCCTCGCCCTGCATATCGACCGTCAAACGCAAGGCTACCTGAAACTCCATACACCCGACGGCATCAGCCTGACTTATCAGGACGAACCCGTGTTCTGGTCGTTCTTCAGCCACGATTTATACGACGCTTACCTCATCCGCAGCTACGCCGAAAGCTGGCAGGCATACCAGCCCGTCGCAGATGGACAAGCATTCCAAGCCGTACCGTCCCAAAGGCTGTCTGAACGCCCCTACTCCGAAGCGGGTATCTTTTCAGACGACCTTCAAAACACATTCAGCCGCCCCGCCCTGCAAGCGTTCAACCAACACCATCTAGGCATTCTCCGCAACGATACCGACCTGCGCCGCGCTATCGCCCAACTGAGGCTTTGGAAACAAAACCAAGCCGAGCCGCACACCGTGTCCGAATACGAAAACCGAAACTTGCTCGAATGCAGCCTCACCGTCGCCCAAGCTGCATACAGGCGGAGACAGACTATCGGAGCACATTTTAATAGTGATTGTTAAGGCTGATAGTGAAAACTTTTCTCCAATAAATAAAACGTCATTGACTGAAAAAGAAAAGGTTCACACATGATTAAGGAAAGATTGAAAGAAAGTAGGAGAAACGGTGTAAACTAAAATGCAGGGATTGACAGTAGTTATAAGTGATAATAACTAATCAACAATGATCTTTGCATTTTGTGGAGAGAAAAAAGCTAGGATTAATGAAATAAGACCATCTGAACAGTTTTGAATAAGTTCAAACAAAGTTGGCACAATTCACTATCTTTACCCTACTCTATTTCGCCAGGCTACAATTAATGGTAAGGTTACAGTAAAATTAACCAGCCGAATTTCTATTAAAACCTATTGATTTTATACTAAAAATTGGAGTACTATGAGCACTCTTTCTAGAGTATTATTAATTCTCATTTGACATATAGGAACAAAAAGCGAAATTTGTAGAAGAATAGGGAAAAGGAAAATAATTTATATTATGTTAAATTCATAATGCTAGTATTTTAGCCTGCTGAATTCTGTTTCGCTCAGTAGTACAATCACTTATAGAATCCAAGAATAAAAAAGCCATCTGAAATTTATCAGATGACTTTTTCTCTATTGATGCACACTAAATTCTCATTATAACGACTAGTTTTACGACGGTTGTATTCCTTTTTTCATGCTACCGATGTCCCCTAACCAATTTTGAACAAATTTTTGACTGACATCTTCTATTCCACCCAAGGCATTTGCCAATTTTAAAATAGTGGCATCATAGTCCAAGTTCGTTACCGAACCGCGCCTTGGCGTCCATTTCTTTTACGACAAGCTCATACCTCGTGTCTGGGTTTGCGCTATCTGTCTTTGTTGTTCATCATATTCAAATTGCCGTGTAGCTTGTTGAATTTGATTCAAACTTTCTACTGCTGGTATAGAGGCAGATTCATTCATATGCATTCCAACACGATTCAGATGGGGATTGAGTTCACCAATTAGATATTGATCTCCTTTCACACTGAACAGAGTGGCAGTAGTCATTCCTTGTGATCTCCCTAAAGCAGTAAGAGCCATTACGGAATTTTGGAATTTTTCTTCATCAATAGGCAAACCGTTTTTCTCATGGTAAGCGGTCATATGCCCTTTGACAGAATCAAAAAGTTTTTGTGCCTCAGGTGGAAGAGATTGTGGGTTAAATGAAGCAACTGTCTGCATAAAATTGTACTGCTCTTCCTTATCATTCCAAGACATTAGGTTCGGATCTCTGTCAATTTTTTCCCGGATTTTCCGGTATATTTCTCGGGTTTCGCTTACACCTTTGCCTATTTTATGTAACGTGTTGCGGTAGTCATTAACATCATCTCTGTAATCATTTATCATTTTTTTATTACGTTCTGCCAATTCCAAAGCTGACTGATAATTGCGTTCTGAGAGTATTGAATTAATGCCTGTAAAATTACCAATGCCGTGTGCCCACCACACAGTTCCAATGGCTGCTGAAACAGTGTTCTTGGTATCTAGATGAGGTATGCCGGTACTTTCATTACTGTATCCATTCACTCGCAGCATAATTAATTCTGGTTGTTTAGCTAGAATGACCATTTTGCCGTAATGAGGAGCTGCTGCAGATACCACGTCTGAGGCCAAGGCATGATTGATCACTTTATCTCCACCTTTGGGAATTCCATTTAACGCTGCTGCACCATAGGCATTAAAGGTGACGCCCTCTTGCTTGAAGTGATAAGATTGAATTTGAGCCAATGCCCCCCCGAGGGAATGACCAACTTGTGTAATGCTGGGTTGACTTTGTTCAGGATGTTTATTGTGAAATTTATCTGCTTCTTTTAGTGCTATCATAGTTAGTTTTGCTGCATCTTCTGCCTGGATATTGACCTTATGGATAATCATTTTCAGATCAACTTTGGCATCCATCGCGGATGATGTCCCCCTATGGGCGACAACAATCTCATTGGTACGGACATCTTGATAAACTGCACCTTGGTAGTCTGTTGTCGGATTTTTGTGGACAGCTAGAACTCTATAATGATTTCCGCCAATAAGTAAGGTTTTATTAGGGGGGGTAACCACACGATCTTCATAGGAATCTTGAGCAAGGTCTGCATACTGTTGTTTACTTAGTCGAGTCATGGTTTAACTTCCTCTAGAGTAACGGTGATACTAAAAAAATCATTGTCATTATGAGGTCCCGCCCCATAGGCAGACAGGCTTTTTTCACCAAAATCCACATCAGGAGAATCTTCGCTTCCATATGGTAAACCATCTTTATTTTTATAATACGGATACCCTCGCTTCCAATAATATTTGGTCAGTGTTTTTTCTTTTTCAAGATTTTCCATTACATCGCTGATATTGAATTCAGTTTCTTCCTTATTACCTGTCGCCTTAAATGAAGCTCCAAAATTTTCAGGCTTCCATTGGCAGATACCTTCTCCGAAATAATCTTCATCCAGTACAGCATCAGCATAGAAGAGTACTTCGTATTCATCATGTCCGACCAAATTCATTTTGATTGGAATATTTTTTTCAGGAGATGCCGTCGCACCTGCCAACCGACTAATGGTATAAGAACAATTTCTTGCTACATAACCAATATACATATCGTTTATAGGTTTCATCGGCCCCGGTGCATTATTAATCTTAACCTTGACCCTGTATGGTTGTTTCGGCTCGGGGTTCAATTTGAAACGTGCTTCTGTTTGTTGTTGGACACTCATATTACTCCTCTCCGTACAGGCATTTAGGCTTAAAGTTGACAATAAAGCTGCAGATAGCAGCAGGATAAAAGGTTTCATCAGTAAAATCCTTATTCAATATCATGAGCAAATTAAATATTAATTTAAGATAACTTGATCAGGATACATTCTGTTTGATGCTTCAACGCATTTACCACATTACTCTAAATAGTGGTTATTGAATTATATTATAACAGCATCCAGACATCTTAACTAAGATAATGCTGAAAGGTAGATAAATAGTGATTAATGGAAAGAATACTAAATAAATATTAGGATTTAGGCAACTCAAAACTTTACTACGCCCCGTTCTATTAAGTCCCAATCAGTGATAGAGCGAGATAAAGGTACTTGGTCATACTAAGCTTCCTGCTCTTTACTCTATTCTACTCCTTAACAATTAAGAAGTAGAATTACAGTAAAATTAAACAGCCTAATTTCTCTTAAAAACTATTGATTATATAATAAAATTTAAAGTACTATGCACATACTCTCAGTATTATTAATTCTCATTTGAAAGATAGAAACAAAAAGCGGAATTAGTAGAAAAATAGGAAAAAGGAAAATAATTTATATTATGTTGAATTTATAATTTATTTAGATGGCCTCATCAATCAAGCGATCCTACTGATCGACTCGACTGCTCATGAAATATCTGCGCTATCTTCAATGAAATGAAATGAAATGAAATGAAATGAAATTAGCAAACATAGCTCAAATGGCTTAATTGGGGAAGCTGCTTATAAAAAATCCCCTAAATATTCTCAGTGATAATTTAGAGGATTCTTATAAAGGTTTTAGGTCAGAAAATATATCTTTTTAAACCCTTTATCAAGTTTTGATAGGGTTAAAATCAATACCTGTAATATAACGTTGTCCAGAATGAGCCTTAATATGTACTACAATATCAATGGTTTGCCTGAGTAGATTTTTTATAACTTCAAACTCTAAACCACTTCCTTCCGGTGATGCCTTTACCATTAGTGCCAGCTGATCCCAAGTCTGTTCAGTACTACCAGCATGACAACTTGTAATAGATCCTGGGTGTCCAGATGCACAATTTCGAATAAAATAAAACGATTCGTCTCCTCGTAACTCGGCCAGAATAATTCTATCTGGTTTCATACGTAAACAGGACTCCATGCAACTTTTTGCTGTGATATTTGAACTACCTTGTCCACCTTTTGAGTAAAGTAAATGAACTACATTCTCATGTGGAATAAATAGTTCTCTAGCATCTTCAATACTGATTAGTCTCTCGCTTAAAGGAATATGATTAACTAACGCTTTCATGAAAGTAGTCTTACCGCTACCAGTTGCACCTGAAACAACAATATTTTTTTTATACTCAACGGCTTTTTTAAAAAATTCCTCGTAATTCCGATTATTTTTCAGTTCAACTAATTCCTTATCTTGAGGAGACAATTCTCCATTTAATTCAATAATCTGACTAAAGAAACCATCTTTGCTATACTGGCTTAAGCTCTTAGTATGTTTTGATGGTAGACGGATTGTAATTGAAGCTTTTCCTGCATCACAGGCAGGAGGAATTACAAATTGTGCCCGTTGGCCTGTTGGAAATGTTAATGACACCATTGGCTCTGCTTCTGTAATTCGTTGACCAGTATTACTTTCATTAACAACAGCTGTACAGAACTGACGTGCCCTATCAAAGTTTAGCGTATCTACTTCTACCTTTTTCCAACCTCGAGAAGTCTCAAGAAATACCTCTCCCGGCCTATTAATACAAATTTCTGTAACATCAGGATCTTTCAGGAAAGAGGTAATTCCCAATACTTCGTATTGATAATCTAAGAAATCTGCTGAAATTGTTGAGTTTAATTCATCCATGTTTAAAATAAGTTTATTCAAAAATTTAATTACAATATATTTGAACCTTAGGTGTGTTTTTCATTTTAGCCTAAGAAATACTCAGCCCTCTGGCTTGTGTTAACTGCTTTTGTTGTGTTTCTAATTCAAATTGCTGAGTTGTTGCTTGTACTTTAATAATACTCTCCTCTATCGGAGTAACCGCAGCTTTCTGCATATCCACCGAAGCAGTTCTTAATTCAGGAGCCTTATCACCAATAAGAATATGCCCATTTTCTTTAATATTAATGAGAGATGCACCTCTCATCTTGTTTGCGTACCCTTCAGCAGCCAGTGCCATAGCAATATTATCTAAGCTTCTTTCATCGTAGATAATATCTTTTTTATTACAGAATTCAGTAAAAATTTTTTTACTCTGCTGATAGATATTTTGGGCATGTTGTGGGATTGCTTCCAAATTCAAAGGCTGATTAGTGTACATATCATCCCCATTGCTAGGAGCTGGAGCATGAGCCATGTTGGTATTCCGAGGTTGACGCAAAATCTTAATACCATCTATTCCCGTAGCAGAATGTACTCTAATAACATCATTATATTGGCCTGTTTTTTGTTCTTTAAATGAATTCCTAAATCACCATTTTTGAAATTTTCAATTTTGAGACCATTTACATCTAATGTCCCTGTATTTCTATCCCATTCATATACCATTCTAGAACTGCGGTAAACAAAACGGTCTGGCTTAGATAAATCGCGTACACCACCCTGTAATATATAACCATTTAATGACACTTCACCCTTGCCGTCTGAATCTCGGATAATATCTGAATTGTCAGCACGATATTTATCATATCCTTTACCACCAAATAATTTATCTCTTCCAGAATTACCAACTAAAATATCATTGCCATTACCACCAATCAACACATCATTACCACTGCCGCCTAATAAAATATCATTTTGATTAGTACCTTTTAAGACATCATCTCCGGCATCTCCATACATATATGCCCCACTTTTTAAATAAGTCTTAGATCTGCCTATCAATAAACTATCACGACTATATGATCCATCAGCAACAATTTTATTATTACCCTTATTGCCAAACGTATCATAATTCGCCATATGCTTAACAAATAATTGTTTGAAATTGGGACTTAAGAATGCTTCTTCAAAGTCTTTGGAAAAATTGGTACGAGTATTCAGGAAATATTCAATATCAGTTTCATAATAAGTCATTCTGATCGATCCAGTTCCATTACTTGGGTACATGCCATACATATTCTGACGAGCAATTAGATCTTTAACCTCTCCAAAACTCTTACCTTTAATGTATGGGTAAAGATTACCACTAATTCCTGTGCTATATGCTCTACCATTATATCTTTCTTCGTAAGCAACCATACGCGCTTCGTTAAAGATTGCCTCAGCTTCTCCATAGCCTCGTGCTTGAGCATAAGCCTTAGCAGTATTGTAGTAACTAGCTGCTTTAGCTTGATGTTTACCTAATGCATGGCCCACTTCATGAGATATTGTCCTAGCGGTAATATGTCTGGAACCTTGTTCTAAATAGATATTCCCATCTTTCGAATTATAAAAGGCCCCCTTACTTCCATCTACAATCCTAAAAAATCCATGACCTTGACTGCCAAATTGATTAATTTGCCTTACTAACTCATCATTAGCCTTTATTCTATCCAATTCAGACATAGTAGAATTAAAACGTTGATTATGGAAACCTAATATTTTTAATTGAGCTTCTGCTTTTTCATTTAATTTAGTCATGATTTATTAGCCTTTTTATCAAAAACCCATAGGGCTCATTTCTGTATTACTGTAAAAAGTAAATGCATGAATAGCACCGGACCCATTGTTTGCCGCAACCATTTCTCGACCATTTTCACGCCAATAATAATTAACTAATTCTTTAATTGGGTCATTTTCCTGACGTGGGTAATAGTCCCCATATCTAGGAGGCATTTCTCTTTCATTAGGTTTAGGTAAAAAATCAGGAAATTTATTTTCAGGGAAAATACTTATTTTTTCTTTGTAGTATTGTTTAGTTGGTAAAATAACGAAACTTGTTTGAAAAGAATCATGTCTTATTGCTACATACAAACCAATGGATGATGAGAGATTTCTATGTAATTGATTACTATCATAACCTTCAACAACCGGAATTTTCCAAATATTTTCTAATTCTAGCGCATACATTGTATACAGGCAGTCATCCTTAAATGCTGTATCATACATCTGCTTAATTAGATCATCCCGATTTTCCACTTTGTGCAACATACTTCGGCAACGATTGCGCACCTGTTCCATAGTTGTTTCCTTTTGTATATTTGGTATTTTAGAAGAATCCTTAATATTTTTATTGCTAATCTGAGGAGTACAGGAAGTCATCAAACATACAGTTAATATGGCTGTAATTGCCAATAGCTTCATATAAATTCCTTTTTAGTCATTTTGCAAATTTCATTTTCAGACGGCCTCGAACTTTCATTACTATTACCGTTTTCCTTTTAACGAGGCAACCTTTACTGACCCCATCAATCGTTTGGTAAATGTCCCATCTTGGTAATAACGGATTTTCCCCACTTGCGCCGGATGTGACATACCTTCATAAAGGATAATCTCCTTATCTTGGCTCATTGCCTTCAACTCTTGCGGCAACATCAGTGCGCGACGTTCTTCGCTTTCCGATACACTACGTTCGCGTCCACGGCTGACATTTTTTCTTTTCACTGTGGTATAACCCAGCATTTCGGAGTATTCGTTTGCATCCTGCTGTTCTCTAGGGGTATAGATGATTTGTAAAGCATGGTTAGTGATAATAGTACGCGCATATTCTTTGCCATAAACAGCATCCAGCTGGGCGACTGATTGGATAATTGGAAATAGGCGAATGTTGTAACCTGCCATATAGCTGACGGAATGGGCAATAATTTCAACTTTACCAATACTTGTGAATTCATCCATCAGCAGCATACATTGATGTTTCAAATCTGGGTTGTCCTGAGGCAGCTCTTTCGTATTCTGGTTGATAAGTTGAGAGAAAAATAGGTTGACAATGACCCTTGATTCAGCAAGTTTATTGGGAAGAATGCCGATATAGATGGTCATTTTCTTTTTACGTACGTCAGTTAACAGAAAATCATCAGCTGAAGTAGCGGAATCAATGACGGGATTAATCCATGGATTTAAAGGTTCTTTAAATGTCCCCATGATAGAACCGAAAGTTTCTTTTTCTTGAGAAATTAAGCCAGAAAAAGCTGTTTTTGTAGCCTCGCTGAGATATGGTTGTTGCGATAAAGATGTAAAATACTCCTTGAGCTCTGTTCCATTACCTGATGAAAGGCGGTATATTTTTCCCAATGTACAGGCTGGCTCATTTTCTTTGCCCTCCACAGGAAAATCAGCCATTGCTTCATGCTCATCAAAACAATAAAGTGAAAATGCTAAAAATGCATTTCTTGCCTGCGCCACCCAGAACTTATCACGACTATCTCCATCCGGATACAACATTGCAGCTATCGACATCAAGTCTGACACTCGTTGGTCCGGATCGGAAGAAACGTAGGTAAACGGATTCCAACGATGCGTCCTACCATCTTCAGCAAATGGATTAAATAGATATACTTCCTGGCCTAGCACCTCTTTACGGTAGCCACTAGTCAAGTTGAAGTTTTCCTGTTTAATATCCAATACTACTACCGATCCTTTATAGCTTAACAGGTTCGGTATTACGATGCCGACACCTTTACCAGATCGAGTTGGAGCCGCTAATAAGGCGAATTGCTGGCCATTGTAATGTAATAATTTACCGTTGTATTTACCAACAACAATTGAAGTATCTGTCTGTTTAAAAAATCCAGCTTTTGACAAATCAGCCATTCCGGCAAATCGTGCCTCTCCATGAAGACTTTGTGAGGCAGTACGCCAAATGGGAATTAAACCAATCAGACCAATCAAAAAGGTTAAACCAAATCCAATAATTCCTGAAGTTTTAATCTGTAACGAGTATTTGGCAACTTGAGGAATATCTAATGTATTATAGTATTTAAACCATGTTGTGAGCAGCAAAGGGGTTTTATCTAAGCCTAACCATTGCAGTAGGATAAAACCTGATAGATAACAACCCAGTAACAAAGAGATTAATAATAGAAATACCGTGATAATAGATTTGTTTTTTAGAGTCATTATAATACCTACAAGTTAAATAATTGAATTATTTTGAATTTTTATTTGAGATGTAAATTTTCAGATAGTTTTTAGTATCTTGCATTTAAGAAAGACTATTCTTAAGAACACCGAGCGAATTCTTATGCTATCTTCTCTATACAAACTCTTAGATTCTCATTTAATCATAGAGAGTTATCGACAGCTTTTATCCATAATTCCTCCTTATTATAAGGCCTAAAAATTAGGCCGTCTGAAAAAATAGACGGCCTTTTATGGTTACTGCATTACCGAACTGAAATCAATATCCTGGGCAGTATAAATATTAATCAAAGTACCTTGATTTATTGTTACTGTATTAGGACGAGCATTATTTCGTTCAAGCTGATTGATAGCCTGTTGTTTCAATGTATTGGCTGTCTCACTTTCATAAGGGTTAGTAGTAGTTGATGTCATGGTTGAAACCGTTTGTCCTTGTGGACCATATTCAGTAGCAGCATATTTAAAAGCATCTGAAATCATACTAATCAATAAAGCCGATGCCAAACGTGATCCCCAGTGAGACTTAAATTTACCGACATGACCTGCTGCACCAAGATTATCTACTCCAGGAGATTCCAGTGTTACATCGATACCATCGGGTGTTATAACTCGATTCCAAATGACCTCCATCCGTGGGCCAGTAGGGTTACTGGAGCCATATTGCCCCATTACTTTTGAACCTTTCGGCAATAAGAGATATTTTCCACTTGCAGAATATACAGGTTCAGTAATGATACAAGATGTAAATCCTTTTACCTCAGAAATAATTTTAGTTTCTAATACACAACGCAAATAAGTCCCTTGTTGAAGCAACTTATCCCTATTATGCATATAACGGACAGCATTAGCCTGAGCTGTACTTACTCCCGACTCTTTTTGAGCAGCCTCCCCGTCCTGAACAAATGCAGAATTCATATTAGCATACATATCTCCTGCTGGAATAATCGGCTGTATAGGAACATTAGGAGTTGTTGGAGTTGTTGGAGTTGTTGGAGTTGATGGAGTTATAGGTGGCAAGGTCTCCACTACTGGTGGAGTAGTTACTTCTATTGTTTTTGTATTCGATGTATTATCCGTTTCTAATTCGGGCTTTTTGTCTTCTGCTAAATCAATTGAAGGGGGTTCCGTAACTTGAGGATCTGGAGCAGGTAAATCTGGTACAGTAACTACCTGAGGACGTTCTGGAGGGGGAGCTTCATCAGAACCACTAAATTGATGATAGGCAAATGCCCCTAGTCCAGCTAACCCAAAACCTGCAGCTACAATAAACGCAATAGCTTTTTTGTTGACTGTACGGTCAACAGGAGCATTTAGTTGAGGAGCATTCTCCTCAAGTCCCGCCAATTGTTCTTGTTCGTATTGGCTTGAATATAAATTTTGTGATGATTCACTATCTTTGTGATGTTCATTATTTAGCTTATCAGACATTCTTAATTCCTTTTTAATCCAACTACATCATTTCCATGTCTCAAAACTAAGAATGGATAAGTCCCATGGACAATAACTACATTACCTTCAACATTACTGTTTAAAACAAACTCAGCTCCTTTCTCTGATTTTCTGCCATAAACAGCAGGAAAATCACCTGTGAACTTGCCCTTATTCAAGTAGATATAGGTAAATCTGCCATCATCATAGACTTTTAAAGGAACTAGCCAACGAGATTTTTCATTTGCAGCCACATCATAATTAGTATTATAGATTTTAGAAGAATCATATTTCAGGCTATAACCAGCCAAAGTACTAGCACGAAGACTGAAATCCGTAGAATCGGGATATCTGAATTTAACTTGATAATTTACCCCTTTGTCTGAAGCTTCTGACAAATTGCCAACAACATTCTTCAAAACCTTAAGCTCAAAAATATATTGGTGAGCCTGAGTACGAACAATAAGATTAGTATCAACTGCATCAGCCTTTGGACGCAGATAAAATACATTTTCTCTACGTACCAAATCCCATCCACCACTTAGGCCTGCACCAAAATCTTTAACCTTTTCACGAGAATCAAGTTCAATTTGTGTGACTACGCCTTGTGCCGTATGAACGGGATAAGTTGTATTTTCTTGAAACGTATACTCTTGAATAGCTGCAGCATAGACGCTTCCTTGCAACAAACATGATGCTGCTGTTGCTAAAAACATTTTTCTTAACATTATTGATTTCCACTTTCAACAGATATAGGAGAAGCATTAGGAACATCATTATCTACAGATGTAGGAGCTTCTAACTGGGGCTGGGGTACACTTTGTATTTGTTGCTGAGTCTGGTTTTCAGATGGTGTTCCTGCAGAAAGATAATCCGAAGATAAATCTTGAATAGGCGATTCACTAGCATCAGGATCAACACGATAAGATAATACCTGGAATCCTAGAGGATTTTTTAACCTATACTTTTCATCCATCTTCAAATTGCTATTATAAGTATAAGTCAGAGTAGCAACATTGCTATCTATAAATCTTGATATGCCAGTACTCTTATTTAACAAAAATCTTTGGAATCTTACTGTTGCACTGGCATCGCGACCATCAGCCTTTCCACTATTATTAAGGACGATACTCAAAATCTTAACGCGAATTGACTGAGCAGATCCATAAAGATTAAATGGGCTATTCGGATTACTTTTATTCATCAGATTGCGGTAGCTGTCAGATACCCCAGCAACCGACATAGAATAAACTGTAGCCCAGTCATTATCATAAATAATCTGACTATCAAAAGATTCTCTAGCAATAATAAAGTGAGAAATATTACTCTTATTTACTGCTTCATTTTTAGTAATATCTAAATTATTCCAATCACCGGCTAGCTTAGCAACAGTAGCTTGTCCCGTATAGACATCAGCCATAACAAGATAAGGTTCTTTTTCTTTCAGCGGCAAAATATAAAATAATCCGCCAAGCAGACACAAAGAAGAGAAGGTAGAAATACCGGCAACAATCCATGCCCTTTTCTCACTTTTTTTGCGGATATCGACCAAGGTCGTTTCAAAATCCAAAGATCTTTTTACAGCCTTTTGGATATTGCCATCAGTAGTATTTTTACTTGATTTGAACATATATTTCCATTTTAATCTTGAGTTTTTACATCAGCTTTTGCTGATCTCTCATGTTTTTTCTTTCCACTGTTTTTCACAGCAACATCCATTTTCTTATGCGCCATAATGACACCATTTTGAACATAGAAAACCATCCCTTTATCTTCATAAAGTTTAGATAATTCACTCAAGGCATTATCAAGTTCGGTATTTCGTATTGTTGATACTTTCTTATACAAAGTAAAATCAAGCGTATGGTCATAAACAACAGGCATCTTTGCCTCTTCTCCCCAACGCTCCAACAAACCTTTTACAGTTGTATCAAGTTGTGTTACTTGATAAACATGAGGTTTGACAAGAGGAATCTCAGTTACCTGATCAGGTAGTTCATTTAATGGCTTCCATGAACTTGGGAAATCTGGAGCAGACTGATTTGCACAACCTGCCATTAGCGCGCCCACACTAGCAGACAGCAACAGCGTTCTTAAAAGAAACATACATAGCACCTTATAAAACAACTTAAGTTACAACCAAAGCGTCTTAATTAAAAATGAAGAAAAGACAATTCATGTTTGGTTATTTTTATTGGTTAAAATCTTGTTAATTATTTTAATCTGTGCTAAATTTCACGTCAATACAAATTCATATTTTCATCTCAACATCATGTTTTTTTCCTGCGCCGACTTAGCTGTTCCGCATGATATTATGCATCATGTCGTGAGAGTTGAATCCTCAGGCAACCCATATGCTATAGGTGTTGTAGGCGGACGCTTACAAAGACAGCCTAAAAATTTGGCTGAAGCAGTCGCCACTGCTAAAATGTTGGAACAAAAGGGATTTAACTTCTCCTTAGGATTAGCTCAAGTTAACCGATACAATTTAAAAAAATATGGATTGCATTCCTACGAGCATGCATTCCAAGTGTGCCCAAACGTCAAGGCAGGCTCGCACATATTGCGAGAATGCTACAATCGTGCAAAAGACTGGGGTAAATCTTTCAGCTGTTATTATTCCGGTAACTTTGTAACCGGTTATAAGCATGGCTATGTGCAAAAAATTTTTTCATCCATGAGGAAAGGGAGAGCAATCCCACAAAATGCCATTCCAGTCATCAGCAATACTGTGAATACCCCTCGCCCTATGGGCCAAATGCCAGCACAACAAGCTAACCGCCCAAATTTGACAGTTACCGCCAATCCACAACCATACTCGGCCGCTGTCTCTAAAAACCAACATTCCTTGCAAGATAATAATACTGCACAAGCGAAAAGCAATACTTATAAAGATAGCGCAGCAGTCTTTTAGATAGTTTTTTTCCACATCAACCTGTAATAAACATAGGAAATTTCAAATGAAAAACACTCAGATTCAAAAAAAATCCCGCTTTACCGCTGAAAACGTTGCCACAGCAGCATTTGTTGCTGCAGCATTTTTAGCACCGACTGTAGGTATGGCAGCCGATGATTTTACTTCAGCTTCTGGTGGTGCCTGTAAATTCATTAAAAACATCCATACCGTATTGAACTTAATGTCCGTTGCAGTTGTAACCATCGCCATTATCTTTGCCGGTTACCAAATTGCTTTTGCACACAAACGCATTTCTGACGTCGCTCCTATTTTAATTGGTGGCGTACTGATTGGTGCGGCCGGCCAAATCGCAAAAATGCTGGTTGGCAATGCAGACTCTTGCTCTGCCGGTACAACATCAGCAATGTTCCAAGTATTGCAATTTTTTGCCTAATTAACACCATGCAGAAAAACATCGTTTTTCGAGGATGTACGCGTCCGGCAACCTTTCTTGGTGTACCCTATATACCTTTCTTTATAGGAGCCGGCTCAGGATTGTTGATGGGAATGTACTTCAATATGTTTTTTTTATTGACTATTCCCTTCATCATCCTGATTATGAGGCAGATGGCCAAGCGGGATGATATGATTTTTCGTTTTCTCGGTTTACGTCTGAAATTTAGACTTAAAGCCAGAAACCGAGAGGAGTTTCCTGATACATGGTGCTTCTCGCCTAATGAATACCGTAACAATCCTCCCAAACAATGACAACAAAACATCCGACAGACATCTTTGTCTGTCGGACGATTTCAACACAAAAAAACAAATAAAATGTTTACTCCTGACGCATCAATCAGTCAATTCGTATCCCTCTCTACCCATGTTTCCCCAACCATTGTCAAAACCACTGGTGGGGACTATCTGACAACATGGCATCTATCCGGCCTTCCTTTTGTGGGTCGAGAAGAATGGGAGCTCGAACACAAACACAACACATTTAATCGTTTACTCCAATCCTTACGCGCTCCGGACTATGTCAATGTTGCCTTCTGGGTACATGACATTCGCCGCCACCGCGGCATCGATTTGCGCCCAAAATTCCAAGAGTCTTTCAATCAAAGCCTCTCCGACCGCTATTTTTCCCGACTTTCTAAAGAAAAGCTCATGAATAACGAGCTTTACTTGACCATGATTTACCGTCCCGTTGTTGACGGCAAAAAGTTTGTTGATAAATCAGGCAATATCGATCGTCTGAAGGCCGAACAGGAGCAAGCTATCGGTACGCTAAATGAATTAGCAACCAACCTTGAAGCCGTCCTCAAAGACTACCATCCCTACCGACTCGGTATGTACGAAGGCAAAAACGGTACTGTATTCTCAGAAACACTCGAACTTTTCGGTTACATCCTTAACCGTGTTAACGAGCCGGTTCCCGTACTGCCTGCTCCTGTTTACAACTACTTACCTCTTAGCAGACATCTTTTCTCTGCCAAAACCGGCGACTATATCGTCCGTACCCCTGAAGGTAAAAATCACTACGGTGCCATACTCAACCTTAAAGAATACCCTGACGGTACCTATCCCGGCGTGCTTAACGGGCTCAAATATTTGGATGTCGAATACGTTATCACTCATAGTTTCAGCCCCATGAGCCGATACGACGCCATGAAAACCCTTG
Organism: Neisseria mucosa; assembly: GCF_013267835.1. Lineage (NCBI taxonomy): Bacteria > Pseudomonadati > Pseudomonadota > Betaproteobacteria > Neisseriales > Neisseriaceae > Neisseria > Neisseria mucosa. The sequence continues at coordinate 780,856 of NZ_CP053939.1, forward strand.
AGCGTACCCGTGGCATGATGATCTCTTCCGGCGATAAATCCTTTACCCAAATTGCAGAACTTGATCATGCAATGGACCAACTCGCATCCGGCAATTTCGTTCTTGGCGGCTACCACTTCAGTCTTGCTATCTATGCCGACAGCCAAGAGCAGCTTTCCCAAAACATTGCCGCCGCCCGAGCAGAGCTTTCCAATGCAGGTTTTGTAACAACAAAAGAGGACTTGGCCGTCTGCGCCGCATATTATGCCCAGCTTCCGGGTAACTGGAACTACCGCACCCGCATCGCCAATCTCTCATCGTTAAATTTCTTGGGTCTCTGCCCACTACACAATTTTGCCACCGGTAAACGTGAGGGCAACCCATGGGGGCAATGCGTTACCGTTCTTCAGACGACCAATGGCCAGCCCTACTACTTCAACTTCCATGCAACCCTCGAAGGCGAAGATTCTGAAGGAGAAAAAGCCATTGCCAATACTATGGTTATTGGTAAGTCCGGTACAGGTAAAACAGCCCTTATCAACTTCCTCCTCAGTCAGGTACAAAAATACGATCCCAAACCCACAATCTTTTTCTTCGACAAAGACCGTGGTGCTGAAATTTTTGTTAGAGCCTGCGGCGGTGCCTATATGGCACTGGAAAGCGGCCAACCTACCGGCTTTAACCCTTTCCAATGCGAAAATACAGAGGCAAATGTCCAATTCCTCTGTGGCCTTATGAAGCAACTGGGTGGCAAAGCACACTATTCAGCAGCAGAAGACGACGACATCCTGCGCGCCGTGCGAGCCATGCTTGATACCCCACCAGCGCTGCGCAGTATTTCCAACTTCCAAAAATCGCTACCCAATACTGGTGATGATTCCCTCTATGCCAATATTCGCAAATGGACTCGTGGAAACAGCCTTGGCTGGGTGTTTGATAACCCTCAGGATAAAATCGACTTCAGCGGAGCCAATATTATCGGCTTCGACTACACCGATGTGATTGAAAACCCTCAGGTACGCGATCCAGTCATCGGCTACCTTATCCATCGAATGGAAGAGCTTATCGATGGCCGTCGCTTCATCTACATCATGGACGAATTCTGGAAAATCCTTGATGGCGAAGGCGGTTTGAAAGAGTTTGCCAAAAACAAACAAAAAACCATCCGTAAGCAAAACGGTATGGGTATCTTCGCTACCCAGTCACCGGAAGACGCCCTCAAAAGCGATATTTCCGCCGCACTGATTGAGCAGACAGCTACTATGATACTGCTGCCAAATCCGAATGCAGATAAAAAAGACTACATCGATGGACTGAAGCTGACCGACTCAGAGTTCCAAGTGATTAAAAGCCTGGACGAGCGCAGCCGCTGCTTCTTGGTCAAACAGGGTCATGCTTCCGCAGTATGCCAGCTCAACCTACGCGGATTTGACGATGAATTGGCAGTTATCTCCGCCAGTACCGACAACATCGACATCATGGACGGCATCATCAAGAAAACGGCCGAACGTCTTGGTGTCGGCATCGATGCGGTAAGACCGGAGGATTGGTTACAGACCTTCTACGATGAGCGTAAAGGTTCCGGCAAGAAGTCGGCTACTAATATGATGCGTAATGCAGATTAAACCGATTTGACTAAAAATGAGATAGGGTTATCTAAAGACAGTATGTCTTCAGGCAACCCTAAGACTGAAAATTTAAATATTTTAAAATTAACCAATTTGAAGAAAGATTGAATAGTAATGAAAACTAAAATAAAACGGATAATCGCCTCAGTTTTGGTGGGGGCGACAATGCTTACTTCCATGCCGATAGCTAATTCATATGTATTGCCTGTTGTTGATGGGGCCAAAATGATGCAAGATGCTATCAACTGGGCGATGGATGCGGCAGACCGCGCCATGACACTATCTCACTGGGCAGAGCAGCTGCAAAACTGGCGTACCCAGTTGCAACATTGGGTACGCGGTCAAATGGAACAGATTCCAGAATTGAAAGCTCTACTCGATAAAAAAGAAGAAAACGCAATCAAAAAAATGTTCCAAAACCGTAAGGATCGCTGTAATAGAATTGCTAATCAAACATCAAGAAATTTATGTAGTGGCACAGTAACTCTTGAAGAGCAAAAATTTACGCTTCTACGAAAAATGGAAACAGAAATTAACCAAACTTTTTCGGAGATAAATGCCACTTCGATTAAAAAACAAAATTCCAATGCCCAAGGAAAAAGTAATTCAGCAGCCTCTGCAGAAGCCGAAGTCATCGCAAAATTGCAGCAGTTGGAAATCAAACTGACAAATTACCAATCGGCAATAAAATCTATCGACCAAATGCTTGATCAATACAAATGGGCAAGGGTAAATCTGACCAAAGACCAGCTCTCAGGCTCGAACAACAGCAGCCTGACAAAAGCGGCAGCTTCGATCCTTTTAGAAAAAAAGGTAAAACAAATCCGCGAAGAGGCGAAAGAAAAAAGAGCCATCAGCACTGGCTATAAACTCCGCTAATTTTAATGTTATTTTTACCCAAACTATTTAACAGGAAAACATCATCATGATGGATCTTCTCCTTTATTCCAGTATTCGTGACTATATCTATGCACGAATAAGCTTTTTTACTGAACATGTATTGTCTAAAAACCTAACGCTTGCTTTTACCATTATCGTCGCCTTATTGACTTTATGGATAATGATCCAAGGTTATCTGATTGCAACCGGCAGAAGTCAGGAAGGCCTGAAAGGCTTTGTGTACGGTCTCGGCAAGACCTACCTCATTGTAGCCGTTGCACTGGGTGTGGCGGCCGGCGGCGATTTCAGCGTACGGGTTCTGACCGATACCCTTTCAGACGGCATTTCCCAAATCATGACCGGCGACAGTGATGTCGGCAGTAAGTGTCTGACACAAGACAGCAAATCCATCATTGGCTGCCGAATCGACCAAAACCTGACGGCAACCCAAAGTATGATGGGCATACTTGACGGTATCGATACCGCCGACAGCGAATATCTCGAAGGGAAAGTGACACAGGCAAGATGGTTTGTCGGCGTCGGTACCGCAGGGCCTGCCATCGTAGCAGGCACCATGCTGATCATGTTCCGCATCGCCATGGCTCTCTTTATCGGCTTTGCGCCCATCTTTATTTTATGCCTTCTGTTCAAAAAAACAGCACCCCTGTTTCAAAAATGGCTATACTATGGACTGGCAACCATCTTTTCCAGCGTGATGCTTGGCGTCATGGCGGAAATCTCTATGGATCTGGTAGGCAATATCGCCATTACCGATGCCGTATCCAATATTGCCGCGGCACTGACCGGCGGAAATGTCGGCGGTATTATGCAGACCGTGACCCAGCAGCTGGGCCTGGGTTTGATGCTCTCTACCCTGCTGATTACCGTACCGCCTATGGCAGGTGCCTGGTTTAATGGCATGATGGCTGGTTTCAGCGCCTATTCTGTTATTGGTAACGGAAATCGCCAAGAAGTTCCGCCGCATTTGGATGGTGGTGCAAGTCAACGGGTAAATTATAATATACCAAATAATTCCGGAAATTCTACCAATCTGTATTCAAACGCTCACTATGATCCTTCTATATGGACAACAGGTGGTACAAAATCTGGAGGGACAGCGACTGATGCCATGAAATCCCCAAGTCAACCTGGCAAAGGAAATACATCAATCTAGTATTTCTATATTTAAAGGCAAAAACTTGAACAAATAAGATTGGATGCTTAAATGAAACAGCTACTTTTTATATCATTAGGATTAACCTGCCTGAATATTTGTGTTGCAAATCCCACTTATGATGCTACTAGAGGAGCATTGCAAAATGATCCTAGTTTATGCCAATACGGATACAATCCAAACTGTGGCTCATCTGGCCGACACCAACAAAGACGACCTACGGAAATTATTAATATTGATGTTCCTTCAAGATACGGGGCATGGGCTGCTAATGCAAAAACTGGTGTTTCAGGTGGTGCAATTGATATGGAATCACTTGAAGCGGCTAAAGCACAGGCTATTAAGACGTGTGAACGAGGCGGACGTAACGCGCCATGCAAAGTAGTGGCATGGGCAAAAAATAGTTGTATTGCTGTTGCCCAAGGTAAGTCTGGTAAAAAATGGATTGCTTTTCCCAGTATAAAAGGTCCTGGTCTTGCAGAGGCTGATGCCTTAAGGAAATGTCAAACTTCTGGTAGCTCTCAATGTTCTATCATTGCCAACGAAGGTTGTTCATTACCTAGATTTTAATAGGCAAAGGCCGTCTAAAATTTCAACCACTTCCCTTTCAAATTTCATTAAATAACAGAGTAAATTATGAAATTCATTTCAACAATTACTGCCTTAATAATGGGCTTCTCCTCAATTGCCGCTATGGCTGCCAATCCCCTCAATCCTCCGCAAATGGGCGGAGATGAGCGTTTGGCTTGCGAGGCGCTTATGTGCTTGGTCAATCCGGCATCTCAACCATCTGAGTGCCAATCTGCTTTAAGAAAATTCCACTCTATCAAGCATAAACATGGACACGATACGATTACCGCACGGCGCAATTTCCTAAAAAAATGCCCTGCTCAGGATCGTTCTGGTTTTGATGATTTTATTGATTCAATCATCAAGTAATTTTTGCTCATTAAATAAAGGCTGTCTGATATTCAGACGGCCTTTTCTTTTACAAAGAAGTTTTCATCGCATGACTCTCTTTATCGGCTTTGCGCCCCATCTTTATTTTATGCCTTCTGTTCAAAAAAACAGCACCCCTGTTTCAAAAATGGCTATACTATGGACTGGCAACCATCTTTTCCAGCGTGATGCTTGGCGTCATGGCGGAAATCTCTATGGATCTGGTAGGCAATATCGCCATTACCGATGCCGTATCCAATATTGCCGCGGCACTGACCGGCGGAAACGTCGGCGGTATTATGCAGACCGTGACCCAGCAGCTGGGCCTGGGTCTGATGCTCTCTACCCTGCTGATCACAGTACCGCCTATGGCAGGTGCCTGGTTTAACGGCATGATGGCTGGTTTCAGCGCCTACTCAGTCATTGGCAATGGAAATCGCCAAGAAGTTCCGCCACATTTGGATGGCGGAGCAAGTAGACAACAAATTTCAAATATTGATAAGCCTATGAATTATTACCAGGATCAGTATCAGCAACCTATATCGAGTTATACTACAGGAGGATATGGAAACGCTAACCAAGGCTTTGGTTCTAATACTGTTAAACCTATTGGTCAGTCTAAATTTGGTGCTAGTCAGACTCAAGAACCTCAATAGGCAAAACAAAATCGGACAAAGGATCTTACTGATGAAATACTTATATTTTATATTTGCAATAGGATTGGTAAATACAGCTTTGGCAACAAATCCTACATATGATGTAACCAAAGGTGCATTACAAAATGATCCAACGCTATGCCAATATGGTTACAATCCTAATTGTTCTCAGGCACATAAGCAGTCACAACAAACAATTGAACACATTTATGTTCATAGACCCCCAAAATTTGGCGCTTTAGCATATAGTTCAAAGGTTGGTCATATTGCGGGGTCTCTGAATCATAATTCTAAGGCTGAAGCTCAACAGGCTGCAATTCAGCGTTGTCAACGTGGAAGCAAGAATACCCCATGCAAAGTAATTGTATGGGTACAGAATGGTTGTGTTGCATCAGCAGTAGGAAAAATTAAAAATAAATTCGTTGTAGTTACCGGTGCAGGCCATCCAGGAACAGCTGAGCAAATAGCTTTGCAAAACTGCAAAAAGGGCGGATTGGATGATTGTGAAATTATTATGCCCGAAGGTTGTTCTCTCCCACAGTAATGATGCTAAAGATCATCTGAGATTTTGTTACCTTACTTTCGAATTCCATTTAATATCAGAGTAAATTATGAAATTCATTTCAACAATGACTGCCTTGGTAATGGGCTTTTCTTCAGTTACCTCTATGGCTGCCAATCCTCTTAATCCTCCGCAGATGGGCGGAGACGAGCGTTTGGCTTGCGAGGCGCTTATGTGCTTGGTCAATCCGGCATCTCAGCCGTCTGAATGTCAATCTGCTTTGAAAAAGTTCCACTCTATCAAGCATAAACATGGACACGATACGATTACCGCACGACGCAATTTCCTAAAAAAATGCCCTGCTCAGGATCGTTCTGGTTTTGATGATTTTATTGATTCAATCATCAAGTAATTTTGCTCATTAAAAAAAGGCCGTCTGATATTCAGACGGCCTTTTCTCTTACAAAAAGATTTTACAAGTTACCTTCAAACCTACTCCCTATTTTGCTAAATTATTTACATTCAAAACTTACAGGCTTAATCTGATCTTTGTCGATATTAAGGCTTTTATGTAGATATAAAATGCCGTCTGAAACAATTTGGCACCATCTGCAAAGTGGCTCGAACAAATAAAGAATAGTTTGCTTTGTTCTGATTTTTCCCTTTTTACCCTACCAAAACCGATGTCATGCTGAGTGAACCTGCAATCAGCTTGTCGTTGAAAAACGTAACCTGATCTTGCGGTTCGCGCAATGCCATGATGTAAAGCAAGGGCAAGTAATGATCCGGTGTTGGCACGGAAAGCTCGGCTTTTTCGCCTAGCTGCTGATAATGCACCAAGGTTTCATCATCTCGTGTTGCAATCGCTTGATTGACCGTTTCTTGGAATGCAAACGCCCATTCATACCCCGCACCGATTTGATCGATATGTTCCCAGCTTATCGCCCTTAGATTATGCACAATATTGCCACTGCCGATAATCAGCACGCCTTGTTCTCGTAAAGCAGCTAACTTTTTCGCCAAGTTGAAATGCCATTCTGCCGATTGCAAACGGTGAAGGCTAAGTTGCACCAAAGGAATATCGGCATTGGGATAAAGAAATTTCAATACTGCCCAAGCGCCATGATCAAAGCCACGCGTTGGGTTCAACTCGACCTTTTCCGGCTGTAATAACGACCGCACTTGCTCCGCCAATTCAGGCGAGCCGGGCGCAGGATATTGCACTTGGCTGAGCTCTTCAGGAAAACCATAGAAATCGTAAATCATTTTAGGATGTTCACCAGACGTAACCTGCAAACGGCTGCTGAACCAATGCGCTGAAATCATCAAAATGGCTTTTGGTTTGGCAAACTTTTGCGTAATTAGGCTGAAATTCTGATTGAACGGGTTTTCTTTATCTAACGCATTCATCGGGCTGCCATGCCCAACAAACAATACAGGCATTTTTTTCATGGTTTACTCCTCGTTATTTGATACAGCGGATTGTACGGATAAATTTTTATTCAAAAAATACCGGTTTACGAACAATATCTTTTCCTCATAGGAAATCATGGCTGATAAGGTCTAGAGATTTTGAGAGAATATATAGAAGAAGGGTTGATTCAAAAGGCCGTCTGAACATTTTACTTCATATGCTAAAATTTCTTTATTTCTGTATTGACAGAAATAAAAGATAAAAATAGAATACCATTACTATGAAACTGAATCCGACCACTGAAAAATTTATCCTCCATTGGGGCGAAATGGGTACCAAATGGGGGGTCAACCGTACCGTTGCGCAAATTCACGCCCTGCTCTATATCTTGGGCAGGCCGATGAATGCCGAGGAAATTACCGAAACTCTTGGCGTGGCGCGCTCCAACGTCAGCAACAGTATTAAAGAGCTGCAAAATCTGAGACTGGTGCATACCGTGCATATCTTGGGAGACAGACGCGATCACTTTGAAACTTCGGATGATGTCTGGACTTTATTCCGCACCATTGCTGAAGTGCGTATGCAGCGCGAAATTGAACCGACGCGGCAATTTTTGCAAAGCCTGATCGACAGCCCTGAATTTAGCCAGGAAAATGAAACCGCCAAGCAACGAATCCGACAAACCCATGATTTCATCAGTACGCTGACCATATGGGCAAATGAAATGCTGAAGCTGTCCACTTCAACCATGGTAAAAATCTTGAAAGTCGGTGCAGGAATACAAAAATTTTTCCGGTAATGGCAATGGGCATCTGCTCAAAAAAATACTGCCTATGTTATTTAGAAATATGAAAACATGCTCATGTTAGTTTTACATGGGCATGTAAAACCAAAATTTTTTACCCTATAATTTCTCTCTTGACAGAAATTTTAGAAATTAAAGATTAAACAGGCTTAACTGATGAAATAGGAACTCGGTATGCTCGACAATATTAAACGCCCTCCTCCCGCCTACTTGTCTTACTCGATGGGGCTGCTATGGCTTTGGAGTGGTACCCAGCCTCTGTTTTTCATGCCTGAAATGTCATTGGGTTTACTGCGTTCGGTCGGCATTCCCGATCCGTTGCAATGGCCGACATTAATCGCCGCTTCACTGTTGGACATCGGTTTTGCCTTTTTATGCTTCAGCCGCTTTCGCTTCCGTTCCGCAATATGGCTGCTGCAATTGATAACCGTCGCGGCATACAGCCTGATTATTGCCTTCAGGCTGCCTGAAATGTGGGCGCATCCGTTTGCACCCTTGGTAAAAAACCTGCCGATTATGGCTACTTTATTTTTTCTGTATCAATCCGTAGGAGATAAAAAATGAACACCTATTTAATCGTTAAAACCTTGCACATCATCTCGGCTACCCTAATGGTCGGCACCGGTTTTGGTACAGCGTTTTACCTCTTTTGGGCAAACCGCAGCGGTTCGGTTGCCGCGCAGTCGGTGGTCTCGCATTGGGTCATCAAAGCAGATTGGTGGTTTACGACACCTGCCGTCATTTTCCAACCCTTGTCCGGTTTATGGATGCTTTACGAACGCGGCTATACCATTTCCACCATGCTGGAACAAAATTGGGTATGGATGACACTCGGTTTATACATTCTTGCAGGCATTTGCTGGCTGCCCGTTGTCTGGCTGCAAATCCACATGGCCAAGATTGCCGAAAAAGCGCATAAAGAAAACGCAGACACCATTCCTGATCCCTATTGGCGTTATGCCAGACGCTGGGAATTGCTGGGCTATCCCGCCTTTTGCGCCACTATCGTGATTTACTTCCTGATGGTAATGAAACCGATTTAAAGATTTTCAGACGGCCTCAACAATATAAAGAAAAAACCATGAACATCATCATTTTCGGAGGCAGCGGCTTCATCGGCAGCCGTACCGCCCAAATCTTAAAAGAACAAGGTCATCAAGTTTGCACGCCCGACCGCCGCGCCTTCGATTTTCTTCATCCCGACGAAACCGCCGCACGCCGTTTATTAGAGGGGCAAGACGTCCTCATCAACTGCATCGGCATCATGAGCCGTCATGCCGAAATACTCGAAACCGTACACCACCGCACGCCCAAACAGCTCGCCGCATGGGCGAGAGCAGCAGGCATAAAACACTGGGTGCAACTATCCGCACTGGGTGCCGACCCATCTCAATCCATCAACTTTGTCGGCAGCAAAGGACGTGGAGATGATGCCGTCGCCCAAAGCGGCATACCGATTGCCATAGCCCGACCATCCGTCGTTTACGGGCGAGGGGGAACCAGCTGCGAACTGTTCATCAAATTAGCCCGCCTCCCTTTACTTCCACTGCCGGAAGGCGGACGCTTTCATTTGCAGCCCGTCCATCTTGCCGATGTTGCCGAAGGCTTGGCAAAACTTGCCACCCAAACCGACACCGACCACAGCATCATCAATATGACCGGCAGCCAAACCCTGACCTTGGCGGAATACCTGACCACCCTCCGCCAAACCCTGCACCACAAACTGCCGCAACACATCCTACCCGTTCCCCTGCGCCTGATTGACCCAGCATTGCCGTTGGCAAACCTTCTCAGCAACGGCATCATCAGCCGCGACAGCTTTGCCCTGCTCAAGCAAGGTTCATGCGCCGATTATTCTGATTTTGCAGCTTTATTGAGCAGAAAACCTTTGGCGGCTGAAAACTTTGCCGACTGCCTATAAATCGGCTGATAACTGTTTAACCTTAAAATCAAGAAAGAAAGGCCGTCTGTTGTTCAGACGGCCTATTCAGACGTTGCTATTGACAGGTTCTAGCATCAATAAAGGTATGTTATAAGTTTCCATTTAGGAGTTTGGCACATCGGCAAAAATACTATGCCGTTTCGTGCAAGCTTGCTTGTCTTTAGACACACAGTAAGCATAAACAAAAAATGAAAAAAGGTGGGCAAATGCCCACCTTCAAAACCCATATTTTGCAATTAACCGAATACTTTTTCCAAGTGGGCTTGGTAGTCTGCCAAGTATTGTTCTACTTGTGGATTTTTAATCACATCGTTACATAAGAATGTCGGCAGACGGGTCAATCCGATGAATTCATTGAGTTTGTGGAAATGCATGTATAACACATCCACGCCTTTTCCTTCGAAGAAATCGCCTTCACGAGTGAACGCCTCAATCGGCGCATTCCAAGTAAGTGAAAGCATGTGTTTTTTGCCTTGTAACAAACCGCCAGTGCCGTAGCCTTCGGTTGGATTGACACGATGACGACCATCACTATGGTAAAGCTTACCGTGTCCGGCGGTTAATACTTCGTCTATGTATTTTTTTACTGTCCAAGGTTCGTGCATCCACCAGCCTGGCATTTGCCAAATCACGACATCCATCCATAAGAATTTTTCGATTTCTGCCTCGACATCATAGCCGGCATCAATCACGGTTTCTTGAACATTGTGTCCAAGCGCGGTCAACACTTCTTTCGCTTTTTTATGAAGCGTATGGTTCAACTCACCATGCGAATGTCCGAAATTTTTACCGCCGTCTAATAATAAAATATTCATTTGACTCTCCTAAACCAGGCAATTCTAAAAAAGAGGGGCTGCTATTATGCCGTTTTAGCCTTTATTTTGAAAGTATGGCCGTCTGAACATCTTAAGCCATGCAACGTAAAATCAGAATATCCCGTGGATTTTTTCGGTTAACTGTTTTACGAGGATTTGTTCGTAGATAATTTGGACTTAGGCAGACTAAATGACCTAAAAGAAACAGCCAATAGGGAAAAGCCAAAATTTATTGCAACGAGAAACGTATCATTCTTCTGAATACACGGATTGAATAATTTCTAAGGGGACTGATTACAAGATAGTTATTACCTATTAAAATTAAAAGATTTTTAAGCATCATCAAATGGCGCATTCCTATCTAAATATTAGTCCCCTTACCTACCCAACTACAAAGGCTGAGCCAAATCGTTTTCCGTGTTGTAGCTGATAAAATCCTGCTCATGAGGGAAAGGAACGACCCGTGCGCGTTGCTGCTGCAACCAGCCGCGTATGCTGCGCATTCCTGAATAAAGGTATGGCACGGTACTTTGTAGGATTTGCGGACGGATAAACATCACGCTGTAATGCGGTCTGGACGGGGTTTCAACGTAAAATGCATTGCACAACGGCGTGCGTTTGGCGATGGTCTCAAACTGGGAAACCAAGTTTTCAGGCAGGCGGGGCATATCGCAGGAGATGATAAGCAGCCAGTCTGCAGTAGCAATTTGCAAATCGTTGGCGGCGGTACACAAGGCGGCCAAAGGGCCGTAATGTTGCCATTGGCGCGCATCGGAGAAAACATGCGCGCTGCGTTGGGCGTAGGATTCGAGATTGCGGTTGGCACTGATGGCGATATGGCTGACTTGCGGGCGGATTTTTTCGATAACGTGGTCTATCAAGGCTTTGTTGTGCCACTGCACCAACCCTTTATCGACACCTCCCATCCGGCTTCCCTGCCCGCCGGCCAATATCAGTGCAAAAATTTTCATTTTGGTAGTCCTTTGCAAAGCAGAGTGTGTAAGTGTTATTCGCGATGTTGTATTTATGGAATAAGTTTTAAGGCTTCAGGCCGTCTGAAACCTGGTTTTGTGATTTAATTCACTTAAGATGAATTTTATCATAACATGATTTTACATTAAACCCCTGTTTTTTCTTATCATAACCATACAATTATTTTAGACAGGTTGTTTATAGGCCGAAAGAATGATATTTTTATAAGATTATCGGATTAGTCTTCCTGCGTGCTTTATGCGTTTATTCTCCGGATCTTCAGACGGCCTGAGTCTGTCCTCGCGTTTAAAACTGCTGACTGTGTTATGGGTCGGCTCAGCTTTTTTATCGATTGCCTTTACCCTGCTGCTTTCTTGGCGTTTGGAAAGCGCGGCCAAAACGATTGAAGATGCGGGCAGCTTGAAAATGCAGGTGTACCGCTTGGCTTATATGGCAAGCGTCCGTACGCCCAATGCGCAAATTGACAACCAAATCAAAGAATTTGAACGTACGCTGGCCAATGTAACGCAAAGCGATGCCATTCATCCGCTGATTCCGTCACAAATGCCACTGGCTTACGATTTGATCCAATCGATGCTGTTGATCGATTGGGAATCCAACATCAAGCCTTCTTTGCAACATTACGAGCGGCCGACCCAAATCGGCCTGTACCGTTTTGCCGGCAATATCGAGCTGTTTTTACAGGCGATGGAAAACGCCAACGAGCAAAATACTTTGTGGCTGCGCCGTTTTCAAATGGCGATGATGCTGATGATTTTAGTGGCTGCCGGCTTGATGATTGTTTGGCATTATTCGTGGATCATCCGGCCGCTGGAAAAACTGCGCGACGGGGTGGAAACCATCAGCGAAGGCCGTTTCGGGGTTCAAATCGATACAGACCAAATTCGTGAATTCGCCCAAGTCAGCAAGGGCTTCAACCAAATGAGCCGCCGTCTGAAAACGCTTTATACGGATTTGGAAGGACAGGTCGCCCAACAAACTCAAGACTTGGCCCGGCAAAACCGTGATTTAACCCTGCTCTACCAGACTACGCGCAACCTGCACCAAACCTTTACGCCGCAACAGGCCGCAGAAGAATTTTTGGCTCAGATTCTTCCGGCGTTTTCCGCCTTGGGTGGTACGGTATATCTTTCCGATGAAGAACGCAAACGCTCTGACTTGGCGGCAAGTGTCGGTAAAACCGAAGAGGGAAATCGTGTAGAATTCCCAATCGTTTACCAAGACGAACAGCTCGGCGTATTGGCCCTGTATTTTTCAGACGGCCAGATGCCCAATGAGCAAGATGAAAAATTGTTGCAGACTTTAAGCGGGCAGCTGGGGATTTCCATCGCCAACAACCGCATGGAACAAGAACGCCGCCTGCTTGCCGTCTTGCAGGAACGCAACTTGATTGCACAAGGTTTGCATGACAGCATTGCACAAGCCCTGACCTTTTTGAATTTGCAGGTGCAAATGTTGGAAAGCGCGTTTGCTTCAAACCAACGCGAGCAGGCTGAAGAAAACATCAGCTTCATTAAAGACGGCGTGCAGGAATGCTATGAAGACGTCCGCGAGCTGCTGATGAATTTCCGCACCAAAATCAGTAATAAAGATTTTCCTGAAGCGGTAGAATCGCTGCTGGCGCGTTTTGAACGGCAAACCGGTATCCCGGTTGATTCAAAATGGCAGGACGACGGCCAGGCATTGAATTATGATGAACACTTGCAAATCATCTTCATCTTGCAAGAAAGTCTGTCCAACATCCGGAAACACGCGCGTGCGCAGCATGTCAGCGTCGAAATTGCCAACCATGGCGATTTTGTCATGAAGATTCAGGACGACGGCGCAGGCTTTAATCAAGAACACTTATCAAACCGGCCTTCAGGCGAACATGTCGGCTTGGGCATTATGCAGGAACGGGCCCAACGGATTAACGCAGAATTGGCCATTACATCGCAGATTGGGCAAGGTACGGCAGTGATGCTGACTTTGCCGCAACAAATGAGAACAGCATCATGACGATTAAAATTACCCTTATTGACGACCACACCCTGTTTCGCAGCGGTATCAAGGCCTTGCTTTCGCGCCAGCCCGATTTTGAAGTCGTCGGCGAAGCTTCAGACGGCCTGGCCGGCGTAAAAATGGTCGAACAGCTCAAGCCTGACGTAGTTTTGCTGGACTTGGATATGCCGGTCATGAACGGCCGCGAAGCACTGGCTCAAATTTTGAGCATCAATCCGCAACTGACCGTCATCATGCTGACTGTTTCCGAAGACAGCGACGACTTGACAGAATGTATGCGTATGGGTGCAAAAGGCTTTTTGCTGAAAAACATCAACGCCGACTTCCTCTTGGAAAGCATCCGCAAGGCCGTTGACGGAGACAATGTCTTCTCTCCAGAAATGACCAGCCGCTTGGTGCAATCGCTGATTTCCCCTTCTCCTTCCCGCTCCGACCACCTGCTGGCGCAGCTGACCCCGCGCGAAATGGAAATCTTGGGCTACCTTGCCGCCGGACACAGCAATAAAATCATTGCCCGCCATTTGAACTTGGCTGAGTCTACCGTCAAAGTGCATGTGCAGAACCTGTTGCGCAAGCTGAATCTAAGCAGCCGCGTTCAAGCTGCGGTTTATGCGGTGCAACACAAAGTACCGCAACCGGAATTGTCTTAAAAAGGCCGTCTGAACCTGAAACCTTGTTGTAGAAAGGTTTCAGATAAAGCGTTTATTCGCTATAATCACGCCGATTTGTAAGCAGGGTTGTCTGATTTTTCAGACGGCCTTTTTATTTGATTTTTCACTGATTTAAAACGATATGTCCGAAAACATTCCAGAAAATACGCCCGAAAATACCGTTCCTGAAGAACACAAACGCAGCATCCGCAGTTTCGTTTTGCGCCAAGGCCATATGACCGCGGCCCAACAGCGCGCCATCGATACGATGTGGCCGCAATTCGGTGTGGACTTCCAAGAAGCCCCTTTGGATTTGAACCGCACTTTTGGACGGGACAACCCTAAAGTTTTGGAAATCGGTTTCGGTATGGGCGTCGCAACGGTGGAAATCGCCAAACGTCTGCCTGATACCGACTTTTTAGCGATTGATGTTCACGGCCCGGGCGTCGGTAATATCTTGAAGCTGATTGAGGAAGAACACATTTCCAATATCCGCGTGATGCGTCATGATGCGGTGGAAGTGGTGGAAAAAATGCTGGAAGACGATTCTTTAGACGGTATTCATATTTTCTTCCCCGACCCTTGGCACAAAAAACGCCACAACAAACGCCGCTTGGTACAAGTGCCGTTTGTTGAAAAGCTGCTGCCCAAACTCAAAAGCGGCGGCTATGTCCATATGGCGACCGATTGGGAAGAATACGCCGTGCAAATGCTGGAGGTTTTGAGCAGTTTCGACTCTTTGCAAAACACGGCTGCCGATTACGTCCCTACGCCTGATTATCGTCCTGAAACCAAGTTTGAAGCCCGAGGCAAGCGATTGGGTCATGGCGTTTGGGACTTGGTGTTCCGTAAAAAATAATTCAAAACTTAAAACACAAGGCCGTCTGAAAAGTTTCAGACGGCCTTTTATCTTACCGATTAAGCTAGGAAAAGTTTGTAGGCCGGATTGTCAGTTTCTTCTTTATAAACATAACCCAAGCTATCCAAGAAGTCGGCAAAAGCCTCATTGTCGCTTTCAGGTACATCGATACCGACCAAAATACGACCGTAGTCCGCACCATGGTTGCGGTAATGGAATAAAGTAATATTCCACTCGGCACGCATATGGCTCAAGAAACGGGACAACGCACCCGGGCGCTCAGGAAATTCAAAGCTGACCAAACGTTCGTTGGCTACTTTTTCCGTACGGCCGCCGACCATGTAACGGATATGGATTTTGGCGATTTCATCATTGGTCAAATCGACATTGGGCAGGCCTGCTTCAGTCAGTTGTTCACTGATGACGGCCAAGTCTTGCGCACCGGCAGTTTGCAAGCCGACAAAAATATGCGCATTTTTATCACTGCCGTAGCGATAGTTGAACTCAGTAATGTTCCGGCTTCCCAACAAATTGATAAACTTCAGGAAGCTGCCCTTTTCTTCGGGAATGGTAACGGCGAAAATGCCTTCGTTGCCCTCGCCCAGCTCACTGCGCTCCGAAACGTGGCGTAAGCGGTGGAAGTTCATGTTGGCGCCGCTGGTAACGGCAACCAGGTTTTGACCTTGGATATTGTTTTTCGCAACGTAAGCCTTCAGGCCGGCAAGTGCCAATGCGCCCGCAGGCTCGGTAATGCTGCGCGTATCGTCAAAAATATCTTTAATCGCGCCGCACAACATATCCGTATTGACCGTAATAATCTCGTCCAACAGCTCTTTACACAGGCGGAAGGTTTCATCACCGACAACCTTGACCGCCGTGCCGTCTGAAAACAGGCCGACATCTTTCAAATGTACGATTTCCCCTGCTTCTACCGATTGCTTCATACAACAAGAATCATCGGTTTGCACGCCAATCACTTTAATCTCAGGGCAAACCTGTTTGATAAATGCCGCTACGCCTGCTGCCAAACCGCCGCCGCCAATCGGAACAAAAATCGCATTGATATTGCGGTGTTGGCGGAGAATTTCCATGCCGATGGTTCCCTGACCGGCAATCACATCCGGATCATCAAACGGCGCGATATAAGTCAGCTTTTCCTTTTCGGCCAACTCCATCGCATAATCATAGGCATCATTGTAAGACACGCCTTTCAATACCACTTCGCCGCCACGGCTCTTAACTGCGTCAATTTTAATTTTGGGCGTTGTTTCCGGCATCACGATGACGGCGCGGCAACCCAAATACTGCGCCGACAAAGCCACACCCTGCGCATGGTTGCCCGCGCTGGCAGCAATCACGCCGCAATCCAAGGCTTCTTTCGGCAGCTTCGCCATTTTGTTGTACGCGCCGCGGATTTTGAACGAAAACACCGGCTGCAAATCTTCGCGCTTGAGCAAAACCTGATTGTTCAGACGGCCTGACAGACTGCGCGCCAAGTCCAAAGGCGTTTCTATGGCCACATCATAAACGGAAGCGGTCAAAATACGGGTCAGATAATCGGAAAGAGGAAGAGGATGGTTCATGGTATTCAGTGTTCGAAAATAAATTGTCATTCGGCCGAATCGGCCTGAGGAAAAAGTTAAAACCATACCCCTGAGGCCGTCTGAAGGCAAGAAAAATCTTAGCAAAGCCTGAATGAAACGGTATAATGTCCGCTTACTATCTATTTAGTATGCCAAACCGTTTACTCAATAACAGTATCCACCCATATTCAAATCTACAAACAATGATGAAAAAAACGCTACTTAGCTTAATTTTTGCTGCCCTCCTGAATACCCACGCCCTTGCCGCCGACCCGGTTGCCTCCGCACCTGCCGTACAAGGCGAGGCACAGCCGCAGCCATTGTTGCACAGCATCAACAGCCCGACAACGCCGCCGGAAATCGCGGCGACCGCCTACATCGTTACCGACCTGCACAGCAAGCAAACCTTGGCATCCAACAATGCCGACGCGCCTATCGAACCTGCCGCGTTGACACAAATGATGACTGCCTACCTTGCCTTTAAAGCATTAGAAAACGGTACACTTGAAGCAGGCCAAATGCTGACCGTTTCCAATGCCGCATGGAAAGTCGAAGGTTCGCGTATGTTCCTCGACCCCAAAGTGCCTGTCAGCGTCAGCTCCTTAATTAAGGGGACAACCATCCAATCGGCCAACGATGCCGCCATCACCCTTGCAGAAGCCATCGGCAACGGCTCCATCGATGAATTCGTCAAACAAATGAATGAAGAAGCCAAACGCTTGGGCATGAAGCACACCCACTTCAACAACCCGACCGGCATTTCTTCTAACGGCCATGTTTCAACCGTTGGCGACTTGGCTATTTTGGCAGCCGCGCTGATCAACGACTATCCGAAATACTATCCTTTGTTTGCAAACAAATCTTTCAAATACAATAATATCGAGCAGCCCAACCGCAATCTCCTGCTCTATCGCGACAGCAGTATCGATGGTTTGAAAACCGGCTATAGCGAAGGCGCAGGCTACCATCTCGCCGCTTCCAGCAAACGTAACAACCGCCGTATTGTTTCCATCCTTGCCGGTGCCGAATCCACCGAAGCGCGCGCAAGCGAAAGCAGCAAACTGCTCAACTGGTCATTGCAGGCATTTGATACACCTAAACTTTACAACGGCGGAGAAGTGATTTCCCAAGTCAAAGTTTACAAAGGCAGCACCAAAGCCGTAGATATCGGTTTCTTGGACGATGTTTACATTACCATTCCCCACGATACCGGCAAAAACGTCAAACCAATCTTAGAAACGCTTCAGCCCGTCCTCGCCCCGATTGAAAAAGGCCAAGTATTGGGCAAACTGAAAGTCATGAAAGACGGCAAAATCATTGCCGAAAAAGACGTCGTCGCGCTAAACGGTGTGGAAGAAGGCAGCTGGCTGCGCCGTATGTGGGATGCGATTGTGTTGTGGTTTAAAGGTTTATTCAGTTAATGCTCTTCTAAACAATCAACCATAACAAGATAAGCAACAAAAAGGCCGTCTGAAATCTGTTTTCCAGTTTTCAGACGGCCTTTATTTATCCTAAAAGACAGCTAATTAAATGATTCCAGCGTTGGCGGCAGATGCTGCGTCATCATGAACATCAGCCGTATTGACAGACGAGTAGCTCATGCGCTCAGTGTGCGTATTGACGGCTGACAAATGACTGATATTGCCGTTGCCTGACAATCTACCCATCAACTCTTGCAGGCTCAATGTACCTTCATCGAAACGGAAGGTATCAATCACAGCATCAGTTTTACCGGAAATGAACTGATCATTGATGGTTATGCTGTCCCCTTCTGATCCCTTGATGGTAATTTTCCAATCAGTATTGCCTCGAACATCGGTAGCAACATCAATATGCAGGTCATTAACAGAGATATTTTGGCCGAATTGCAGTGCATTATGTTCGCCCACATTATCGATAATCGTATCCTTACCTTCTCCAAGGCTGAAAACATAAGTATCGGCACCCTTGCCGCCTACCAAGTAATCGATTCCTTGTCCGCCGAACAAAACGTCGTCGCCATCACCCCCACTCAAACGGTCATCGCCACTTTCTCCCCATAAGGTATCGTTGCCATTACCTCCATGTACAGAATCATTACCTATACCGCCATTAAGACGATCGTCTCCATCATAGCCGAAAATGACATCATCACCTGAATCACCGTTAATCGTATCATTACCCAAACTACCTCTGATCCGGTCATTGCCATCGCCGCCGCTGACAAGAGCATGGCTGCTGTCCGTAATGGTTATGATGTTATTCTCCCCTAAATGAAGCGAGGCTTGGGTAAGACTATGATCATCTACTTCCGCTACATTTTTTGCAGAATTATTTTCTGCTACCGAAAGGCTGTGATTATTTTCGATGGTCAATGTAGTCTCGTTTACAGACTCCGGAATATTACCTTCTTTAGGATTACGGGTTTTGGTAATTTCTTGATCGGAAAGATTATTCACAATAGTGTTATTTTCAATTTTGATATTTTTGAGTTCTCCCAAAATATCTTTTTTGGGAGTAGCATAATCCCTGCCTTCTTCCAAATCGATAGATCCTTTAACACGACCATATGTATCTGCATTAGTCCCGTTGCTTACCAGTAAATTATCGTGAACGGAAATACCCATATCATTGAAATCAAAATTATGGCTTTTTTTGAATACAGTGTTTAAGCGTACGCCGCCCCAATTAGCATTATCTTTGATAAGGTTATTGGCTACTTCATGACCTTTACCGCCAAAGATGCCAATACCGGCCGCACGCCAGCCTAATTCAACGGTATTATTCAAAAAGCGGTTATTTTCAGCAACATGGGCATTAGTATTTTCATGAATGCTCGACCATGTTGCTAAGCCATCATCACCATTGCCACGGAGATTGGAATTGATAACGGTGGAATTGCTGGTCCCTTGGGCAAAGTTAACGCCATCTGCCAAGTTATTGCGAATAGTGGCATTAGAAATAGTCAAACCATTAGTGTAGTGCATATCAGATGCTGGGGCATAATCACCAATCCAGGCACCTACTTCAAAATGTTCAATTTTGATATCGTGAATCGATGAACCGTTACCCAAGGTACCGGAAATACCTTTATAGTTCGCGCCTTCGTTATAGCGAGAAGTTAAATCCGAATCCATGGAAACATTTCCAAAATCAATTTTGTTGGTGCCGTGTTCAAACACGATACCACCGCCACCTATTTTAGTACTGGTAAAATGCAATTTAGTGTGCCATTGGCCTGCTCCGCTAATTTTTACACCTTCAGGCGCGTAAATGTGCAGTTGTTCACTAAAATCAAATTGACCTTCAGGAATGTAAACAGATTTTTTAGATGCTTTGGCAGATTCAATTGCAGCCATGAATGCTTGGTAATCATCCGAGCCATCATTGGCGACTGCGCCAAAATCAGTAATGCTGACACTGTTTTCAGGCTGTTTAATAGCATCCGGTGCCTTTTCCAAATCAACCAAGTCAATGCCTACGGGCGTGCTGTCGATATTAGTGATGGTAACCTTATCCCCTACCTTGATATTGGCCTCTTTAAATAATTGGCTAACTTCGTCAAATTGGAAACGGGCAAGCCTATCTGCCGCGGGTGTATCATGAACTTTAATATCGCCATCCGGATGATATTTGTAGTTATCCAAATATTGCCAGTTGGATTTGGAAGATAAATCCAAAGTACCGATCACTGTATTATTGACTTTGACTTCTACTTTACCACTTTCACCGTCAGGAACGGTATAACGGACGGTTACGGCATTGGCATCTGCTTGCGCAATAAATGAAACGGACGCATTGGTCGGCAAATCAACATATGCCTGACCGCTTGCTTCACGGACAGTTGCGTGTTCTGCCTCTGAAGAAGGGGCATTTTTAACAACACCGTTTTTCAGTTCACCTTGTTCTGCCTCATAAGTCGTATAGCCAAGTTTGGCACCATATTGAGAGGCATTGGGTACTACTGTTTTAATGTTTACCATTTAATATATTCCTTCAAAAATATCGTAATATTGAGTTATTATTTTGCAAAAAAGCTTTTATTAGTCATAATTTTGGCATAAAAGTTCAATATGATATTGTTTAATTTTGAAAAGAAAATGCCGTCTGAAAATATAGAAATTTTCAGACGGCATCTCAATGCCTTATTAGATTGTGGGTAAAGATTTAAGCCATACTTTTTCTCCAGATAGCTTTCAATTGCCTGTTTATATTCAGATGTATCATTCAATCCAATGATTCATATGGATATTTTCTTCTAGCAAGTACATACTATCTAGAACCTTAATTTACTGTGACTTATCCTTTTGCCATGCTTTGTATGAACGAATGGCTAAAATCAGGCAGGCAATCCAAATTATGCCCAAGAAGCCCCAAACGCCGGTTGCACCAAACTCATTAAATAACCAAGCCACTGCTCGGCCTTTACGAGAAGCATGTTCAGTGTCGACAACATTTACAGCGTCTCCAAGCGTAATGTACCAGCCCAGTACAGGCAACACGATTAGCGCAAGCAGGTTTTGCAGTAGTTTTTTAAGGTTTGCATTCATGCTATTTCCTACACAATTCCTTTTTTCTCCAGATAGCTTTCGTAATCGCCCAAGTAGTGTTCATATCCGCCTTTGCCATCCAATTCAATGATTTGGGTAGCCAGCGAAGATACAAACTGGCGGTCGTGTGATACGAAAATCAGCGTGCCGTTGTATTTTTCCAGCGCCATGTTCAAGGATTCGATGCTTTCCATGTCCATGTGGTTGGTCGGTTCGTCCATGACCAAGACATTGGGTTTCAACAGCAACAGTTTACCGTAAAGCATACGGCCTTTTTCACCACCGGAAAGAACCTTCACTTTTTTCACGACATCGTTGCTGCCGAAGAGCAAGCGGCCCAAAGTGCCGCGGATGACTTGTTCGTCATCGCCTTCCTGGCCCCATTGACGCATCCATTCAGTCAAATCCATATCAACGTCGAAGTCGTTTTCATGGTCTTGCGGATAGTAGCCGACACTGGCTTTTTCCGCCCATTTGATGGTGCCTTCGTCCGGCAACAGGCCGTCTGAATATTCGGGGTTGTACGCGCCGGCCAAAAGTTTCAGCAGGGTAGATTTACCTGCGCCGTTCGGGCCGATGATGGCGAGGCGTTGACCGGCTTCAAGGATAAAGTTCAGGTTTTTAAACAACTGGGTTTCAAAACGTTTGGCCAGTTTTTCAACTTCCACTGCCTGACGGTGCAACTTGGCTTTTTCGTCGGCTTCAAAACGGATATACGGGTTTTGACGGGTAGAAGGTTTGACTTCAACCATTTCCGATTTGATTTTGTCGGCCTGTTTCAGACGGCTGGTTGCCTGACGGGCTTTGGATTTGTTGGCAGAGAAGCGTGCGACGAACTCTTGCAGCTCTTGCAGTTTCTCTTTGGCTTTGGCGTTGTCTTTCAGGGCACGCTCACGCGATTGGGCGGAAGCGAGCATATAGTCGTCGTAGTTGCCCGGATAGATGGTGATGGTGTTGTAGTCCAAATCCGCCATGTGGGTGCAGACTTCGTTCAAGAAGTGACGGTCGTGCGAGATGATGATCATGGTGGAATCGTATTGGTTCAACACGCCTTCCAACCAACGGATGGTATTAATGTCCAAGTTATTGGTCGGTTCGTCCAAGAGCAATACATCAGGTTTGGAGAACAGGGCTTGCGCCAGCAATACGCGCAATTTGAAGCCAGGGGCGACTTCCGCCATGGTCGCATTGTGCAAATCTTCGGAAATGCCCACGCCGCTCAATAGCTCGGCAGCACGCGCTTCGGCAGTGTAGCCGTCGTATTCAGCGAACTTGGCTTCCAGTTCGGCGGCTTTCATGTAGTCGTCTTCGGTGGCTTCGGGATTGGCGTAAATCGCATCACGCTCGGTCATCGCCGCCCACATTTCTGTATGACCCATCATCACCACATCCAGCACGCGCATGTCTTCGTAGGCAAACTGGTCTTGACGCAATTTACCCAAACGTACGCCGTTTTCAATCGCCACTTCGCCGGCAGTCTGTTCCAAATCGCCGCCGAGGATTTTCATGAAAGTGGATTTACCCGAACCGTTGGCGCCGATCAAGCCATAACGGTTGCCTTCGCCGAATTTGACGGATACGTTTTCAAACAGCGGCTTTGCGCCGAACTGCATGGTGATGCCGTTGGTAGAAATCATTATTCGTAAAACCTTTATAAATAGAATGTTATAATCGGACGCGATTGTAGCATATTTTTGCAAAGACCTCAGGATTGAGGCCATGGCAAATGTGCCCAATACCTGATGCAAGATGAAAACAGGCAACGCTTCGCGCCAAAACGCGTTGTAGTCAGCATCTTAGGCCGTCTGAAACGGAGAAACGATATGGAAACGCACAAAATCTATTACGCCGTGATTATTTTGGTATGTGCCGCCTCCATGCTGCTCAGCCCGTTTTTCTATATCCGCCGCACGCGCTCAGGCTCCGAATTGCGGCGCGCGCCCAGACAGTGGAAACCCATCCTCTTCGCCAACATCATCATGATTGCGGCTTTGTTTGTTTGGTGGAAATGGTTTTAAGGAAAAATAAAAAATGAACAAAATCTGGATCAGCACATTACTGCTCGCTTTGACAACTGCGGTTTCCGCCGCGCCTATTTTTGAATGTACCGATTCTGCCGGCCGCAAAGTCTATACCCAAGCCGGCGGCAAAAACTGCAAAGCCAGCAATATTGGCAAACCGTCCGTATATACTTCTGCGCCTGTTTCAACACCGGTAACGCCGACTTCCCCAAGCAAAACCGAGCAAGCGGAAGAAGCTGTCGCACAGGTCAATCCGGCTGACGTCGGCGCAGCCAAGCGTGCTTTGGATACCGCTAAGAAAAATTTGGAAGAAGGCAAAAAAGTGCGTTATGGCAATGAACGCAACTATGCCCGCTATCTCGAACGGATCAACGGTTTGGAAAAAGCCGTCCGCTCGGCTCAGGAAAACTACGATGCAGCGCAACGCCAGCCTGCCTCTCAAGATCCTGTTGCCTATTGATACTTACCACACCAGCAAGGCCGTCTGAAATATGATGTTCAGACGGCCTTTTCATGTCTTCAATATAACAAAATCGTCTTTATACCAAACAAAGCATTCTTTCCAGTTTCCAGACGGCCTTGTTAAAGTAAGCGCGTATTAAATTTTGACGGTTGCCATTATGTTGTTACTCAAAACGCCTTCTGTATTGCCGGGTTTCAAGCTCAGCCTGGGTTTGACGGTTTTATGCCTGTCGCTTTTGGTGGTTTTGCCGTTTGCCATGATGGCGGCCAAAGCGGCGGAAATAGGCTGGAGCGGATTTTGGAACACAATTACCGAACCCAATGTCTTAGCGGCCGTCTGGCTGAGCTTGCGGATGTCGTTTTATGCGATGTTGACCAATATCGTATTCGGTACATTGGTTGCCTGGGTATTGGTACGCTATGAATTTCCGGGCAAAGGATTAGTAAACGCTTTGGTCGATTTGCCGTTTGCGCTGCCGACAGCGGTAACAGGCATTGCGTTGGCAACCCTATATGCGCCCAATGGCTGGATAGGCCGTTTTTTCGAGCCTTTGGGCATCAAAATCGCCTTTACGCCTACCGGCATCTGGATTGCGCTGATTGTCGTCAGCCTGCCCTTTATCGTCCGCGCCGTGCAGCCGGTATTGGAAGAATTGTCGGGCGAGTATGAAGAAGCGGCGGCAACTTTGGGCGCAAGTCGTTGGACTACGTTCCGCCGCGTCCTTTTGCCTGAAATCACACCGGCACTGTTGACCGGTGCAGGCATGATGTTTGCCCGCTCTACCGGCGAATACGGCTCGGTTATCTTTATCGCAGGCAATATTCCAATGGTGTCTGAAATCCTACCCTTGATTATTACCGGCAAACTGGAGCAATACGATGCTCAGGGCGCGTCTGTCGTTGCTCTGTTTATGCTGATGATTTCGTTTGTCATCCTGCTGATTTTAAACATCATGCAATGGACTTTAAGCCGCCGCGCCGGAGCGAGGGTTTAACAAACAACAGGCCGTCTGAAACATTAAGCAAACATTTTTCAGACGGCCCAAACAGATACAAGAATAAATCGAGACTACCCTACCATGAAAACCCATTCCACCAATCCAAATTTGAGCGAACCGCGTTGGCTGCGCGTATTGCTGACCGCTACCGCCTTGGGCTTTCTGCTGCTGATGCTGGTCGTGCCTTTGGTTGCCGTATTCTATGAAGCCTTAAAAGGCGGTTGGGATTTGTACCTGCAATCTCTGACCGATCCCGAAGCTTGGTCTGCCATCAAATTGACGCTGATTACCGCGCTGATTGTCGTTCCCATCAATGCCGTATTGGGCGTGGCGATGGCGTGGCTGCTGACCCGTTTCGACTTCCGCGGCAAGCAGTTGCTGACCACCCTGCTCGATTTGCCGTTTTCCGTGTCGCCCGTGGTGGCCGGTTTGATGTTCGTCTTATTGTTCGGTGCACACACGGTGTTGGGCGGCTGGCTTGAAGCGCAAGGCATACAGATTATCTTCGCCATCCCCGGCATTATTTTGGCGACGCTGTTCGTTACTTTCCCCTTTGTCGCGCGCGAAATCATTCCTTTAATGCAGGCGCAGGGCGACAGCGAAGAACAGGCTGCCTTGATACTCGGCGCAAACGGCTGGCAGATGTTTTGGCGCGTTACCCTGCCCAACATCAAATGGGCGCTGCTCTACGGCATCATTCTTACCAACGCCCGCGCGATGGGCGAGTTTGGCGCGGTCAGCGTGGTATCGGGGCACATTCGCGGCGAAACCAACACCATCCCGCTTTTGGTCGAAATCTTCTACAACGAATACAACTTCACCGGCGCATTCGCCCTCTCCGGCGTATTGGCACTTTTAGCCTTGGCCACCTTGCTGGTGCAAAACATCATTACCAAATTACAAGATAAAAAACTCGCCGCCGCCGAAAGGAACGCAGCATGAGCATCACTATTCAAAACTTAAACAAACACTTCGGCAGTTTCCACGCGCTGAAAAACATCAACCTCAACGTCCCCACCGGCAAACTCGTTTCCCTGCTCGGCCCTTCCGGCTGCGGCAAAACCACGCTCCTGCGCATCATCGCCGGACTGGAAAACGCCGACGGCGGCGACATCCTCTTTGACGGCCAAGACGTCACCGCCAAGCATGTGCGCGAGCGCAAAGTCGGTTTCGTGTTCCAACACTACGCCCTCTTCCGCCACATGAACGTGTTTGACAACGTCGCCTTCGGTTTGACCGTATTGCCCAAGTCCGAACGCCCGTCCAAAGAACAAATCCGCACCAAAGTCGAAGAATTGCTCAAACTCGTGCAACTCTCGCATTTGGCAAAATCCTATCCGCACCAGCTCTCCGGCGGCCAACGCCAACGCATCGCCCTTGCCCGTGCCCTCGCCGTCGAACCGAAACTCCTGCTTTTGGACGAACCCTTCGGCGCGCTGGATGCCAAAGTGCGCAAAGAATTACGCACCTGGCTACGCGACATCCATCACAACCTAGGCGTAACCAGCATTCTGGTGACGCACGACCAAGAAGAAGCCCTCGAAGTTTCCGACGAAATCGTCGTCATGAACCACGGCCAAATCGAACAAACCGGCAGCGCCGAAGCCATTTACCGCAAACCCGAAAACGCCTTCGTTACCGAGTTCCTCGGCGAAACCGACGCATTTGAAGGACGCATCGAAAAAGGCATCTGGCACTACCACGGCTTCGAATGGAAATTGGATGCGCAATACAAATGGCAGGAACAAACCGCCATCGGCTATATCCGCCCGCACGAATGGCAGCTTGCCGCCGAAAACGAAACGCCGATGATTCGTGCCAAAATCGAAAAAATCCACGCCGTCGGCGCATTGACGCATATTCTGGTGAAGCACGACAAACAAGACGTGCATATCACGCTGGCTGGCAGCGATGCTGCGCGTTACCAAATCGCCGAAGGCAAAGAATTAAATCTGATTCCGAAACAGGTTTATGTCTTTTCTCAAAACGAGCTGATTGAATATTCGATTTGAGACCAAATCATAAGGCCGTCTGAAAATCTGCTTTCAGACGGCCTTTCAGCTTATTTAAACCTGCCAATCAATCGGCTCTAAACCATTTGCCTGCAAATAAGCGTTTGCCTGCGAAAAATGTTTGCAGCCGAAAAAGCCGCGATACGCCGACAAGGGCGAAGGATGTGGCGCGGTCAGCACCAAATGACGGTTGCGGTCGATAAACGCGCCTTTCTTCTGCGCATGGCTGCCCCACAACATAAAGACTAAATGCTCGCGCTCCTTATCCAATTGTCGGATGACTTCATCGGTAAACGCCTCCCAACCGAATGTCGCATGGGAATGCGCCACACCGGCACGGACAGTCAACACCGTGTTCAACAGCAATACGCCCTGTTCCGCCCAATGCTGCAAATAGCCGTGTTGCGGAATCTGAAATCCCTCAATATCCGTCGCCAGCTCTTTATAAATATTGACCAACGACGGCGGCACCGCAATTTCGGGTTGCACGGAAAACGCCAAACCATGCGCCTGACCCGCGCCGTGATACGGGTCTTGCCCCAAAATCACAACCTTTACACTTCCGAACTCTGTCGTCCGAAAGGCATTGAATACATCGCGCTCAGGCGGATAAACGGTTATCCCCGCCTGCCTTTCGTGGCGAACCTTCTCCAAAATCGTTTGAAAATACGCCTTTTCTTTTTCCGTACCAATCGCCTCGTGCCAAGTTTGCATTATTTGCCGCTCCGTTTTTGAATGGACTTATTATAAAGGATATGCCGCATAACGATATGGTTTGTTGCCGCCACCGTTGTTCTGATTGTCGAATTGTTT
This sequence comes from Neisseria mucosa, assembly GCF_013267835.1. Taxonomy (NCBI): domain Bacteria; kingdom Pseudomonadati; phylum Pseudomonadota; class Betaproteobacteria; order Neisseriales; family Neisseriaceae; genus Neisseria; species Neisseria mucosa. The sequence goes on from NZ_CP053939.1 coordinate 808,510, forward strand.
ATCGGAACGGTTTATCTTTTGGTTGTCAGCGTAGCGCTGGCCGCCGCCGGCATCATGTACGGATTAAGCGGACACTTCTCTACCGCCGTTTTGACCGCCGCCATCATCAGCGCACTCAGTATCTGGCTGGTACACGGCCGTCTGAAAAACCGCTTGACTCCCCAAGCTCTCAACGATGATTTGGATATTGGGCAAAACGTCCGTATCCTACGCCACCTGCATGACAATATTTACGAAGTCGCCTACCGCGGTACACACTGGCAAGCACAAGCCGAACGGCCTCAAGATACTTTTCAGACGGCCTCAAGCGCAGTCATTACTGCCAAAAACGGTAATCTTCTGATTATCCGCACACTCTCCCAACCATCATCATAAGGAAACATTATGGAATTTCTGCTCAGCCTCCCCGTCCTCATCCTCATCGTTGTTGTTGTTTTTGGTTTCAAATCCTTTATCGTTGTACCGCAACAGGAAGTTTATGTAGTCGAACGATTAGGCCGTTTTCACAAAGCGCTGACTGCAGGCCTGAACATCCTTATCCCATTTATCGACCGTGTCGCCTATCGTCATTCGCTGAAAGAAGTTCCTTTGGATGTTCCCAGCCAAGTCTGTATTACCCGCGACAACACCCAGCTGACCGTGGACGGCATTATCTACTTCCAAGTTACCGATCCTAAACTCGCTTCATATGGTTCCAGCAACTACATCATGGCGATTACCCAGCTTGCACAGACAACTTTGCGCTCTGTCATCGGCCGTATGGAATTGGATAAAACCTTTGAAGAACGCGACGAAATCAACAGCATTGTTGTTGCTGCTTTGGACGAAGCGGCAGGCGCATGGGGCGTGAAAGTCTTGCGTTACGAAATCAAAGACTTGGTTCCTCCGCAAGAAATCCTCCGCTCAATGCAGGCACAAATTACCGCCGAACGTGAAAAACGCGCGCGCATTGCCGAATCCGAAGGCCGTAAAATCGAGCAGATCAACCTTGCCAGCGGTCAGCGCGAAGCAGAAATCCAACAATCCGAAGGTGAAGCGCAAGCCGCCATCAACGCATCAAACGGTGAAAAAATCGCCCGCATCAACCGCGCACAAGGTGAAGCCGAAGCCAACGCCGACGCCATCCGCAAAATCGCCGAGGCTGTCCGCTCCGAGGGCGGTGCTGAAGCCGTTAACCTGAAAGTTGCCGAGCAATACGTTGCCGCCTTCAGCAATTTGGCTAAAGAAAGCAACACGCTGATTATGCCTGCCAACGTTGCCGACATCGGCAGCTTGGTCTCCGCCGGTTTGAAAATCATCGACGGCAACAAGCCTAAAGCGTCATAATAGCATTCTGAATCAGGCCGTCTGAAAAACCAATACGGCTTTTCAGACGGCCTTTTTATATCGTTCAATTTTTATATGAATACACAAACCATAAAAACCTATCTTGTCGGCGGCGCCGTCCGCGACCATCTTTTAGGCCTGCCCGTCAAAGACCGCGACTGGGTGATCGTCGGTGCAGATGCGCAAACCATGTTGGCTCAAGGCTATCAACCTGTCGGCAAGGATTTTCCCGTCTTTCTCCATCCGGACAGCCACGAAGAATACGCCCTCGCCCGTACCGAGCGCAAAACCGCCAAAGGCTATGCCGGATTCAGCTTTCATGCCGATAAAGACGTTACGCTGGAACAAGACCTGATGCGCCGCGACCTGACCATCAATGCCATGGCTCAGGATTCAGACGGCACGATCATCGATCCCTTTGGCGGACAACAAGACTTAGCGGACGGCATCCTGCGCCACGTTTCGCCCGCCTTTGCCGAAGATCCCGTGCGTATTTTGCGTATCGCCCGTTTTGCCGCGCGTTATGGGTTTCAAATTGCCGATGAAACCATGTCGCTGATGCGGCAAATGGTAGAAAACGGCGAAGCGGATGCCTTGGTTGCCGAACGCGTCTGGCAGGAATTGGCCAAAGGCTTGATGGAGAAAAACCCGCGCAAAATGATTGAAGTTTTACGCGAATGCGGCGCACTCAAAGTCTTGCTGCCCGAGCTTGACGCCCTTTTCGGCGTACCGCAACGCGCCGACTATCATCCCGAAATCGACAGCGGTATCCATACACTGATGGTTGTACAACGGGCCGCCGAAATGAATCTGTCCCTCGCCGAACGCTATGCCGCCTTATTGCACGACTTGGGCAAGGCAAAAACACCGGCCGATATCCTGCCGAAACACTACGAACACGACATCAATGGTGTCGAACCCGTCCGCGAAGTCAATCAACGCCTGCGCGCGCCCAAACACTGCGCCGAGCTTGCCGAACTCGTCTGCCGCTGGCACATCATGTTCCACCAAGTCGGGCAGTTCAAAAGCAAAACCATTTTGAAGGTTTTGAAAAAAACCGACGCATTCCGCCGCCCAGAACGTTTTCAGACAGCCTTAAACGTCTGCATGGCCGACAAACAAGGCCGTCTGAACCTTGAAGCCACCCCCTATCCGCAACGCGAACACTGGCTGGCTTTACTTGAAGCTGCCAACCAAGTAAATGCAGGCAAAATCGCCGCCGAGTGCCGCGCACAAGGCAAGGCCCATTTAATTACCGAACACATCGATCATGCCCGCTTGGCGCAAATTACACCGCTGCAAAAAGCGTATCAGGCGGACAAATTAGGAGGCTATTGATGACATCTTCGCGTTATAAAATCAAACAAACACCAAGCAAAATTACCTTGTCAGCAAAAATTATTCGAAACCGCCTCAAACTTCTATTAACTTGTAGAGATCTTGTAATCTTACTATTGATATTGGCAAACATTCCAAATTTAAACTTTGAATCAGCATTTAATATCATACTCCTTATATTTTTGGGTCTGCTTTTTTGCCAAGGTATTTATGACTTACTGTGGCAACTTTTTGGACAAGAACATATTCATGTTCAAAATGGGATACTTTCACATCAATTCACGCTATTTGGATTGGGAAAATGTAGAAAATTTTCACTCGTAGAAATATCGCAATGGCAGCCACATGAGAACTATGCAAATACAGAAAACACTAAAATCACACTACATAATTATTTGAGCCAGAGAAGAAATAAATCCATCATCTCCAGCCCCTTACGAAAACCAAATAGCAAACAAGGTGCATGGTCATTTGTTTATCATGGGGAAACCATACACATCGGTGAATTTTTTTATAGCAAAGATTGCCAAGCAATTAACTCGAAATTAAACAGCTTAATGCCCAAAAAAGCCAAAACAGAGACACTTTTCAAACCAGAAAACGACCTTTAAAACAATCACCACAATATCCGCTATAATCTGCATCTTGACCATCTTATTTCAACAATAAAAATCATGACCATCCAGACCGATTTACTTCACAAAAAAATCAGCAATGAAGATTATCAACGCCTCATTGTCAAACACAGCGAATCTTTCAGCGACGGCGAAATCCGCCTATTGAATGAGATTTTGGAAAAATTTGAATTCGATGTCGTACAGGCGCAGGCATTGGCGCAAGCCGTGATGCAGCAGGTGCGCTTTGACCCCAACGCCTACCATATCGACAGCGACGACGAAGACACCACAGGCATCTGCCCCCACTGCATCAATCCGCCCATGCCGCCCCTGCGTGATTATCTGGTTTGGCGCGAAACACGCGGCTAAAAATTTTCCTAATCGATTTTGATAAATTACTAACCATTCGCTATCGAATAAGGCCGTCTGAACAGGTGTCATCGTTACATCTGTTCAGACGGCCTTTTGTAAATAAATGTTCACAATTAGGATAAATCAGTATAATCTGCGCCGTTTGAATTTTCTTCGGAGCTTTTATGAATCAGCTTAAAACGGCGATAGCCGGTGCGCAGATTTTGTTTGTCGCATTCGGTGCTATGGTGCTTGTGCCGCTTCTGACGGGACTGAACCCGGCTTTGGCATTATTGGGCGCAGGCTTGGGCACGTTGTTGTTCCAATTGGTTACCAAACGTAAAGTGCCGATTTTTCTCGGCTCTTCTTTTGCCTTTATTGCACCGATTATCTACTCCATTGGAGAATGGGGCTTGCCTTCTACCATGTTCGGTCTGTTTGCGGCAGGTTTCATGTACTTCGTCTTTGCCGCTCTGATCAGATGGCGCGGTCTGGATGCGGTACACAAGCTGTTGCCGCCCGTGGTTATCGGCCCCGTGATTATGGTAATCGGCTTGTCTGTGGCCGCTGCAGCCAGCAGCATGGCCATGGGTCAATCAGGCGGCAAGCAGGTCATCGACTATATCGACTCGCTGATTCTGTCCGGCTTTACCTTTGCGGTAACCGTCATTGTTTCTGTCTTCGGCAGCAAAATGATGAAGCTGATTCCGATTCTAATCGGCGTGGCTTCCGGCTATGTGTTGGCTTTAATCATGGGCTTGGTCGACACCGGCACCATCATCAACGCTCCTTGGTTTGCCGTCCCTCATTTTGAAACGCCTCAAGTCAACTGGCAGGCTGCCTTGTTTATGTTGCCTGTTGCCATCGCCCCGGCCATTGAACACATCGGCGGCATTATGGCCATCGGTAATGTAACCGGCAAAAACTATACCAAAGACCCGGGCTTGGACAAAACCCTCGCCGGCGACGGCCTGGGCGTATGCGTGGCCGGTTTGATCGGCGGCCCTCCTGTAACCACTTACGGCGAAGTAACCGGCGCGGTGATGATTACCAAAAACAGCAACCCCGTCATCATGACTTGGGCGGCAATTTTTGCGATTTGCATGGCGTTTTTCGGTAAATTTAACGCGTTTTTGGCTTCGATCCCCATGCCGGTTATGGGCGGCATTATGTTGCTGCTGTTCGGCACTATCGCCTCTTTGGGCATCAAAACATTGATTGATGCGAAAGTCGATTTGATGCAGCCGAAAGACCTGGTTATCGTCAGCTCCGTATTGACCACCGGTATCGGCGGCATGATTATCAAAGTAGGTACTTTGAGCTTCGCCGGTGTAGGTTTGTGCGCCGTATTGGCCATTATCCTGAACTGTGTTTTGCCCAATACAAAATCAGAAGAAGCATAAATAGTTTGCTCATAAACTCAAAGGCCGTCTGAAAATGAGATTTCAGACGGCCTTTTGATCATTACGCTTTATATAATGAAAAATGCCGGAGACTCAATCATCTCCGGCATTTTTGAATAAGGTGGCGAGCCGAACCCCCGGCACTGGCTCATCAGAGTGGGCTGCTGGCTTCCGCCCCTGACCCGGTGCTCCGAATTACCATGCGGGGAGACCCGCCGTAGAAGAAACGCATTATAGCGGTTTTACAGAAAAACTCAAGCGATAAAATCTGTCAGGCCGTCTGAAAACCATCTGCATGACAAGATTGTAAACAAAATTACCTAGTTGAAAATCATTCGCATTGAAATGTTTATCGTCTTTTGCATTGAAAAATATCGAAAATTACACTACATTAACACATCACGCCATTAAGAAGAAATCGTATTTTTCAGACGGCCTTTAATATAAAAACATTATACCTATCAACGGAACTCAACCATGACCACGACTACCGCCCCGCAGCGTATTCGGGAAATTCCCTACAACTATACTTCCTACACCGACCGCGAAATCGTCATCCGCCTGTTGGGCGATGAAGCGTGGCAGATTCTGCAGGACTTGCGCGGACAGCGCAGGACGGGGCGTTCGGCGCGGATGTTGTTTGAAGTGTTGGGCGATATTTGGGTGGTCGTGCGCAATCCGTATCTGGTCGATGATTTGCTGGAGCACCCGAAACGCCGTGCCGCGCTGGTGCGGGAAATGCGCCACCGTTTGAACGAAATCCGCAAACGCCGTGACGACAATCCGCAAGTCGATCTATTGGTTGCGGCGGCAGAAAAGGCGGTCGAACGTTTTGACGGCAGTTTTGACGAAACGCGCCAAAAGCGGCGGCAGATTTTAGAGCGTTTGAGCAAAATCACCAAGCCGCACAATATTATGTTTGACGGGCTGGCGCGGGTAACGCACGTTACCGATGCGACCGACTGGCGCGTCGAATATCCGTTTGTCGTCGTCAATCCCGACACAGAGGCGGAAATCGCGCCTTTAGTGCGCGCCTTAATCGAGCTGGATTTGGTCATTATCCCACGCGGCGGCGGCACGGGTTATACCGGCGGCGCCGTGCCTTTGGATGCAAACAGCGCGGTTATCAATACGGAAAAGCTGGACAAGCATCGCGGCGTGGAATTTGTCGAACTGGCGGGTTTAAACGGCAAACATCCGATTATCCATTGCGGCGCGGGCGTGGTAACGCGGCGGGTGGAAGAAACCGCGCATCAGGCGGGTTTGGTGTTCGCCGTCGATCCGACTTCCGCCGATGCGTCCTGCGTGGGCGGCAATGTGGCGATGAACGCGGGCGGCAAAAAAGCCGTGCTGTGGGGGACGGCGTTGGACAACCTCGCCTATTGGCAGATGGTCAACCCGCAGGGCGAATGGCTGCGCATCGAGCGCGTGCGCCACAATTTCGGCAAAATCCACGACGAAGAAACCGCAGTCTTTGACGTTCACACGTTAGATTCAGACGGCCTCAATATCGTTAAAACCGAACGCTTGGAAATCCCCGGCCACAAATTCCGCAAAGTCGGTTTGGGCAAAGACGTTACCGACAAATTCTTGAGCGGCCTGCCCGGCGTGCAAAAAGAAGGCACGGATGGCATCATCACCAGCGTTGCCTTCGTGTTGCACAAAATGCCGAAATACACGCGCACCGTGTGTATGGAGTTTTTCGGTACGGTCGCCACCGCCACGCCTTCTATCGTTGAAATCCGCGATTTCCTGCTCGCCCACGACAGCGTGCGGCTGGCAGGTTTGGAACATTTGGACTGGCGTTATGTCCGCGCCGTCGGCTACGCCACCAAAGCGGCAGGTAAAGGGCGGCCGAAAATGGTCTTACTGGCGGACGTGGTTTCAGACGACGAAGCCGCTGTGCAGGCAGCCGCCGAACACATCTGCGAACTTGCCCGCGCCCGTGACGGCGAAGGCTTTATCGCCGTGTCGCCCGAAGCGCGCAAAACCTTCTGGCTCGACCGCAGCCGTACCGCCGCCATCGCCAAGCACACCAACGCCTTTAAAATCAACGAAGACGTGGTGATTCCGCTGGAGAGGCTGGGCGAGTATTCGGACGGTATCGAACGCATCAACATCGAACTTTCCATCCAAAACAAACTCAAACTCTGTGCTGAATTAGAGCAATATCTGTCCGGCAAACTCCCCATCGACAAAATGGGCACGGACCTGCCGACCACCGAACTTTTAGGCGAACGCGGCAAACACGCCCTTGCCCACGTTTCCGCCGTCAAAGAACGTTGGGACTGGTTGCTCGCCCATCTGGACACGCCGCTTGCCGACTATAAAGCCCGCTACGGCGCAGCCGTCCATGCCGCGCCCGAAGCCAAAGACGACGAGAGCTGTTTCACCGCATTCCGCGATTTCCGCCTGCGCGTGTCCGTCAAAGAAGACGTAATGAAACCACTCGCCGAAATCTTCAGCGGCAAAACCGACACCAAAATCATCGAAGGTTTGGGCAAAATCCACGCCAAAACCGTGCGTGGCAGAGTCTTCGTCGCCCTGCACATGCACGCCGGCGACGGCAACGTCCACACCAACATCCCCGTCAATTCAGACGACGCCCAAATGCTTCAGACCGCCTACCGTTCGGTCGAACGCATCATGAAACTCGCCCGCTCGCTCGGCGGTGTGATTTCCGGCGAACACGGCATCGGCATCACCAAGCTCGAATTTCTGACCGATGAAGACTTGCAGCCGTTTTGGAACTACAAAAACCAAGTCGATCCCAAACACACCTTCAACCGTCACAAATTGATGAAAGGCTCAGACTTACGCAACGCCTACACGCCGTCGTTCGAACTGTTGGGTGCGGAATCGCTGATTATGGAAAAATCAGACCTCGGCACCATCGCCGATTCCATCAAAGACTGCCTGCGTTGCGGCAAATGCAAACCCGTCTGCTCCACCCACGTTCCGCGCGCCAACCTGCTGTACAGTCCGCGCAACAAAATCCTCGGCGTGGGGCTGTTGACCGAAGCCTTCTTATACGAAGAACAAACCCGCCGCGGCGTTTCCATCAAACACTTTGAAGAACTCACGGACATCGGCGACCACTGCACCGTGTGCCACCGCTGCGTCAAACCCTGCCCCGTCAACATCGACTTCGGCGACGTAACCGTAGCCATCCGCAACTACCTTGCCGATTCCGGCCACAAACGTTTCGCACCCGCCGCATCGATGGGCATGGCATTTCTGAACGCCACCGGCCCGAAAACCATCAAAGCCCTGCGCGCCGCCATGATACAGACCGGCTTCCCCGCGCAGAACTTCGCCTACAAAATCGGCAAACTCCTGCCCGTCGGCACCAAAAAACAAAAAGCCGAACCCAAAGCCACGGTTGGTACCGCCCCAATCAAAGAACAAATCATCCACTTCATCAACCGTCCTTTGCCCAAAAGCGTGCCCGCCAAAACACCGCGCTCCATGCTCGGCATCGAAGACGACAAAAGCATCCCCATCATCCGCAATCCGGCTTCTCCGGAAGATGCCGAAGCCGTGTTCTACTTCCCCGGCTGCGGCTCTGAGCGCCTGTTCAGCCAAATCGGACTCGCCGTCCAAGCCATGCTCTGGCACGTCGGCGTACAAACCGTCCTGCCGCCCGGCTATATGTGTTGCGGCTATCCGCAGGACGCAGGCGGCAACAAGGCAAAAGCCGAGCAAATGAGCACCAACAACCGCGTCGCCTTCCACCGTATGGCGAACACCCTCAACTACCTCGACATCAAAACCGTCGTCGTCAGTTGCGGTACCTGCTACGACCAGCTCGAAAAATACCGCTTCGAAGAAATCTTCCCCGGCTGCCGCATCATCGACATCCACGAATACCTGCTCGAAAAAGGCGTGAAACTGAACGGCGTGAAAGGTCAGCAATACCTCTACCACGACCCTTGCCATACCCCAATCAAAACCATGAACGCCACCCAAATGGCCAGCAGCCTGATGGGACAGAAAGTCGTCTTAAGCGACCGCTGCTGCGGCGAATCCGGCATGTTCGCCGTCAAACGCCCCGACATCGCCACACAAGTCAAATTCCGCAAACAGGAAGAAATCGAGAAAAACCTCAAAGAGCTGCCACAAGGCGAACCCGTCAAAATGCTCACCACCTGCCCCGCCTGCCTGCAAGGCCTGAGCCGCTACACCGACGACAACGACATGCCCGCCGACTACATCGTCATCGAAATGGCGAAACATATTCTCGGCGAAAACTGGCTGGACGAGTTCGTAAAAAAAGCCAACAACGGCGGCGTGGAGAAAGTGTTGCTCTAAGGACTTAGACAAAAACTTTGGGCTATAATAAAGGCCGTCTGAAAATCTTTCAGACGGCCTCTTTATTCAAAAGAATCAAGATAAAACAATCAAATCAATCGCTTTTAAAAATAGCGATGCCACACCAGCGGCATTCAATAAAAAACAAAACCTGAGGCATTTATCCCTCAGGTTTTATTTTCAAGCCTTATGCTTTTTCTTGCTGACGTTTTCTTTCTGCCATCATCTCATGCAATGTTTGCTTGGCAGGTTTCATCGGAACATGGTTATTGGTCCAGCTTAACTGCTTGCTTGGCGTCAATGCACGGAATTTGGTAGCCGCCCAACCGAATGCTCGATAAGCTTTACTGCCACTGAAAATACCGTTAAACGTACGCCATGCCATTTGTTCGCCGAAAGTATGCGATGCGCCTTGACCACGGATAGGATGAGGAACGGCTTCTGTTGGCGAACGTTGTGCTTCAACGCGCAGACGTTGCATTTGTTCGGTAATCGGAATGCGTACCGGGCAAACTTCGACACACGCGCCGCACATGGTACACGCAGTCGGCAGATCGCGTGTCGCATCCAAGCCCAACAAATGCGGAGAGATAATCTCGCCAATCGGGCCAGGATAAGTCGTGCCGTAAGCCGCGCCACCGATACGGGTATAAACCGGACAGTGGTTCATACACGCGCCACAACGGATACATTGCAAGGTACGGCGCATTTGATCTTCTGCATACGCTTGGCTACGGCCGTTGTCGAGCAGAACCAAGTGCATTTCTTGAGGACCGTCCAGTTCTTCGCTACGGCGAGGTCCGGTAATCATATTGAAATAAGTGGTAATGTTCTGACCAATGGCGGAGCGTGGCAACAGGCTGTACAAAGGCGGCACATCCGACAGTTTCGCAACCACTTTTTCAATACCGGTAATGGCGATGTGCACAGGCGGTACAGTGGTACTCAAGCGGCCGTTGCCTTCGTTTTCAACCAGACACAAAGTGCCTGTTTCAGCAACGGCGAAGTTTACGCCGCTCAAACCGACGTCGGCAGTGCTGTAAATATCGCGCAGTGCTTTACGGGCGAAGCCGGTCAGTTGGTCCACGTCGTCAGTTAACGGCGTGCCGAGGTTTTGATGGAAAAGTTCGCTCACCTGCTCTTTGGTCTTGTGAATGGCAGGCATCACGATATGGGTTGGTTTCTCGCCGGCCATTTGTACGATAAACTCGCCCAAGTCGCTTTCAACCGCTTTGATGCCCCGGTCTTGCAGATAATGGTTCAGCTCGATTTCTTCGCTGACCATAGATTTGCCTTTCACCATCAGCTTGCCGTTTTTATCGGTAATGATGTTATGAATGATTTGGCAGGCTTCGGCCGGTGTTTCCGCCCAGTGGACTTTAACGCCCAACTTGGTCAGGTTTGCTTCTAATTGTTCCAATAATGCAGGCAATTTGGACAAAGAACGTTGACGGACATGCTCACACAGGTCACGCAGGCTTTGCAGCTCTTCTTCATCTGTCAAAACGGCTTTGCGCTTGGTCATCAGCATATCCATCGCCGTACGCAAGCTTTTACGCAAAGGCTTGTCTTGCAAAGAAATCGCGGCGTTTTGCTTGAACGTTTCCGGCTTCATATGGAATTTAATGGTTTGGGAACTCATGCTTTTTCCTCCAAAACGGCAGGGGAAATATGATCAGGCAGAACGGCCAAAACCACCAAATCACGCGGGCCGTGTGCACCATAGGCCAAAGTCAATTGAATATCGGCAGTCTTAGACGGGCCGGAAATCAAAATAACGTTGGTAGGCATACCTTTTTCTACCAGTTTTTCGCCTTCAACAGCATTGTGGAATTCGTTGTACATTTTGCTGGTGTCAAACAGGCAGAAATGCACAGGAGGAACCAAACTTAAACTGCGCGGCTCCAGAGGACTGGACTCCAGCATAATCGTGCCGGTACGGGCAATACCGCATTTAGAGCCGCTAAATCCGGCCTCAATATCGGCAAAGAATTCGTTTTTCCAGTCGTCAATTTTTCGCTCAAAACCGCGCGGTTCAATATCGGTATCGGCCAAAGCTGCACGAGCCAGCTGGCCGTGTTCTGTTTCCAATGGCAATAGAATATTTTTCAAGCCTTTGCCTTCGGCTGCTTGGCGGAATACTTGTGGCCAATTGGTTTTGGTAACCCAATAGATTTCTGTTTTGACGGCACGCATGGCAGCCGCCCAATGTTTCAAGCGTTCGACATCGTTTGCCCAAGATACGCCCATTTCACGGTAATAATCGAAAACCGGCGGCTCTTCCATCGGTAAGGCATCGGCTTTTTTCAATTTCGCCAAAATATTTTCGCGCGCGCTCATGCTTTACCTCCGGTACGCTCCAACAGGAAGGATGCAATATGTTTCGGACGTGGCATATTCGGTTCGTCTTTAGCGATTTTGCCGCCGATATTCATCATGCAGCCGCAGTCCGCGCTGATGATTTCAGTTGCACCGGTTTCTTTCAGGGCTGCGACTTTGTCGGTTACCATCGCGCCGGAAATATCTGCTTGTTTGACAGAGAATGTACCGCCAAAACCGCAACACTCGCTTTCATGGTCATGAACGATACGCTCGACATTTTCCATGCCGTCAATCAGCTGCCAGCCTGACAAATGGACATTCATCTCACGACGCGCCGCGCAAGAAGTATGAACGGCCACTTTAACCGGCTTGCCTTTATCTTCAGGTTTGTAGCCGATGGCCAGCAGGAAGTGGGTAAATTCAATGATACGGTTGGCGCAATCAATGGCTTTTTGTTCGTACTCGGTACCTTTGAACAAAGTCGGCCAGTGGTGTTTCATCATGCCGCCGCAAGAACCGGACGGTACGACAATCGGCCAATTTTCCGGGAATAAATCCAATTGGGCTTTGGCTACGTCAAAAGCTTCTTTCGGATGGCCGGACGAATAGGCAGGTTGGCCGCAGCAGCTTTGCTCCATTGGATAATGGACGCGGATGCCTTGTTGTTCGATTAAGGTAATGGCATCCATACCCGCTTCCGGCATGAAGATGTCGAGAACGCAAGTACCGAAGAAATAAACATCGGTCGGCTTGCTGTCGTATACAGTGATTTGTGGTGGTTTGATTGCGCTCATCTTTTTGGAACGGGACAACCCGTTTTCTTGTGTAAAAATTAAGATGGATACTTTAAGTAATTGCTTGTAACGGGTCAAGTCTAATTTTAAAAAATAATATTAAACAAGCATGACAAATCAGACAGAGGGCTTTCCCTTATTAACTTGATAATCTACATAATAACCACTATCAATAAGATAGATCATGGATTCATTCAATAATAAACAAGTATCTTTTTGAGTTTCTTCTTTGCAATAAGATACTCTGCCAACCATACAATCTTGATTTACATCAGAAGTCATGAAAATAATCGATATTTCCCAAATTTCGAGAAGACAGATGACCCTCTATGCCGTGCTTATGTTTCAGACGGCCATATGAGAATAAAGGATATCTAAGGCAATAAAAATAAAAGTTTTTCTTAAAAGTTCAGGCCGTCTGAAACATGACTGCGGCTAAAGGCCATATTCTTTTTATTCAACCTTACTTTCAATCAAAATCAAACACTTGAAAAATCCTGTTCAATAACCTTGAAAACCCTATGCACACTCAAGCACTTCCAGTATCATTGAGGCAGTTTCTTGACGCAAAATTACAGTCTTGGCCGCCCACGATCGGCATGGATTTGCAAAAGAAGTGAAACCAAGCTTCAAAACAATTTCACCTTAACTTCGGAGTAGGCATTATGTTGACCCAGACTCAACAGGTTGATTTGACCTTGCATCACCTTAAAGAACGCACCCTATCGATATACACTCCCGAACAGCGTGCAAGCATCGAGGCATCTGAAGACTGGAAACAGTTTGACAGACGGCTTGAAGAACACTTTCCCAAACTGATGCACGAGCTGGACAACGTTTACAACAACAACGAAGCCGTCCTTCCCATGCTGGAGCAACTGATTGCCCAAGCATGGCAAAGCTATTCCCAACGCAACGCATCTTTAAAAGATATTGATATCGCGCGCGAAAACGATCCTGACTGGATTTTATCCAACAAACAGGTCGGCGGCGTGTGCTACGTCGATTTGTTCGCAGGCAATCTGCAAGGTTTGAAAGCCAAAATCCCTTATTTCCAAGAATTGGGCCTGACCTATCTGCACCTGATGCCCTTGTTTAAATGCCCTGAAGGCAAAAGCGACGGCGGCTATGCGGTCAGCAGCTACCGCGACGTCAATCCGGCTTTGGGTACGATAGACGACTTGCGCGATGTCATTGCCGCACTGCACGAAGCAGGTATTTCCGCCGTTGTCGATTTCATCTTCAACCACACTTCCAATGAACACGAATGGGCAAAACGCTGCGCCGCCGGCGATCCGCTCTATGACAATTTCTACTACATTTTCCCTGACCGTTGGATGCCCGACCAATACGACCGCACCCTGCGTGAAATCTTCCCTGACCAACATCCGGGCGGTTTCTCGCAATTGGAAGACGGCCGCTGGGTATGGACAACGTTCAATTCCTTCCAATGGGACTTGAATTACAGTAATCCTTGGGTATTCCGCGCTATGGCAGGCGAAATGATGTTCCTTGCCAACTTGGGCGTTGATATTCTGCGCATGGATGCCGTTGCCTTTATTTGGAAGCAAATGGGCACAAGCTGCGAAAACCTGCCTCAGGCACACGCTCTGATTCGTGCGTTTAACTCCGTAATGCGTATTGCCGCCCCGGCCGTGTTCTTCAAATCCGAAGCCATCGTCCATCCTGACCAAGTTGTCCAATACATCAGCCAAGATGAATGCCAAATCGGCTACAACCCATTGCAAATGGCATTGTTGTGGAACACGCTTGCCACGCGCGAAGTTAACCTGCTCCATCAGGCATTGACCTACCGCCACAACCTGCCCGACCACACAGCATGGGTTAACTACGTCCGCAGCCATGACGACATCGGCTGGACCTTTGCCGACGAAGACGCATGGCAGTTCGGCATCCACGGCTACGACCACCGACAATTCCTCAACCGCTTCTTCGTCAACCATTTCGACGGCAGCTTCGCGCGCGGCGTCCCCTTCCAATATAACCCCAACACTGGCGACTGCCGTGTCAGCGGTACAGCCGCAGCATTGGTTGGTTTGGCTCAAAATGACCCGTATGCCGTTGACCGCATCAAACTTTTGTACAGCATTGCTTTGAGTACCGGCGGTCTGCCGCTGATTTACTTGGGCGATGAAGTCGGTACACTCAATGATGACGACTGGTCGCAAGACAGCAATAAGAGCGACGACAGCCGCTGGGCACACCGTCCTCGTTATAATGAAGAGTTGTACAACCAACGCCATGACAGCTCGACCACTGCCGGTCAAATCTTCCAAGGTTTGCGCCATATGATTGCCATCCGCCAAAGCAATCCGCGCTTTGACGGCGGCAAGTTGGTTACCTTCAATACCAACAACAAACACATCATCGGCTATATGCGCAACAACGCGCTGTTGGCATTCGGCAACTTCAGCGAACATCCGCAAACCATCAGTGCGCATACGCTGCAAGCCATGCCGTTTAAAGCGCACGATTTGATCAGCGGTCAAACCGTTTCCCTGAATCAGGATTTGGTACTGCAACCCTATCAAGTCATGTGGCTTGAAATTGCATAAGCCGAAATTTTGATACACCACTCAAGGCCGTCTGAACACATCAGCGTTCAGACGGCCTTTTAAGAAATAAGATGTATTTTGTATTTTGGGCAGTTTCGCTTAGAATGCATGCTTTAATACCAGATGACACACTAAAAATCAGGAGTAAAAATCCATGTTGAAAAAATTCGTACTCGGCACCATCGCTGCAGTAGTTTTGGCAGCCTGCGGCGGCGAAGGCAGCAACTCAGCTTCTTCTGCACCGGCACAATCCGGCGCGGCCTCCGGCTCGCTGATTGAGCGCATCAACAACAAAGGTACCATCACTGTCGGTACGGAAGGTACTTACGCACCCTTCACCTACCACGACAAAGACGGCAAATTGACCGGCTACGATGTCGAAGTAACCCGCGCAGTCGCCGACAAACTGGGCGTAAAAGTCGAATTTAAAGAAACACAATGGGACTCCATGATGGCAGGTTTAAAAGCCGGCCGTTTTGACGTGGTTGCCAACCAAGTCGGCCTGACCAGCCCTGAGCGTCAAGCGACTTTTGACAAATCCGAGCCTTATAGCTGGAGTGGTGCTGTTTTAGTCGCGCGCAAAGACAGCAATATCAAATCCATCGACGACATCAAAGGCGTCAAAACCGCACAATCCCTGACCAGTAACTATGGTGAAAAAGCCAAAGCGGCAGGTGCAGAACTCGTACCGGTAGACGGCTTGGCGCAATCCCTGACCCTGATTGAACAAAAACGTGCCGACGCAACCCTGAATGACGAATTGGCGGTATTGGACTATCTGAAGAAAAATCCGAATACCGGCGTAAAAATCGTTTGGTCTGCACCGGCTGACGAAAAAGTCGGCTCCGGCTTGATTGTCAATAAAGGCAACGATGAAGCATTGGCTAAATTCAGCACAGCCATGACTGAGCTGAAAGCCGACGGCACGCTGAAAAAACTGGGCGAACAATTCTTCGGAAAAGACATCAGTGTTAAATAATTTCCTTGCCTCTCTGCCGTTTATGACGGAAACACGCGCTGATATGCTCATCAGCGCGTTTTGGCCCATGGTCAAAGCCGGCTTCGCAGTGTCTTTGCCTTTGGCGATCGCTTCTTTCGTTATCGGCATGATTATTGCCGTAGCCGTTGCTTTGGTGCGGATCATGCCCTCCGGCGGTATTTTCCAAAAATGCTTGCTGAAGCTGGTGGAATTTTATATTTCCATCATTCGCGGTACGCCGCTTTTGGTGCAGTTGGTCATCGTATTCTACGGTTTACCTTCCGTCAGCATCTATATCGACCCGATTCCTGCCGCCATCATCGGCTTCTCGCTCAATGTCGGCGCATACGCTTCCGAAACCATACGCGCGGCAATCTTGTCCGTACCTAAAGGCCAATGGGAAGCCGGTTTCTCCATCGGTATGACCTATATGCAGACGTTCCGCCGTATTATCGCGCCACAGGCATTCCGCGTTGCCGTACCGCCTCTAAGCAACGAGTTTATCGGCTTGTTCAAAAACACCTCGCTTGCCGCCGTAGTAACGGTAACAGAGCTTTTCCGTGTTGCCCAAGAGACAGCAAACCGTACTTATGACTTTTTGCCCGTTTATATCGAAGCCGCATTGGTTTATTGGTGCTTCTGCAAAGTGCTGTTTTTGATTCAGGCGCGCTTGGAAAAACGCTTTGACCGCTATGTCGCCAAATAAGGAGTTGTCATGATTAAAATCCGCAATATCCATAAGACCTTTGGCGAAAATACCATTTTGCGCGGCATCGATTTGGATGTCGGCAAAGGACAAGTGGTCGTTATCCTAGGCCCGTCCGGCTCGGGCAAAACCACGTTTTTACGCTGTTTAAACGCTTTGGAAATGCCTGAACAAGGTCGAATCGAGTTTGACAATGCGCAGCCGTTAAGCATCGATTTTTCCAAAAAACCAAGCAAACACGATATTTTGGCACTGCGCCGCAAGTCCGGCATGGTGTTCCAACAATACAACCTCTTTCCGCACAAAACTGCATTGGAAAACGTCATGGAAGGACCGGTTGCCGTACAAGGCAAACCTGTCGCCCAAGCGCGTGAAGAGGCTGTCAAATTGCTTAAAAAAGTCGGTTTGGGCGACAAGATCGACCTCTACCCCTACCAGCTTTCCGGCGGTCAACAGCAGCGTGTCGGCATTGCCCGAGCATTGGCGATTCAGCCTGAACTGATGCTGTTTGACGAACCGACTTCCGCGCTTGACCCCGAATTGGTGCAAGATGTTTTGGATACCATGAAGGAATTGGCACAAGAAGGCTGGACCATGGTTGTCGTTACGCATGAAATCAAATTTGCCTTGGAAGTGGCAACCACCGTCGTCGTGATGGATGGCGGCGTTATTGTCGAACAAGGCAGCCCGCAAGATTTGTTCAATCATCCCAAACATGAGCGGACACAAAAATTCCTGCGCCAAATCCGTGCGGACAATGCTGATCTTCAAATTTAATTGAAACGACAGACAATTTGAAAGCATTTCCGACCGTCATTTCATAAAGGCCGTCTGAATAAGTGAAATAGAAATCGTTACTTTCGTTTTCATACTTGTTCAGACGGCCTTTTATATATCTTTTCAGGTAAAATAACGCCTTTCGTTTTACTCATCCCCTTGCCTGCCATCATGATAGAAATTAAAAAACTCACCTTACAACGCGGCTTGAAAGTCCTGCTCGACAAAGCCGATGCCGTAATCAACCCCGGCCAACGCGTTGGTTTAATCGGTAAAAACGGTACAGGAAAATCCAGCCTGTTTGCGCTGATAAAAGGTGAAATCACGCAAGATGGCGGCGAAATCCTGATTCCCAAAACATGGCGGCTAGCTTCCGTCTCTCAAGAAACGCCCGATTTAGATATTTCCGCTTTAGACTACGTTTTGCAAGGCGATGCCGAATTGCAGGCTTTTCAGACGGCCTTGGCTCAAGCAGAAGCGCAAAACGACGGCATGAAGCAAGCCGAATATCATGCCAAATTGGAAGAAATCGATGCCTATACCGCTCCGGCACGCGCTGCCAAACTGCTTAACGGCTTGGGTTTTGCACAAGAAGAACATATCCGCCCCGTCAAATCCTTCTCCGGCGGCTGGCGTATGCGCCTCAACCTTGCCCAAGCGCTGATTTGCCGTGCCGATTTGCTGCTTTTGGACGAACCGACCAACCATTTGGATTTAGAAACCGTACTATGGCTGGAAAACCATCTCGCCTCCCTGCCCTGTACGCAAATCATCATTTCCCATGACCGCGACTTCTTGAATGCCACCACCACGCAAACCATCGAACTGTCGCAACAAAAACTGACCCAATACGGCGGCAATTACGATTTCTACCAAGCGGAACGCGCCCAACGTCTGGCGCAACAACAAGCCGCCTACGTCAAACAGCAGGCGCAAATCAAACATCTGCAATCCTTTATCGACCGTTTCAAAGCCAAAGCCACAAAGGCCGTACAAGCCCAAAGCCGCATGAAGGCATTAGCCAAACTCGAGCGCATCGCCCCTGCGCATTTAGATAGCGAGTTTTCCTTTGAGTTTGCCAATCCGACTCATCTGCCCAATCCATTACTGAAACTCGACCATGCCGACTTGGGCTATGGCGACAAAACTGTTTTGCACGATATTACCTTGTCTCTGGAAAGCGGCGCACGTTACGGCCTGTTGGGCGTTAACGGCAGCGGTAAATCCACATTTATCAAAGCATTGGCAGGAAAAATCGATTTACTTTCCGGCAGTATCGTCCGCTCCGAAAAGCTCAATATCGGCTATTTTGCCCAACACCAACTGGATACTTTACGCGCCGATCAAAGTCCGGTTTGGCATATCCAACAGCTTTCGCCCGAAGTCCGCGAACAGGAAATCCGCAACTTTTTAGGCGGTTTCAACTTCGTCGGCGATATGGCGGTTCAAAAGACCGAGCCGTTCTCCGGCGGGGAAAAAGCACGGCTCGCCCTTGCCATGATTATCTGGCAAAAACCTAATCTGCTACTGCTTGACGAACCGACCAACCACCTAGACTTGGATATGCGCCACGCCCTGACACTTGCCCTGCAAAGTTTCCAAGGCGCATTGATTGTCGTATCGCACGACCGCAGCCTGCTTGAAGCGACTACCGACAGCTTCCTATTGATTGACAAAGGCCGTCTGAACAACTTCGACGGCGATTTGAACGACTACCGTCAATGGCGGTTGGCACAAGAAAACGCCGCAGCGGCCCCTGCCGCATCTGCACAAAGCCAAAGCCGCAAGGACACCAAGCGTATCGAGGCACAAATCCGTCAGGAAAAAGCCAAACGCAGCAAACCGATTCAGCAGAAAATCGACAAAGCCGAAAAAGAAATCGCGCGTTTGACTGATATTCAGACGGCCTGTGAAGCATTTTTGGCACAAGAATCTGCTTATTCAGAAGAAAATAAACCCAAATTGCAAGAGACACTCGCACAATTAACAGAAACTAAAGTAAAATTAACGCAACTGGAAGAAAACTGGCTGCAATGGCAGGAAGAGCTTGAGCAAATCCAAGCTGATGTCGAAGCCGAGTTTTCCCAATAAAAATAGAGCCATCAGGCCGTCTGAAATAAAACACAATACGGAAAAACATGACTTCAATTATCAAACAAGCCGGATACTTCCTCGTATCCTCTTTCGTTTTGGGCATTTCTCTTCACGCAGCCGCCGCAGTTTATTCCTGCGGCAACGGCAGCTATACCTCCGAGCCCAACTCCTCCTGCGCACAGGCACAATTGCCTAAAATCAGCGGCCATCAAGGCAGCGGTTATCATCTTAACATCCGCAGCCTCAATGCCTCTGATGAACGCGTCAATGCAAAACCCAAGAAAAAGAAGCGTACGGAAAAATCCGACAAACAGGAGAAAAAAGCCGACAAACCGAGCAAAAACAAAAACAGTGCAAAAGCCAAAAAACAGCAGCCCATGCCGTCTGAACAAGAATAAAATGCTCAAATGCAACGAATCAGCCCTACCTGAATCATGAAAAAATATCTGCTTACCCTATCCCTGCTGCCGCTTGCCGTTTTCAACAGCCAAGCCCACGCCGCAAAAATCTACACCTGTGAAGTCAACGGCTCGATTGTTTATACTTCGCGTCCAAGCGGCAACTGCCAAGCCGTCAACGATTTGCCGATTGTCGGCAAATACAGCAGCAGCCGATACGATGCCCCGGTCAGCGATGCGCCTACACTCAACGCGCCGACATCACAAACGGCTCCGGCAAAAAGCAAAAATACGGCGGCAAAATCCAACCATAAGGCAACGCCCAAACCTGCCCCCATCCGCACCGCTTCTGAAACGGCCCCTCCTCCGGTTCCCAAGTCCGCCGGCGTCAACAGCCGCCGCTCTATTCTGGAAACCGAGTTATCCAATGAACGCGCGGCTTTGGCCGATGCCAAAAAGCAACTGAGCCAAGCGCGGACAGCCAAAGGCGGCAGCGTCAATCAACAGGCCATCAGTACGCTGCAAGGTGCGGTTTTGGATAGGGAGAAAAACATTCAAGCCCTCCAGCGCGAACTGGGCAGAATGTAAGTTCAAATCAATCAAAACATCAGGCCGTCTGAACAGGTGGAAACGAAATCCAAAATTTTCGTCACGCCATACAGACGGCCTGAATCCCATAATGATTACGCCCGTTTCAATTTCTCGCGTCTGGTAAATACGGTATAATTTGCCCTTTACGCACATTACCTCCGGTCTTTTCAGACGGCCTTTATCTCATGACTGCAAAATCTTCTAAAACCCAAACAAAAAAACGTGCTTCCACCAAACCGGCTGCCAAACCGACCACACGCAAACCCGCCAAAACACAAACTCAAGCCGACAATAAAGTCTCCCAACGCCTGAAAGCCGCCAAAGAGCTGCAAAAAAACGAAGAAAAAAAAGCGCGCCCCGAACATGTCGTCAACTTGATTAATGATGCCTTATGGCTGTTTGGTTTGGTTATCACCATTTATCTGGCCATTTCCCTGGCCAGTTTCAGCATGGACGACCCTGCATGGTCGCGCAGCGTTCCCAAAAGCCATGATGTTGCCAACCTCGGCGGCCTCTTTGGCTCCTATCTTTCCGATGTCGGGTATTATTTGTTCGGCCTGTCATTTTGGTGGTGGATTGTCGCCTCTTGCGTTTTCCTCTACAAAAACTTCCGCCCCATGAAAAAGCAGGAAAACCATAAGCCCTACAATCACGGCGTAGCCGCTTTGGCATTGTTCCTCCTGCTGGTGTGCAGCCCGATTATCGAGCACTTCCTGTTTGACAACGCATTGAGCGAATCCCTTCCCGTCGGTGCCGGCGGCTTGGTCGGCTTATTGGCGGGTTCAGGCTTGGCTTGGCTGTTGGGCAAATCAGGCAGCCTGTTGATTATGCTGGTGATGTTGCTGTTGTCCATTTCCCTGTTGGCTCAGGTTTCATGGTTGGAAGTCATGGCCAAATCCGGCAGCCATGTGGGCGGCCTGTTTGGCAGCCTGATGAAAAAACTGTCTCAATTCCAAAATAAAAAAGAAGATGTCAGCGCCGAAGCTTTGGAAACCCAAAATACGCGCCGCATGGTTAAAGAAGCCAAAACCATTACCGCTACTCCGGTTGCTCCGTTGGCAGGCAGCAGCAGCAACCGTAAAACCGTTGCCGTATCCGTTGCGCCGCCCCCTAAAATCCAAACTTCCCTGTTTGACGATACCGAACCTAAAAACAACGGTGAATACCACAAACCCAATATGAACCTGTTGCGTATGCCGTCTGAAGAACCGGTTGTCGTCAATCCGGATGAATTGCAACAAACCGCAGAATTGATTGAAACCAAACTGGCTGAATTCGGCATCGGCGTACAGGTTGTTTCCGCCACTTCCGGTCCTGTGATTACCCGCTACGAAATCGAACCGGCACAAGGTGTCAAAGGCAGCCAAATTGTCGCGTTGTCCAAAGATTTGGCGCGCTCGATGTCTCTGCAAGCGGTACGCATTGTTGAGACCATTGCCGGTAAAAACACCATGGGGATTGAATTGCCCAATGAGAAACGCCAAGACGTCATGTTGAGCGAAATCCTCTCTTCTCCCGTGTTTACCGATGCCAAGTCCAAACTGACCGTTGCCTTGGGTAAAGATATTGCAGGTACGCCCGTGGTCGGCGACTTGGCAAAAATGCCGCATCTTTTGGTTGCAGGTATGACCGGATCGGGTAAATCTGTCGGCGTGAACGGCATGATTATGTCCATGCTCTTCAAAGCCACGCCCGACGAAGTCCGATTCATCATGATTGACCCGAAAATGCTGGAATTGAGCATTTATGACGGCATTCCGCACCTGCTCTGCCCGGTTGTAACCGATATGCGCGAGGCAGGACAAGCGTTAAACTGGTGTGTTGCCGAAATGGAAAAACGCTATCGCCTGCTCTCACACGCCGGCGTGCGCAATCTGGACGGCTTCAACCAAAAAGTCGAGCAGGCCAAAGCGGCAGGCAAGCCATTACTCAATCCGTTTAGCTTAAATCCCGATGATCCCGAGCCTCTGGAAAAACTGCCGTTGATTGTGGTCGTCATCGACGAGTTGGCAGACTTGATGATGACCGAACGCAAATCCGTCGAGCAACAAATCGCACGCCTTGCCCAAAAAGCGCGTGCGGCAGGCATTCACATGATTGTCGCCACCCAACGCCCAAGCGTTGATGTGGTTACCGGTCTGATTAAAGCCAACATCCCGACACGCATGGCCTTTACCGTACAAAGCAAAATCGACAGCCGCACCATTCTTGACCAAATGGGTGCAGACGAATTGCTCAAATACGGCGACTCATTGTTCCTGCAACCAGGCAGCGCAGAACCGACACGCCTGCAAGGTGCGTTTGTTTCCGATGATGAAGTGCATCAAGTCGTCAATTTCATTAAAGAACAAGCGCCGACCAATTATGTGGAAGGCTTGCTCAGCGGTGAAGCGGCCATCGAAACCACCAATATTGTCAATCCGAACGCCAACAGCGATGAACTGTTTGACCAAGCCGTTACCTTCGTATTGGAAAGCCGGAAGACTTCCATCTCCTCCCTGCAACGCCAATTGCGCATCGGCTACAACCGCGCCGCCAATTTAATAGATGCGCTTGAAAATGCCGGTGTGCTTTCTCCGGCAGACATCAACGGCAGCCGACGGATTCTGGCGCAAAAAGACCAGCTTTAAAAAACAATGTCAAGGCAAAAAGGCCGTCTGAAAAGAATTTCCCACTTTTCAGACGGCCTTTTTATGTTATTCGTGAAACATTGTGTTATACTAAGCAGCTAAATTTTGACCTTATGCATATTCCCGAAATCCTTCGGGGGATTAAGCAGAAGGATAACCGTTTAAACACAACAAATTTAAGGGCTTACGATGAGCGTAACTGTTGAAACTTTAGAAAATCTGGAACGCAAAGTAGTATTGTCTCTGCCTTGGTCCAAAATCAACGCAGAAACTGAGAAAAAACTGAAACAAACCCAACGCCGTGCAAAAATTGACGGCTTCCGTCCGGGTAAAGCACCGTTCAAAATGATTGCCCAAATGTATGGCGCAAGCGCACAAAACGACGTTATCAACGAATTGGTACAACGCGAATTCTACGATGTTGCCGTTGCTCAAGAATTGAAAGTTGCCGGTTACCCACGCTTTGAAGCCGTTGAAGAACAAGACGATCAAGAGTCTTTCAAAGTTGCCGCTATTTTTGAAGTCTTCCCTGAAGTAACCATCGGCGACCTGTCTGCCCAAGAAGTAGAAAAAGTAACTGCAACCGTTGGCGATGCCGAAGTTGACCAAACCGTAGAAATCCTGCGCAAACAACGCACCCGTTTCAACCATGTTGACCGCGAAGCACAAAACGGCGACCGCGTCATCATCGACTTCGAAGGCAAAATCGACGGCGAACCTTTCGCCGGCGGCGCGTCTAAAAACTACGCTTTCGTATTGGGCGCAGGTCAAATGCTGCCTGAATTCGAAGCCGGTGTTGTCGGCATGAAAGCCGGCGAAAGCAAAGACGTTACCGTAAACTTCCCTGAAGACTACCACGGTAAAGATGTTGCCGGTAAATCTGCCGTGTTCACCATCACTCTGAACAACGTTTCAGAAGCTACTTTGCCTGAAGTTAACACTGACTTTGCCAAAGCTCTGGGCATTGAAGACGGCGACGTTGCCAAAATGCGTGAAGAAGTGAAGAAAAACGTCGGCCGCGAAGTTGAACGCCGCATTGGTGAACAAACCAAAGAATCTGTCATGAACGCCCTGCTCAAAGCGACTGACTTGCAAGTTCCTGTTGCTTTGGTCAACGAAGAAGCGGCCCGCCTGGCAAACGAAATGAAACAAAACTTCGTTAACCAAGGTATGGCTGACGCTGCCAACTTGGATCTGCCTTTGGATATGTTCAAAGAACAAGCAGAACGCCGCGTTGCTTTGGGTCTGATTTTGGCTAAATTGGTTGAAGAAAACAAACTTGAGCCAACTGAAGACCAAATCAAAGCCGTTGTTGCCAACTTCGCTGAAAGCTACGAAGATCCTCAAGAAGTTATCGACTGGTACTACGCAGAGCCTTCCCGCCTGCAAGGCCCGACTTCTTTGGCAGTAGAAAGCAACGTTGTTGATTTCGTTCTGAGCAAAGCCAAAGTAACCGAAAAAGCGCTGTCTTTTGACGAAGTAATGGGCGCACAAGCTTAATTGCTCTAAGGCCGTCTGAAACAGACAATCAAAAGCACCGAAGCGCTTTAAATGGCTTTGGTGCTTTTCCATCATTAACAGGAGACAAAAATGTCCTTCGATTTCAATAACTACCTTGTCCCTACCGTTATCGAACAAAGCGGTCGCGGCGAGCGCGCATTCGACATCTACTCACGCCTTTTGAAAGAGCGCATCGTTTTCTTGATCGGCCCGGTAACAGATGAATCTGCCAATCTGGTTGTTGCGCAATTACTGTTCTTGGAAAGTGAAAACCCTGATAAAGACATCTTCTTCTATATCAACTCTCCGGGCGGTTCGGTTACTGCCGGTATGTCGATTTACGACACCATGAACTTCATCAAGCCTCATGTTTCTACCTTATGCTTGGGCCAAGCAGCAAGCATGGGCGCATTCTTGTTGTCCGCAGGCGAAAAAGGCAAACGCTTTGCCCTACCAAACAGCCGCATCATGATTCACCAACCGCTCATCAGCGGCGGCTTGGCCGGTCAGGCTTCCGATATTGAAATTCACGCTAAAGAGCTGCTGAAAATCAAAGAGAAACTGAACCGCTTACTCGCCAAACATTGTGATCGCGATTTGGCTGACTTGGAACGCGATACCGACCGCGACAACTATATGTCTGCCGATGAAGCTAAAGAATATGGTTTGATTGACCAAGTTTTGGAAAACCGAGCCTCTCTGCAAGCCTAATCTTTATCGGTTTTAAACTAAAAGGCCGTCTGAAAAGTATATATTCAGACGGCCTTTCTTCAATTTTACTTCGTGTTGTCTTTATTATTCACTTGAACCGGATACAGCAAAATCAAAGGATTAGCTTTCACTTGACTCCAGAAGCTCTTCAGCAGATTACGCATACTGCCCAAACGCGTGCCGCGAGAACGGAGCGCAACAGCCAAAGCTAAAGAAAAGCTGACCACCAGATTCACCATACCGATTGCCAATACACTTGCCAAGCCAAGCATAAAAGTGAATATATCTGCATGACCGCTAATCGTGGCATAACCCAAATTTGCCGAAGAAAATGCTACATGGCGAATATCCAGCGGCAAGCCGAAAAGATGGCCGAAATAGCCGGTCATCCCCAAAAGCATACCGAAAATAAAATTGCCCATAAGCGAGCCGTAATGCTTATGAATATAAGCGGCCAAACGGCGGCGCGGCTGCGGACGCATGATTTTTCGTAAAAACGGATTAAACGGCAGGCGCTGACGCAGGTTCAGATAATCGGAACGGTTGTCAAAAAAGCCAGCAATAATCCCTGAGCAAAACAACCATACACCGGCAATAGCGGCATACCACAAGGTCGGTTGGGTAAAAATCTCAATAGATTTGAACTGATAGGCCGTAACTGCCTCATTCAGCAAAGGCTGACCATGCGTATGGGCATAGCCCAAAGCAATTCCTGCCGCCAACAATACCGCAATCGATACATTGCCAAACACAGCGACACTTTGCGAACGGCACACGTCAATCAGCAGCTTAGCCAATTTATTGTCCACCGCTTTGCTGCCTTCATTCGAGTCCACCTGTTCGGCAAAGCTCGCCGCCGTCATGGCAGGCTGCTTGGTTGCAACAGTGCAATGCAGCATATGAATCAGCATAAAGCCCAAACCATAATTGAGCCCGGCTAAGAATGCAGTAGTAAATTCTCCGAACCCCAAAGACGCAATATGGATTTTATTCAATGCCATCAAAGCAATAATTACGCCGCCGCCTGCTGCGGAATAAAACATTTTGAAATATTCGCTACGGTTGCGCGTAATGTAATGCTCACCATGATGGCTTTTATTTTCCGTAATACTGCGTGCCAGCATTCGGATACTGCTTTTACGCAAGTGGCTGGTGCTGTATTGCTCCACCGCCGCATAAATCATCGCATTCATCAGATTGACAGTTAAGCGGGTGCGGCTGGTTTCGATTTGAATATTGGTCAACAATTTCAGGCGGTCTATGGTTTGTTGCAGGCGTTCGAGCAAGTGGGCAACTTTTACTGACGAACCAGACCCGGCTCCGGTACCACGACGGCGCAAATAGTCAATTTGCTTTTCACACTGGTCAAACATAACCTCCAAATGCGCCGTGTCATAAGTTTCTTCACTATGGCGATAGTGTTCCACCATCTTCGCAACTTCGCGCTGTAAAGCGACAAATGCAGAATCCGCTTCCAACAAACGGGGGGCAATCCGTATTAAATCCGGCTCAATCGCTTCGGAAGCAATCCAGATGGACAACATTTCTACCGCACGCAAACGTGCATCTGTCAATTGTCGGCTGGCCGTCTGAAGCAAAGCGGGATCCGCCTTAGCCAACAACAATTCATACATACCCAGCCATTGTCGCAAACTCAGTGTTTGCAACCATTTATCATCGTTTTCAGAATGAAAAAGATATAAAAATACTTCGCGCAAGTTGGAAAAATCTTTATAAGACGGGCTGAACCGCTCATAGATCCGTATGCCCATTTCCCGGGTAAAACTATGGCGCGAGAAAATACCCAGCTTAATCAGCGCAGGATAAATGTGAACTTTAGACAGCCAAGTATAAAAGCGCAGGCTGAATTGACGGCATAAAGCATCGTCTTGTTTTAACGTAGATAAAATCAAATCAAAACGTTCGGAGGCCTTCTTTTTGCCTCCCCGGCGCAAAAATTTGATTAAGGCATTGAGGATAAGAACAAAGTCGGTATCGTTTAAGCGTTCCGACAAAATAATGTGAAGATTTTGATTAGTCAGTTTTTGCATTGTAGTATTATTACATTAAATTAGGTATTTAGCAAGAACCTTGGTAAACAAGTCGGATTATAGCGCATTCTTTATCAAACTAAGGCATAAGATTTTAATCAATTTCCCTAAAATTCAAAGAATAATCAAATTACATAACAATTATATAATATGAATCAATAATCAAGAAAGGCCGTCTGAATTCTTTCAGACGGCCTGTTACAACAAAATACTACATTAATTTAATCCTATGCAAACAAGAGTTTACCACTCTCTTCTTTAACATGAATTGTGCTATCGGGCGCATATTTGCCTTCGAGCAGGGCTTTGGCTAGCGGGTTTTCGATTTCCGACTGGATGGCGCGTTTGAGCGGGCGGGCACCGTACACGGGGTCGAAACCAGCTTTGGCAATCAAATCCAAGGCGGCATCATCGACTTTCAGATGCAGATGTTGCGCTTCCAAACGTTTTTCCAAACCTTTAAGCTGGATTTTCGCAATGCTGCGGATATTAGCCTGATCCAAACCGTGGAACACGACGACTTCGTCAATACGGTTGATCATTTCAGGACGGAAATGTTCTTTCACATCCTCCATCACGACTTCTTTTACTGCTTCGTAGTCCTGAGTACCCATTTGTTGGATATGTTGGCTACCGATATTGGAAGTCATGACGATAACAGTATTTTTAAAGTCCACTGTACGACCTTGTCCGTCGGTCAAACGGCCATCATCCAAAACTTGCAACAAGATGTTGAACACGTCAGGATGGGCTTTTTCCACTTCATCCAAAAGAATCACGCTGTACGGTTTGCGGCGGACTTGTTCGGTCAGGTAACCGCCTTCTTCGTAGCCGACATAGCCCGGAGGCGCGCCGATTAAGCGGGCAACGGCGTGTTTTTCCATGTATTCGGACATGTCGATGCGGATGAGGTGGTCTTCGCTGTCGAACAGGAAGCCTGCCAAGGCTTTGCACAACTCGGTTTTACCCACACCAGTCGGGCCTAGGAACAAGAAGCTGCCGTAGGGTTTGTTCGGATCGGCAAGGCCGGAGCGACTGCGGCGGATGGCGTCGGAGACGGCGCGCACGGCTTCGTCTTGACCAACCACACGGCGGTGCAATACTTCTTCCATTTTCAGCAGTTTGTCGCGTTCGCCTTCCATCATTTTGGACACAGGAATGCCGGTCATACGCGATACGATTTCGGCCACTTCGTCCGCGCCGACTTCAGTGCGGAAGAGTTTGTTTTGTTTTTTGCCCTCAGGATTGCTTTCCGCAGCTTGCAACTGTGCGCCCAATTTCGGCAACTCGCCGTATTCGAGTTCGGACGCGCGGGCAAAGTCGCCTTGGCGTTTGGCCTGTTCGATTTTGACTTTGATGTCGTCCATCTGTTTCTTGATGTCGGCGGTGCTGGAAGATGCGGCTTTTTCGGCTTTCCAGATTTCGTCCAGATCGGCGTATTCTTTTTGCAGGCCGTCGATTTCTTCGTCTATCAACTCCAAACGTTTTTTGCTGGCCTCGTCGCTTTCTTTAGCAACGTGCATTTTTTCCATTTTGAGCTGGATGATGCGACGGT
The DNA here is from genome assembly GCF_013267835.1 of Neisseria mucosa. Lineage (NCBI taxonomy): Bacteria > Pseudomonadati > Pseudomonadota > Betaproteobacteria > Neisseriales > Neisseriaceae > Neisseria > Neisseria mucosa. The sequence continues at coordinate 837,540 of NZ_CP053939.1, forward strand.
CGAGTTTGTCCATTTGCTCGGGTTTGCTGTCCAGCTCCATTTTGATGCGACTGGCAGCTTCATCGATCAAATCAATCGCTTTATCGGGCAAGAAACGGTCGGTGATGTAGCGGTCGCTCAATTCCGCTGCGGCAACGATGGCAGGGTCGGTAATATCGATACCGTGGTGGATTTCATAGCGTTCCTGCAAACCGCGCAGGATGGCGATTGTGTCTTCCACGCTGGGCTCGCCGACCAATACTTTTTGGAAGCGGCGTTCGAGTGCCGCATCTTTTTCGATGTATTGGCGGTATTCGTCCAAGGTGGTCGCGCCGATGCAGTGCAGTTCGCCGCGTGCCAAAGCCGGTTTCAACATATTACCTGCGTCCATCGCGCCGTCGGTTTTACCCGCGCCGACCAAAGTATGGATTTCGTCGATGAAAATCAGGGTGTTACCGTCGTCTTTCGCCAAATCATTCAACACGCCTTTCAAGCGTTCTTCAAATTCGCCGCGGTATTTCGCGCCGGCAATCAATGCCGCCAAATCCAAAACCAGCAGGCGTTTGTTGCGCAAGGATTCAGGCACTTCGCCGTTGACAATGCGTTGCGCCAAGCCTTCGACGATGGCGGTTTTACCCACACCCGGTTCGCCAATCAGCACGGGGTTGTTTTTGGTGCGGCGTTGCAATACCTGAATCGCGCGGCGGATTTCGTCGTCGCGACCGATAACGGGGTCAAGCTTGCCGTCGCGGGCGCGCTGGGTCAGGTCGAGCGTGTATTTTTTCAGAGCATCGCGTTGGTCTTCAGCATTGGCATCGTTCACGTTTTGTCCTCCTCGTACCGTGTCAATCGCGGCATTGATGTTTTGTTCGGTCGCGCCGGCTTCTTTCAAGATTTTGCCGGTCGCATCGTTCTGCTGCACCAAGGCGAGCAGGAAAAGTTCGCTGGCGATATAGGCATCGCCTCGTTTGGTTGCGGCTTTGTCCATCAGGTTCAACACCGCCTGCAATTCACGGCTGGGCAGAATATCGCCGCCCTGGCCGGACACTTTCGGCAGGCTGTTTAAATGCTGCTGCAAACGCTGTTTCACCTGCGGCACATTCACGCCCGCATGAGCCAAGAGCGCGGCGGCTCCGCTGTTTTGGTCGTCAAGCAGGGCTTTCAGCACAAAGCCCGCTTCCAGATAGCTGCTGTCCGCAGCCAACGCCAGGCTTTGACCTTCTTGCAGAGCTTGCTGAAATTTAGCAGTCAATTTATCAAATCTCATTTAACGTTCCTCTACAAATATATTTCCGTTGAAGCCTATATAGGCGCAAATGTGGATAACTCAAGAGTTATTTTTTCATTAAATAGTAAATTTAATTTATATTGTTGTTTTATAATGATTAATTTTTATTATTTTATGTGTATAACTTTTCTTTTCCATTTAACCCATACGTAAAAGGCCGTCTGAAAAATCAAGAAGAATCAGGTATAATCGGCAACATATTAATTTTCAGACGGCCTTTGCGCCGAAGGATACTTTCATGAGCAAAAAACGAGTTTTAACAGGCGTTACCACAACAGGTATTCCACACTTGGGCAACTACGTCGGCGCCATCCGCCCGGCTATCCGTGCGGCGCAGGATGCCAATACCGAATCATTCCTCTTTTTGGCCGACTATCACGGCATCATCAAATGTCATGAGCCGGAAATGATTCATCAATCTACTCAAGCTGTTGCCGCCACATGGCTCGCCTGCGGACTCAATCCGGAACAGACCACTTTCTACCGTCAAAGCGATATTCCCGAAGTGATGGAGTTGAACTGGATTCTGACCTGTATCACCGCAAAAGGTCTGATGAACCGCGCTCACGCTTACAAAGCCGCAGTACAGGCAAATACCGAAAACGGTCAGGAAGATCCGGATCACGGCGTGGAAATGGGCCTATACAGCTACCCTATCCTTATGACTGCCGACATCCTTATGTTCAATGCCCATGAAGTACCAGTCGGTCGCGACCAAATCCAACATGTCGAAATGGCGCGCGATATTGCCGGACGCTTCAACCACCGCTTCCAAGAGCTCTTTACCCTGCCCGAAGTAAAAATCGATGAAAATGTCGAACTCTTAGTCGGCCTGGACGGACGTAAAATGTCCAAATCCTACGGCAATACCATTCCGCTTTGGGAAAACGACAAGAAAACCCAAAAATCGGTCAACAAAATCATCACCAACATGAAAGAGCCCGGTGAACCAAAACAGCCTGATGAAAGTCCTCTGTTTGAAATCTACAAAGCCTTCTCTACGCCGTCTGAAACTGCCGAGTTCACACAAATGCTGGCCGAAGGCCTTGCTTGGGGCGAAGCCAAGAAACTCTTGGGCGCAAAAATCAATGCTGAACTCGCAGAACCGCGTGAGCGTTACAATGAATTGACAGCAAAACCCTCTCAAATTGAAGATATTTTGCAGGCCGGCGCACAAAAAGCGCGTAAAGAAGCACGCGAATTGTTGGATAAAGTCCGCGATGCAGTAGGTATTCGTCCGTTGAAATAATAGCAAGGCCGTCTGAAAATTTCAGACGGCCATCATCTCGCTAAATTTTAAAATATCACTATTTTTCAGGGTTTCTCATATGAAAAAAACCTTCCCCCTTATCTTGCTCAGCCTTTTATTGGCTGCCTGCGGCGGCAAGTCTGAAGATACTGCCGCCAATGATGCTGCTTCAGGCAATGCCCCCAAACCTACCTTTAAAGTCAAATACATCGATGAACAAGCCATAGCCGGTTTGGATTTGGGTACAGCACAAGAAGGCGAAACCAAAGAAGGTAAAAAACAACGCACCTATCCGATTAACGGCATAGAGGGCGGCGTCATCAATCTGATTGGCAAGCACCCTAACGACTTAGAAGTCATCAGCGGCCAATGCATGGAAAAAAATGAAAAAGGTGTTTCAGCCGGCTGGTCAGCCAACGGCGTCTGCCACACTGCCTTTGCAAAAATGGTGGACAATATTGCCCAAGACGGCGGCAAACTGACCGACTATCTGATTTCACACGCTGCTTTACAGCCTTATACCGAAGGCAAAAGCGGTTATGCCGCCGTCCAAAACGGCCGCTATATTTTAGAAATTGACAGCGAAGGTATGTTCTATTTCCGCCGCCGTCATTACTAAAACCCTGCCTATACTATTTTCCCCCTGATACAAGGACTGAATCATGGCCCAAGTTACTTTCCAAGGCTCTCCTATTTCTACAAACGGCAATTTGCCTGCCATCAGTCAAGTTGCACCTGATTTCACATTGGTAGCAGCAGACCTATCTGAGAAATCATTGGCTGACTTTGCAGGCAAACGCAAAGTGCTGAATATTTTCCCCAGCATTGACACCGGCGTATGCGCCCAGTCCGTCCGCACTTTCAACAAACGTGCCTCTTCGTTAGAAAATACCGTCGTTTTGTGTATTTCTGCAGATTTACCGTTTGCACAAGCCCGTTTCTGCGGTGCAGAAGGTTTGGAAAATGTAGTGACACTTTCTACATTCCGCAGCAGCTTTTCTAACGATTACGGTGTTACACTGACAGAAAGCCCATTACGCGGCCTGACTGCCCGGGCAGTGGTGGTTTTAGATGAGCAAAACCAAGTTCTCCACGCTGAGTTGGTTTCTGAAATTGCGAATGAGCCTGACTATGAAGCAGCTTTGGCTGTTTTGTAATTAACCAAATAAAATCAGGCCGTCTGAAGATTTTCAGACGGCCTTTAGCTTATCTTCAAAATAAAAACGGTAGCTTAAAAGCTACCGTTTTCTGTTTCAAACCTTATACAGATTTATCTGTTTTGTCTGCTTCTACTGACTCAGTATTTTGAACCTCATTTTGCTCAACAGATTCAACAGCTTCAGCAACAGGCGCTTCAGGCTCTTCTACTTTGTCATCACGGACATTGTGGCTGTAATCTTTAGGTGGACTAGGTTGTTTACCGGCCATAATTTCCAAAACTTGGTCTCGATCGATGGTTTCCCAATCCATCAGTGCTTTGCACATGGTTTCCATCTTATCGCGATTTTCATCCAAGATTTTGTAAGCCACTTGGTATTGCTCATCCAAAATACGGCGGATTTCCGCATCGATATCTTGTTGGGTTTTCTCGGAAATATTTTGAGAACGGGTTACGCTGCGACCCAAGAATACTTCACCTTCGTTCTCAGCATAAACCATCACACCCATTTTGTCGCTCATACCATAACGCGTTACCATCTCGCGAGCCATTTGAGTTGCACGCTCAAAGTCGTTAGATGCGCCGGTAGAAATACGGCCGACAAAAATATCTTCAGCAATACGACCACCAAACAAGATTGAGAGCTGGCTCAGCATTTGGTCTTTATACATGCTGATGCGGTCACGCTCAGGCAGCTGCCAAGTCAAACCCAATGCACGGCCACGAGGCATAATCGTTACTTTGTGAACCGGATCGGTAAACGGCAGGCTTTCCGCTACGATTGCATGGCCAGCCTCATGATAGGCTGTCGCACGTTTTTCATCTTCGTGCATTACCATGCTACGACGTTCCGGACCCATGTAGATTTTGTCTTTCGCATCTTCAAAGTCGCTTTGATCGACTTTAACTTTATTACGACGGCCGGCAAACAAAGCTGCTTCATTGACCAAGTTTGCCAAATCCGCACCTGAAAAACCAGGTGTACCTCGTGCTAAAGAAGTCAAATCTACGGATGCATCCAAAGGTACTTTTTTAGCGTGTACTTTCAAGATTTGCTCACGGCCACGGATATCAGGCAATGGAACAACGACTTGACGATCAAAACGGCCCGGACGCTGCAACGCTGGGTCAAGTACATCAGGACGGTTGGTTGCTGCGATCACAATAACGGTTTGGTTGCTTTCAAAACCATCCATTTCAACCAACAATTGGTTCAATGTTTGCTCACGCTCATCATTGCCACCACCCAAACCGGCACCGCGCTGACGGCCGACCGCATCAATTTCATCGATAAAGATGATACATGGCGCGTTTTTCTTAGCCTGCTCGAACATATCGCGGACACGGCTCGCACCGACACCGACAAACATTTCTACAAAATCAGAACCTGAAATACTGAAGAATGGCACACCGGCCTCACCAGCAATCGCTTTAGCCAGCAATGTTTTACCCGTACCAGGGCTACCTGCCAACAAAATACCGCGCGGTACACGACCACCCAGACTTTGGTAGCGATTGGGCGATTTCAGGTAATCCACGATTTCTTGTACTTCTTCTTTTGCCTCATCACAACCGGCAACATCGGCAAAAGTCACTTTATTGGAATCTTTATCCAACAAACGCGCACGGCTTTTACCAAAAGAGAAGGCGCCGCCTTTACCGCCACCGCCGCTTTGCATGCGCATGAAGTAGAACCATGCACCAATCAACAACAAAACAGGCAGCAGGCTGTAAAACAGACTGGCCAGCATGCTTGGTTTTTCTTCCGGAGTCACTTTGACGCGTACTTTGTTGTCCAACAGTGTTTTAACCAAGTTGTCATCCAAAGGCGCATTGGTATAGAAGGCAGTTTTATCGGTGCGCTCACCTTTAATCAGATAGCCGCTGACAACAGATCCTTCAATATTGACATTGGATACTTCGCCACTATTAACTTGCTGAATAAATTGAGAATATTCGATTTGCTGTTTATCTTCCTGCTTATCGCTGAGTGCATTGAATGCTGCTAAAAGCATAGCACCACCCACTACCCAAACTAATATGTTTTTAATGGTATTCCCCACTGAACAGGCTCCATGGTTACAAAATAAATAAAATCAAGGGAAAGAATTTTAAAGCACCCACCCTACATTGTCAGCGTTTATTTTTGCCTAATAGGTAAATCTCACTGGAACGATTGCGGGAAGCATCCGGCTTTCGAGTTTGCACACTGGCAAAAATTTCGCTCATTGCCGCCGTATATTCCTGATAGCCCGCGCCTTGAAACACCTTCACCAAAAAACTGCCTCCGGGTTTCAAATGCTGCGAGGCAAAATCCAAAGCCAGTTCACACAGGTAAAAACTGCGTGCCTGGTCTGTTACGGCATTGCCTGACATATTGGGTGCCATATCACAGATTACAAGGTCTAACGGGCGATTATCCAACAAAGCTTCAAACTGCTCCAAAACAGCATCTTCCCGAAAATCGCCCTGAATAAACGACACACCATCAATCGCATCCATCGGTAAAATATCCAAAGCAAACACCGCTCCTGTTTTACCGACCAGCTTGGCTGCCACCTGTGACCAACTTCCCGGCGCACTGCCCAAATCCGCCAAAACCGTACCTGGTTTGATTAATTTATCTTTTTGATTGATTTCCAATAATTTATAAGCCGCCCGGGCACGATATCCGTCCTTTTGTGCCATATGGACATAATGATCATTGACGTGCTCATGCAGCCATGCTTTTGAAGATTTTGAGCGTACAGCCATCTTGATTTGAAATGCTTAAGTTAAAATCAGCATTGTACGTTATTTCCCCCGTAAATGTTCTAAATCGCGTACAATATAGCCATTATTCTTTTTAATTGGATACTTATTGATATGAGCGACAACAAATTAAGCACCAAAGAAATTTTGGCCTTGAAAGCCCAAGCACACCACCTCCACCCTGTCGTTATGGTTGGCCAACAAGGCTTGACCGAGTCAGTCATCAAAGAAACCGATGCCGCATTGACAGCACACGAATTGATTAAAGTCCGTGTTTTTGGTGATGATCGTGCTGAACGTATTGAAATTTGTGATGCACTATGTGAAACACTGGGTGCTCAATTGGTACAACATATTGGTAAATTACTTGTTTTGTGGCGTAAAAAACCTAACGATGAATAATTTAAACTGAATAAATAGCAGAAGTATTTTCTCAACCCACTTTATTCTATCTTCTGTTGTATTTATGCAGCATAAAACAATTTATTCCATTATTCTAAGCATAAAAATACAAATACGGTTGCCTGTTTTTGTAAATAACCCCAAAATTACAAAATCATAACGGCCGCACCCTGTCGGCCGATTATTTTATTCTTAATCCTTCACAAAATATAAAAGCAAACCGATGAATGCTCAACAATATGAAGAATCTTTTCTGCTGGCAGAAAAATTAATCACTCAAGATCCACCTGACTTTGCACGAGCCATCCCATTGCTCTGCGAGGCAGCAGAGGCGGGACATATCGAGGCTGCATTTCAGCTGGCAGGATGCCTGTTTGAAAACCACGAAAACGAACAAGATTTGGCAATTGCAGTTGAATATTTAAAACAAGCGGCAAGAGCCGGTCATCCCTATGCCCGCTACAATCTTCTCCAATTACAAGAAAATAACGGCGCAGAAGTAGAAACGCTTATTTCAGCCTATCAAGAGCTTGCCGAAGAAGGCTTGGTCCCGGCCCAGCTGCGCCTGATGCGTTTATATGCAGATAGCGGCAATGAACAGCAAGCAGTCAAATGGGCATTGAAAGCTGCCGAGCAACAAAACCCTCAGGCGCAATATTTCTTAGCCCAACACTACCAATACTCAAGCACCCCCGATTTAGAATATTCCCATACGCTCTACCAGCAATCTGCTGCACAGGGGTTTATTGCAGCACACTGGCAACTTGGTCTTCAATATAAATTGGGCCAAGGTGTCGCACAAAATCCTGAAAAAGCAATCGAACATTTACGCATTGCCGCCAATTACGACATTGTTCCGGCGCAAACTTCTCTTGCAGAACTCTTGTCGGCATCAAACCCTGCCGAGGCATTAGAATGGTTTGAAAAAGCGGCAGAACAAGGAGACAGCAATGCGCATGTAGCACTTGCCGAAATCTATCTATTGGGCAAAAACACCGAGCGAGACCCTCAAAAGGCCTATCTGCACGCTAAATTTGCTGCGGATCAAAATGATCCGGAAGGCTTGCGCCTTTTAGGTGATATCTATCGCTACGGATTAGGACGAGCAGTTGATGCAGACACCGCGCGTCAATATTATCAACGCTCGGCTGATTTAGGTAATCTTGTCGCCTACCAAAAACTTCTGTCTGACAGCGCATTGAATAACCAGCAAAACTATGAGCTGACGAAAGAAATCGCCCTCCAACGTCAGGAGGCTGAACGTCTATACAAGCTGGCATTTGCAGCGCACTATGGCTTAAAACGCCAACAGAATTACGCTGAAGCACTGGATCTATACCACCAATCCGCAGAACGTGGGCACAGCAAATCCCAAACCAATCTTGGCATGATGTATTACAGTGGACAAGGTGTACCTGTCGACTATGCCCAAGCTGCAAAATGGTTTGAAGCAGCAGCCAAACAAAGAGACACGATGGCTCAATATAATCTTGCCTGTCTGTATTATCACGGTATGGGCGTAGAAAAAGACATCAATAATGCTTGTTTCTGGCTGCAAGAAGCCATCCAACATGGACATGAACAGCAAGATGTTCTCAAAGAGCTTTTGGCTCAATGGAAGCAATTCGCTCAAAAAGGCTCTGCCGATTAAAGGCCGTCTGAAATTCTAACTTCCTACATAAATGACATGTCAGAGCTAAACTAAACAGCCTGTACATGTCATTTTTTTCATTTACCCTTCCTCAATAATCGTTATCTTCAAATCCCATTCCCTCTTAATCTCTTTAAAGTCTTCAGACGGCCTACTCTCTTTGTAAAGAATCAGATAATCTAAATTTTCCCTTTCAAACCCTAAACCCAATCCAAACTTTCAATTTACAACAAAATTTTAAAAATGTTTTTCGTATTCGAATCTATTTACTCAAACACCTGATACTTTTTACTGTATCCACTCAATATCTCGATTTAAAACAAACTCTATAACTCTTTTAAAAATCCTAATTCCAACCTCTACATCCTATCAATATCTACAGCATGATTTGCCAGTTTGCCCAATTACTGATAGCATTTGCAGGTTAGCCGGTTCGCAAAAAGTTCAATTCTTTCTGATTTTTCATCAATGGTTATAACGTATTGAAAATATTTCAGTAATTAAAACTTTTTCGAATTTGACTCTAGGAATTTTCGTTTTTAACTCACATTTGTTCGCAAACGAAAATATCGGAGTAATACTCCGTCATTGAAAAACACTCAACACAAGGATAGATATTATGTCCACCCAATTACACGATGTTGACCCAATTGAAACCAAAGAATGGTTAGACGCGTTAAGCTCTGTTTTAGAATATGAAGGCAGCGAGCGCGCCCAATACCTGCTGGAAAGTTTGGTCAAATACAGCCGTGACAAAGGCATCCGTATGCCTCACGGCACCACTACTCCATACTTGAACACTGTTTCCGTTGAAGACGAAAAAGGCATCCCCGGCGACCAAAACATCGAACACCGCATCCGTGCATTCGTTCGTTGGAACGCTGCCGCTATCGTTTTGCGCGCGGGTAAAAAAGATTTGGAATTGGGTGGACACATTGCATCTTTCCAATCAGCCGCCACTATGTACGAAGTCGGCTTCAACCACTTCTGGAAAGCTAAAGGCGAAGGCGAAGAAGGCGATTTGGTATTCTTCCAAGGCCACGTAGCCCCTGGCATCTATGCACGCGCTTTCGTTGAAGGCCGTCTGACTGAAGACCAGCTGAACAACTTCCGTCAAGAAGTTGACGGCAAAGGTCTGCCTTCTTACCCTCACCCTCACCTGTTGCCTGACTTCTGGCAATTCCCAACCGTATCTATGGGTCTTGGCCCATTGATGGCAATTTACCAAGCACGCTTCCTGAAATACTTGGAATCTCGCGGTCTGGCTAAAACCAAAGGCCGTAAAGTATGGGTATTCTGTGGCGACGGCGAAATGGACGAACCTGAAAGCCAAGGTGCTATTGCTCTGGCTTCACGCGAAGGCTTGGACAACTTGGTATTCGTTATCAACTGTAACCTGCAACGTTTGGACGGCCCAGTACGCGGTAACGGCAAAATCATTCAAGAGCTGGAAGGCAACTTTGCCGGCGCCGGCTGGAATGTTGTGAAAGTCATCTGGGGTCGTCGTTGGGACCGCCTCTTGGCAAAAGACAAAGATGGCATCTTGCGCAAACGTATGGAAGAGTGCCTGGACGGTGACTACCAAACTTACAAATCCAAAGACGGTGCATACGTTCGCGAACACTTCTTCAATACGCCTGAACTGAAAGCATTGGTCGCCGATATGACCGATGAACAAATTTGGGCATTGAACCGCGGTGGTCATGACCCTCAAAAAGTGTACAACGCTTACGACCGCGCAGTGAACCACGCCGACGGCAAACCTACTGTAATCTTGGCGAAAACCATTAAAGGTTACGGCATGGGCGCATCCGGCGAAGGCCAAAACGTTGCCCACCAAGCCAAAAAAATGGACAAAGCGTCTCTGAAACAATTCCGTGACCGCTTTGACATTCCTGTAACTGACGAGCAAATCGACAGCGGCGACCTGCCTTACCTGACTTTTGCTCCCGACAGCGAAGAATACAAATACCTGCATGCACGCCGTGAAGCTTTGGGTGGCTACCTGCCTCAACGCAAACCTACCCCAGAAGTTCTGGAAGTGCCTGAACTGTCTGCATTTGATGCTCAACTGAAATCCAGCGGTGACCGTGAATTCTCAACCACCATGGCTTTCGTTCGCATCCTGTCTACTTTGCTGAAAGACAAAAAAATTGGCAAACGCGTGGTGCCTATCGTTCCAGATGAAAGCCGTACGTTCGGTATGGAAGGCATGTTCCGTCAATACGGTATTTGGAACCCTAAAGGCCAACAATACACTCCTCAAGATAAAGACCAACTGATGTTCTATAAAGAGTCTGTTGACGGTCAAATCTTGCAAGAAGGTATTAACGAACCAGGTGCCATGGCTGACTGGATTGCTGCTGCGACCAGCTACGCAAACAACGACTTTGCCATGATTCCTTTCTACATCTACTACTCTATGTTCGGTTTCCAACGCGTTGGCGACTTGGCATGGGCAGCAGGCGATATGCATGCACGCGGTTTCCTGCTGGGTGGTACTGCCGGCCGTACAACACTGAATGGCGAAGGTTTGCAACACGAAGACGGCCACAGCCATGTTCAAGCGGATTTGATTCCAAACTGCGTTTCTTACGATCCGACATTCCAATACGAAGTAGCCGTTATCGTACACGATGGCTTGCGCCGCATGTATGTTAACCACGAAGACGTGTTCTACTACATCACCCTGATGAATGAAAACTACACCCATCCAGACATGCCTGAAGGCGTAGAACAAGACATCCTGAAAGGTATGTACCTGCTGAAAGCCGGCAGCAAAGGCGACAAGAAAGTTCAATTGATGGGTTCCGGTACCATCCTGCAAGAAGTCATTGCCGGTGCTGAATTGTTGAAAGCCGACTTCGGCGTAGAAGCAGACATTTGGTCTTGCCCATCTTTCAACCTGTTGCATCGCGACGCTATCGAGGCAGAACGTTTCAACCGCCTGAATCCTTTGGAAACTGCAAAAGTACCGTTTGTTACTTCTCAACTGCAAGGTCATGACGGCCCAGTGATTGCCGCTACCGACTATATCCGCAGCTATGCTGACCGCATCCGTGCCTACATCCCTAACGACTACCACGTCTTGGGTACTGACGGCTTCGGTCGCTCCGACAGCCGTGCCAACCTGCGCAGCTTCTTCGAAGTTGACCGCTACAACGTTGCCGTTGCTGCATTGAGCGCATTGGCTGAGCAAGGCAAAGTCAGCAAAGAAACCGTTCAACAAGCTATTGAAAAATATGGTATCAAAGCCGATGCAGCTCCTAGCTGGAAACGCTAATTGATGTTTCAGACGACCTGTTTGCTTCATTCAGACATCAGGCCGTCTGAAAACCGAATGCTTGAATGGTTTGAACAAACTGTACCGATGCCGTGTGCAACAGTTTTCAGACGGCATCAAACTGAAAATATTAAAGGAACTCAAATGAGTATCGTAGAAATCAAAGTCCCTGATATCGGCGGTCATGAAAACGTCGACATCATCGCCGTAGAAGTTAAAGTAGGCGACACTATTGCCGTTGACGACACCCTGATTACGTTGGAAACCGACAAAGCCACTATGGATGTACCTGCTGATGCAGCTGGTGTCGTGAAAGAAGTTAAAGTTAAAGTTGGCGATAAAATCTCTGAAGGCGGCGTTATTCTGACCGTTGAAACCGGTACTGCCGCTGCTGATGCTGCTCCGGCACCTGCAGCAGAAGCTCCTGCTGCTCCAGTTGCTGCGCCTGCAGCCGCTCCTGCCGGTGGTGCTACCGTACAAGTTGTTGTACCTGATATCGGCGGCCACTCTGACGTAGATGTTATTGCCGTTGAAATTAAAGTTGGTGACACTGTTGCCGTTGACGACACCCTGATTACGTTGGAAACCGACAAAGCCACTATGGACGTACCATGTACCGAAGCCGGTGTGGTTAAAGCCGTATTCCTGAAAGTTGGCGACAAAGTATCCGAAGGCTCCGCCATTATCGAAGTAGAAACTGCCGGGTCTGCCGCAGCAGCTCCTGCTCCTGCCGCTCAAGCTGCCGCACCTGCACCAGCTGCCGCTCCGGCTCCTGCTGCACCAGCCGCTGCGCCTGCACCGGCTGCTCCTGCTGCTGCCAAAATCGACGAAGCTGCATTTGCAAAAGCTCATGCAGGTCCTTCCGCACGCAAACTGGCACGCGAATTGGGCGTAGATTTGGGCCAAGTCAAAGGTACCGGTCTGAAAGGCCGTATCATGGGCGAAGACGTTAAAGCCTTCGTTAAATCCGTTATGCAAAGCGGTGCAGGCAAACCTACCGCTGCTTCTTTGGGCGGCGGTCTGGACTTGTTGCCATGGCCTAAAGTTGACTTCTCTAAATTCGGCAGCGTCGAAGTTAAAGAACTGTCACGCATTAAGAAAATCTCCGGTCAAAACCTGTCTCGCAACTGGGTTGTGATTCCTCACGTTACCGTACACGAAGAAGCGGACATGACCGAATTGGAAGAATTCCGCAAACAGCTGAACAAAGAATGGGAACGCGAAGGCGTGAAACTGTCCCCATTGGCGTTCATCATCAAAGCCTCTGTTGCTGCGCTGAAAGCCTTCCCTGAATTCAACGCCTCTCTGGATGGTGACAACTTGGTGCTGAAAAACTACTTCAACATCGGTTTCGCAGCAGACACGCCGAACGGCTTGGTTGTTCCAGTGATCAAAGACGTGGATCAAAAAGGCTTGAAACAAATCAGCCAAGAGCTGACCGAATTGTCTAAAAAAGCCCGCGAAGGCAAGCTCAAGCCACAAGAAATGCAAGGCGCATGCTTTACCATTTCCAGCTTGGGCGGTATCGGCGGTACAGGCTTCACACCAATCGTGAATGCTCCTGAAGTTGCTATCTTGGGCGTGTGCAAATCCCAAATCAAACCGGTTTGGAACGGCAAAGAATTTGCTCCTCGCCTGATGTGCCCGTTGAGCCTGTCCTTTGACCACCGTGTCATCGACGGTGCCGCCGGTATGCGCTTTACCGTATTCCTGGCTAACCTGTTGAAAGACTTCCGCCGCATTACTCTGTAATCCGAGCATTTTCAGACGGCCTGAATAAAAAGGCCGTCTGAAAAAAGAAGTCCGAACATCATTCAGAAAGATTAGACATGAGCTTAGTTGAATTAAAAGTACCCGACATTGGCGGTCACGAAAATGTAGATATTATTGCGGTTGAAGTAAATGTAGGCGATACCATTGCTGTGGACGATACCCTGATTACTTTGGAAACCGATAAAGCGACTATGGACGTACCTGCCGAAGTTGCAGGTGTCGTTAAAGAAGTTAAAGTTAAAGTCGGCGATAAAATCTCCGAAGGCGGCTTGATTGCAGTCGTTGAAGCCGAAGGCGCGGCTGCCGCTCCTAAAGCAGAAGCACCTGCTGCTCCTGCACAAGAAGCACCTAAAGCTGCTGCTCCGGCTCCTCAAGCTGCACAATTCGGTGGTTCTGCCGATGCCGAATACGACGTAGTCGTATTGGGTGGCGGCCCCGGCGGTTATTCCGCTGCATTTGCCGCTGCCGATGAAGGCTTGAAAGTTGCCATCGTCGAGCGTTACAAAACTTTGGGCGGCGTTTGCTTGAACGTCGGCTGTATCCCTTCCAAAGCCTTGTTGCACAACGCTGCCGTTATCGATGAAGTACGTCACTTGGCTGCGAACGGTATCAAATACCCAGAACCAGAACTCGATATCGACATGCTGCGCGCCTACAAAGACGGCGTGGTTTCTCGCCTGACTACCGGTTTGGCAGGTATGGCCAAAGGCCGTAAAGTAGACGTTATCCAAGGCGACGGCCAATTCTTAGATCCGCACCACTTGGAAGTGTCGCTGACTACCGGCGACGTGTACGAGCAAGCGACCCCTACCGGCGAGAAAAAAATCGTTGCCTTCAAAAACTGTATCATTGCAGCAGGCAGCCGCGTAACCAAACTGCCTTTCATTCCTGAAGATCCACGCATCATCGATTCCAGCGGTGCTTTGGCCCTGAAAGAAGTACCGGGCAAACTGCTGATCATCGGCGGCGGTATCATCGGCCTCGAAATGGGTACAGTTTACAGCACGCTGGGTTCTCGCCTCGACGTCGTTGAGATGATGGACGGCCTGATGCAAGGCGCAGACCGCGACTTGGTAAAAGTATGGCAAAAACAAAACGAATACCGTTTTGACAACATCATGATCAACACCAAAACCGTTGCTGTCGAGCCTAAAGAAGACGGCGTTTACGTTACCTTCGAAGGTGCAAATGCACCTAAAGAACCACAACGTTACGATGCCGTACTGGTGGCTGCCGGTCGTGCGCCTAACGGCAAACTCATCAGCGCTGAAAAAGCCGGTGTTGCCGTAACTGACCGCGGCTTCATCGAAGTGGACAAACAAATGCGCACCAACGTGCCGCACATCTACGCTATCGGTGACATCGTCGGTCAACCGATGTTGGCGCATAAAGCCGTTCACGAAGGCCACGTTGCCGCTGAAAACTGTGCCGGCCACAAAGCCTACTTTGACGCGCGCGTTATTCCGGGCGTTGCCTACACTTCTCCTGAAGTGGCATGGGTGGGCGAAACCGAGTTGTCTGCCAAAGCCTCCGGTCGCAAAATCACCAAAGCCAACTTCCCATGGGCTGCTTCCGGCCGTGCGATTGCCAACGGTTGCGACAATGGTTTCACTAAGCTGATTTTTGATGCTGAAACCGGCCGCATCATCGGTGGCGGTATCGTTGGTCCTAACGGCGGCGATATGATCGGCGAAGTCTGCTTGGCCATCGAAATGGGTTGCGATGCAACCGACATCGGCAAAACCATCCACCCACACCCAACCTTGGGCGAATCCATCGGTATGGCTGCGGAAGTAGCATTGGGTGTATGTACCGACCTGCCGGCTCAGAAAAAGAAATAAGTTCACTCAAATAAAGTTTGAACGAACTTAATGGAACAAAGGCCGTCTGAATGTTTCAGACGGCCTTTTCTCAAATAAGGAGATTTAATATGAAAAAAATCGAAGCCATTATCAAACCTTTTAAACTCGACGATGTACGCGAAGTCTTGACCGAAATCGGCATTACCGGCATGACCGTCAGCGAAGTCAAAGGCTTCGGCCGCCAAAAAGGTCATACGGAAATTTATCGCGGCGCAGAATACGCGGTTGATTTCCTGCCCAAAGTGAAAATCGAATTGGTATTGGCTGACGACAAAGTCGATCAGGCTGTTGATGCCATTTTGGAAACCGCACATTCCGGCAAAATCGGTGACGGTAAAATCTTCATTTATCCAGTTGAAGAAGCCATCCGCATCCGAACCGGCGAACGTTCGGATGCCGCGCTTTAATAGAAATCACAAGATACAGAATACAAATGTCGTCTGAAAAAAGTCATGACTTGTTTTAATCAGGAATTATTTTTCAGACGGCATTATTGAATAACACCCCCCATTTTCTAAAGTCTATCCAAGCAAATCTGTTACTGAAAACCTCACGCTATCAAGCATGGAAGAATTCAAGGCAATGCTTCACCTGAACTTCATGAACGACTTTACCGTATCAAATAGCTCTTTTCAAAGTAATACTTACCCAATCAAAACCTCAACGCCCTCCTTTTAAAATCAAATCCCTCGTATTTTTTTCCTATTCTTATTATTGTCTAACTTTTCAGACGACCCCTTTATCCAAACTCCGTTATAATGACGGCTTTAAAATTAATTTATCCAAAGACAGTCTTATCATGAAACACATCCACATTATCGGTATCGGCGGCACATTTATGGGCGGCGTAGCGGCTATTGCCAAAGAAGCAGGTTTTAAAGTCAGCGGTTGCGACGCAAAGATGTATCCGCCGATGAGTACCCAGCTTGAAGCCTTGGGCATAGACGTACACGAAGGCTTTGATGCCGCTCAATTGGATAAATTTAAAGCCGATATTTACGTTATCGGTAATGTTGCCAAACGCGGCATGGATGTGATTGAAGCCATTTTGAACAAAGGCCTGCCTTATACTTCCGGCCCACAATGGCTGGCTGAAAACGTATTACACCAGCACTGGGTGCTCGGCGTAGCCGGAACACACGGCAAAACGACCACAGCCTCCATGCTGGCATGGGTCTTGGAATATGCCGGCCTTGCGCCGGGCTTCCTCATCGGCGGCGTACCGGAAAACTTCAGCGTTTCCGCCCGCCTGCCGCAAACGCCGCGCCAAGACCCGAACAGCAAATCGCCGTTTTTCGTCATCGAAGCCGATGAATACGATACTGCCTTTTTCGACAAACGTTCCAAATTCGTACACTACCGTCCGCGTACCGCCATTTTGAACAATTTAGAATTCGACCACGCCGACATTTTTGCCGATTTGGGCGCCATTCAAACCCAATTCCATCATTTGGTACGCACCGTGCCGTCTGAAGGCCTCATCGTCTGCAACGGACAGCAACAAAGCCTGCAAGAAACTTTGGACAAAGGCTGCTGGACGCCGGTGGAAAAATTCGGTACCGAACAAGGCTGGCGAGTTGGCACTGTTCATGCCGACGGCTCGTTTGACGTATGCCATCATGGCGAAACGGTCGGACACGTCGCTTGGGAACTGATGGGCGAACACAACCGCATGAACGCCCTCGCCGTTATCGCTGCCGCGCGTCATGCCGGCGTCGATATTCAGACGGCCTGCGAAGCCTTGAGCGCGTTTAAAAACGTCAAACGCCGCATGGAAATTAAAGGCACGGTAAACGGCATCACCGTTTACGACGACTTTGCCCACCACCCGACCGCCATCGAAACCACCATCGAAGGCCTGCGCCAACGTGTCGGTAATGCCCGTATCCTCGCCGTCCTCGAGCCGCGCTCCAACACCATGAAACTCGGCACCATGAAAGCCGCCCTGCCCGCAAGCCTCAAAGGTGCCGACCAAGTGTTCTGCTACGCCGGTGGCGTGGACTGGAACGTCGCCGAAGCCCTCGCGCCTTTGGGCGGCAAGCTGCACGTCGGCAAAGACTTCAATGCCTTTGTTGCCGAAATCGTGAAAAATGCCGAGGCAGGCGACCATATTTTAGTCATGAGCAACGGCGGTTTCGGCGGAATACACGGAAAGCTGCTGGAAGCATTAAAATAAGGGTTTATTGAAAGTTTTGAATGATTGAGGCCGTCTGAAAACCGGAGCTTGGTTTTCAGACGGCCTTTTATCATGAACTAAGTAAAATCTGTACTTACAAAAAACGATTTGGCAATAATAAAACCATTTATCCGTACATACGCGCAAGACTATTATTCGATTAAGCATTGCCAACCTTCCCCAAAATCTGATAAATAATGCATACAACATCTAAACCGTGCGTATATCATGAAACTTAAAACTGCCAAGCCTATATTTCTCAGCGTTATATTTTCCATCTTTCTGATTACAACAGCTGTATTTTTTGTCCGTAATCACGTATTTATTCCCAGTATTGACACCGATTCCCTACAACCCATTACCATACCAGACAAACCATCGCCGCAAATCGTACAATCTGCGAAACCAAATTGGTAAGACCCTTCATTACGACCCGGCTTACACTAAGCTCACCTATCCGATGGGCGATGTGCCGATATCGAAAGGCGTTTGCACAGATGTCATTATCCGTGCCTTGCGTGACCAAAATATTGATTTGCAAGCGCTTGTTCATCAAGACATGAGTCAGAATTTCTCCGTTTATCCGAAACGTTGGGGATTAACGCAACCAGATACCAATATCGACCACCGCCGAGTTCCCAACCTAATGACTTATTTCACGCGTCAAGGCTGGGCAGTTCAAGATACAAACTATCAAGCTGGCGATATTGTAACTTGGGAACTGAAAGGAAACCGTCCCCATATCGGCATCGTCTCCGATCGAAAAATCGGCGACAGGCCCTTGATTATTCATAATATCGGTTCAGGAACCCGTGAGAACGACATCCTCTACCGCTACACCATTACCAGACATTACAGGCTTCCCGTTCGATAAACCTTAGCGCCAAATCCTAGGTACCTATTAATCTGAAAAGATAAAGAGCAAATATACCTCATCAGTTTACATAGCATTAAATACAAAAAAGGCCGTCTGAAACAGTTTCAGACGGCCTTTTACTTATCTAACCCTCTTTATTTAACCACAACCGCCACATTTACCGCAGCCGCTGCTGCAGTCGCGTTTTTTCGGTTTGAACACGAATTTTCGCAAGAGGAAGAATACGCAGGCGAGCATAATCAAGCCGACGATAATATATTGAGTCATGACGATAGGATCCTTGAAGAAATTTGATAAACCACGAATGCGGCAAAATAAGCCATCAGGAACAAATAGCCTGTAATCATAAGCATATTTTTCGTGGATTTGGTTTCGCGTTTAATTACGGCCAAAGTCGCGGCACACATCGGCGCATAAACATACCAAGCCAAGAAGGCAAAGGCAGTCGGCAAGCCCCAGTTGTTGTGTATGATGGGAATTAATGCGTTTTGTACGGCATCTTCAGACGACGCGCTGACGGCATAAACGGTACCCAATGCGGCAACGACCACTTCGCGCGCGGCAATACCCGGAATCATGGCGATACACATTTCCCAAGTAAAGCCCAAAGGTGCAAAAAACGGCTGAATAGCATGACCAAGCGTACCTGCCAAGCTGTAATCGATGGCGGCACCGGTTGCGCCTTCAGGCGGTTGCGGCCAGCTTACCAAGCCCCACAGAACCACGGCCAACGCAAAAATGATGGTACCCGCGCGTTTCAGGAAGGCTTTTACCCTATCCCACAAGCTGGTCATGATGTGTTTGAAGTTAGGCGTACGGAAAGTCGGCAATTCCATCAAAAGTGGGAATTGTTGCACATTGCCTTTCATCCGCGCCAAGCGTTTCATGATATACGCTGCCAATGCAGCCGACAGAATGCCTACGATATAAAGAATAAACAATGTCAGGCCTTGCAGGTTGAAAATCCCACCCACTGTACGGTCAGGAATAACAGCGGCGATAATCAGCGCATACACTGGCAAACGTGCGGAACAAGTCAGCAACGGCGCAACCGCGATGGTAACAAGGCGTTCGCGCGGGTCGTTAATGGTACGCGCCGACATCACGGCAGGAACGGCACAGGCAAAGCTGGACAAAAGGGGAATAAACGAACGGCCGGACAAACCGCTTTTTGCCATGATGTTATCCAGCAGGAAGGCTGCACGCGGCAGATAGCCTGAGTCTTCCAATAGCAGGATAAAGGCAAACAAAATCGTAATCTGCGGCAGGAACACCAACACGCTGCCCAAACCGGCAATGACGCCGTTGACGAGCAAGTCGCTGAGGATGCCCGGCTCCATGTTGGCGCCTATCCATTCGCCCAGCGCGGTAAAGCCACCTTCGATGGCGTCCATAATCGGCGCCGCCCATGTGTAAACCGCTTGGAACACCATAAACAGGATGACCAGCAGCATAATCATGCCCCAGACGGGGTGCAGCACGATGTCGTCGAGTTTTTTGTGCCATGCGGGCAGCGTCATCTGGGTGCGTACCACTTGTGCCAAAATCGATTCGACTTCTTGATAAAGTTTGTCGCTATCCAGCGCATCGAGCGTGCGTTCGGCAGAGGCGGGGTTTGCGGGGAAAGAGCGTTTGCGCGGCAGCTTCGCCACGGCTTCGCGTACAGCCTGTACACCCGACGCGCTCACTGCAACTGTTTCCAAAACAGGTGCATCCAACAACTCGCTCAGTTTGGCCGCGTCGATATTCAAGCCCCTTTTGCGGGCCACGTCGCTCAAATTCAGCGACACCACCATAGGCAGTCCCAGCGTTTTCAGTTCCAAAATCATGCGCAGGGTCATACGCAGGTTGGTCGCGTCGGCAACGGCAATAATGGCATCGGGCGGAATGCCCATCTTGCCTACCATTACATCTTTCGCCACCGCTTCGTCGGGGCTGGTCGTGCGTAGGCTGTATGTGCCCGGCAGGTCGATAATGCGGACGGCCTCGTCGTCGAGGAAGGCGCCCTCGCGCTTATCGACAGTTACGCCCGGATAATTGGCAACCTTGGCATGTGAGCCGGTCAAACCGTTGAACAAAACGGTTTTGCCGCAGTTTGGCGCGCCAATCAAGGCAAAATAGCTTAGTTCCATCATTTTTCCTTATTCTTTCAGACGGCCTTAAACGGCCTCAACGATACGACACATAATCTTCCCGGCCTCTTCCGAACGCAGGGAAAATTGAGATTGGTTACCCAAACGTACCGCAAACGGGCCTCTCCCAAAACCACCCACTGCAATCACTTGCAACGGCATTCCGCTGGAAAAACCCAAATCTGCAAGACGACGGGTTACCAAGGTATCCAAATCACCAAAAACAGGATTGGGAGCAATGGAATCAATATGTACGACTGCGCCTTTTTTCAGGCGCGACAAAGGAACAGCAGACATAAGTCTCTCTTTTCTTTTTGTTTTAAAAATAGATTATTGAAAAAACGTGAGAAGTATGATGAATGTGTAGCACATTTGAAAGATTGTTTACGAATGGCTATTTGCCCCTTCTTTCGATAAGTGCGGTTTGTTTTGAATACTGTTATTGTTTCCCTTAATGATAAGGTATATCAATATAAAAATCAAATGTAACAAGATAAACTAAAAAGGCTAAAATCCTTTTATCATTAGGATTTCAGCCTTTTTATGCACTCAACAAACTAAAGGCCGTCTGAAAGGTTTCAGACGGCCTTCAAAATAAAAAACCGAATCAAATCGGTTTTTTATTCCCATTCAGGGAAAGACTCTAAATTACAGAGCGTCTTTCAATGCTTTACCGGCACGGAATTTAGGAGTTTTAGCAGCAGCAATAGTCAAAGGCTCGCCAGTTTTTGGGTTGCGGCCTTGACGTTCGGCGCGTTCGCCGACGTAGAAAGTACCGAAACCGACCAGAGTAACAGTGTCGCCGTTTTTCAACGCGTTGGTTACGGCATTAGTAGTAGCATCCAAAGCTTTTTGCGCAGCAGATTTGGAAATGCCGGCTTCTTGAGCAATTGCTTCGATCAATTCAGACTTATTCACAATTAGTCCCTTCCTATCGTAAAAAATGATGAAATGCCCGAATACTCGGGTCTTAAGCACTTTTAAAGCACATACGCACTTTATAGCAATTCTGAAATTATCATGTCAAGTAAAAAATGTGGAATTGCCCTATTTTTGGGGCATTCAGGGCAAAACCACATTTTTTGCAACATCAGACGGCCAACTTAATGCTTAGTTGCTTTTGTTCTTGACTTCGTCTTAGAAGTTTGCGGAGTTTCGTCAACCGCCAATTCAGCCGCCCATTGCTCAGGCTGAGCTTCCAAACCCAAAGCCAACACTTCATCAATCCATTTGACCGGATGGATGGTCAGACCGGTTTTGACATTTTCAGGGATTTCTTCCAAATCTTTGACGTTGTCTTTCGGAATCAATACATGCTTGATGCCGCCGCGCAAAGCAGCCAGCAGTTTTTCTTTCAAACCGCCGATCGGCAACACTTCGCCACGCAAAGTGATTTCACCGGTCATCGCCACATCCGCACGCACCGGAATTTTGGTAAAGGCAGAAACCATCGCCAAAGTCATGGCAATACCTGCGCTTGGACCGTCTTTCGGCGTCGCACCTTCCGGCACATGGACGTGAATGTCTTTCTTCTCGTAAAAATCAGGAGCCAGACCCACTGATTCGGCACGGGAACGGACAACCGACCATGCGGCCGATACTGATTCTTTCATCACATCGCCCAGTTGGCCGGTACATTGAATCGTACCCTTGCCCGGCAAGGCAACCGCCTCAACAGTCAACAACTCGCCACCGACTTCAGTCCAAGCCAGACCGGTTACCTGGCCGATGCGGTTTTCGCTTTCGGCCACGCCATAGTCGAAACGGCGCACGCCTAGATAGTCATGCAGATTTTTCTCAGTAACTTTAATTGCTTTAGGCTTGGCCTTGCTTGCTGTTTTGGATTTGGACGCTTTTTTCTTATCCTCATTCAAGGTAACCTGCATTACTACTTTGCGGCAGATTTTGGCAATTTCGCGATCCAACGAGCGGACGCCGGCCTCGCGGGTGTAGTAACGGATAATATCGCGCACCGCACTTTCATCAACCACCAACTCGCCCTCTTTCACACCATTGCGCTTCATTTGTTTCGGCACAAGGTATTGCATGGCGATATTGATTTTTTCATCTTCCGTATAACCGGACAGACGGATAATTTCCATACGGTCAAGCAGCGGTGTCGGGATATTCAAGCTGTTTGAAGTGGCAATAAACATCACATCGCTCAAATCATAATCGACTTCGGCATAGTGGTCGGCGAACTTGTTGTTTTGCTCAGGATCGAGCACTTCAAGCAATGCACTGGCCGGATCGCCGCGGAAATCGCTGCCCATCTTGTCGATTTCATCAAGCAGGAACAATGGGTTTTTCACACCTGCTTTCGCCATGTTTTGCAGGATTTTGCCCGGCATAGAGCCGATATAGGTACGGCGGTGGCCACGGATTTCGCTTTCATCACGCACACCACCCAACGCCATACGCACATATTGGCGGCCTGTGGCTTTGGCAATCGATTCACCCAAGGAAGTTTTACCCACCCCCGGAGGACCCACCAGACACAAAATCGGGCCTTTGAGCTTGTCCATACGTTTTTGAACAGCCAAATATTCCAAAATGCGCTCTTTGACTTTTTCCAAACCATAGTGGTCGGCATTCAAAATCAAATCAGCCTTGGCAATATCTTTGCTGACACGGGATTTTTTCTTCCACGGCAACTCAAGCAAAGTATCGATATAGTTGCGCACGACGGTAGATTCCGCAGACATCGGCGGCATCATTTTCAGTTTTTTCAATTCAGACAGACATTTTTCTTCAGCCTCTTTGCTCATGCCTGCTTCTTTGATTTTGTTTTCCAGCGCATCCAGCTCGCCGCGCTCGTCCTCTTCGCCCAACTCTTTCTGAATCGCTTTGACTTGCTCATTCAAGTAATACTCGCGTTGGGATTTTTCCATTTGACGTTTCACACGGCCACGGATGCGTTTCTCGACCTGCATGATGTCGAGTTCGGCTTCCAACTGAGCCAGCAGAAATTCCAAACGTTCGACAATGCCGGCGGTCTCCAGCACATATTGACGCTGCTCCAACTTCAGCTGTAAATGCGCGGCAATCGTATCCGCAAGACGGCTGTTGTCATCGATACTGCTGATGGTACTGATGACTTCGGCAGGGATTTTTTTGTTCAATTTCGCATATTGCTCAAATTGAGTCAGCAAGGTACGGCGCAAGGCTTCAATTTCGGGGTTGTCCTTGTCGCTGTTTTCATCAATCGCCTCAACATGGGATAAAAACAGTCCGCCTGTTTCGTCAACCATCAACGCGCGCGCACGACGGATACCTTCTACTAACACTTTAACGGTGCCATCAGGCAGCTTCAAAACCTGCAAAACTTGGGCAACCGTACCGGTTTGGTGCAAATCTTCAGCTTTAGGGTCTTCTGTATTAGGGTCAAGCTGGGCCAACAGGAAAACCGGATCATCATTAGCCATTGCCGCCTCAAGGGCTGCAATCGATTTAGGACGACCGACGAACAGCGGCAATACCATATGCGGATACACCACGACATCGCGTAAAGGCAAAGTAGCCAGCGCACTGTATTCCTCGAAATATTTGTCTTTTGTCGGCATAGTTAATAATCTCAATCATTGTTAAATCAGAATGTAGCTCAAAATTGGGCTGAAGCGCTCCATTTCAAGACTTGAAAACAGCTTATCCGCACCTATTTTCGAAAACATCATTTTTAATAGCCCGATATGGACGTTTACGATAAAATATATCGGATTTTGGGCCGTCTGAAAACTTTTCAGACGGCCCTGGCAAACCAAACAAGGTAGTAAACCATGACAGACTCAACTGAAAAAAAATCATTAATTGAATTCCCTTGCACCTTTCCTGTAAAAGTCATGGGCGCGGTTCATCCGGAATTTGAATCCGCCATCTTGGAAACCGTGCGCAAACATGCTCCCGATACCGAGCCGCACCACATCACTACGCGCCCAAGCAGCAAAGGCAACTATACCGGCGCGACTGTCCATGTAAATGTTGAAAATCAAGAGCAGTTGGACAATATCTACCGCGACCTGACTTCCCACGAATTGGTTAAAGTGGTGTTGTAATGAAAATCGTGCA
This sequence comes from Neisseria mucosa, assembly GCF_013267835.1. Classification (NCBI taxonomy): domain Bacteria; kingdom Pseudomonadati; phylum Pseudomonadota; class Betaproteobacteria; order Neisseriales; family Neisseriaceae; genus Neisseria; species Neisseria mucosa. Next base: position 862,187 of record NZ_CP053939.1, read on the forward strand.
CAAAGGCTTGGTCGATTACCTGCCGACTTTCGAAGCCATGAAGGCATTCAATGCCTCGCGTGACGAAAATACCGAAGACGAATTATGGGTGGTCGAACATCCGCCCGTATTTACCCAAGGCTTGGCCGGCAAACCCGAACACCTCCTCATCCGCGACGATATACCCGTTGTCCAAATTGACAGGGGCGGTCAAATTACTTATCACGGTCCCGGTCAATTGGTCGTTTATACGATGATCAATTTCAAACGCCGTAAGACCAGCGTCCGCCATATCGTTTCCGCACTTGAAAACAGCATTATCGCCACATTGGCAGAATACGGCATTGAAGCAGCCGCCGATCCCAAACGTCCCGGCGTTTATGTCGGCGCGCGTAAAATCGCTTCCCTGGGCCTGCGTATTAAAGACGGCTCCGTTTACCACGGTTTGGCGCTCAACGTGAACATGGATTTAAGTCCGTTTACCCACATCAACCCCTGCGGTTATGCCGGTATGGAAATGACCCAAATTGCCGACTATGTCTCTCCGGTACCCAGTTTGGCAGAAGTTGCAGACAAGCTGACCAAGCATTTACAAAAAGAGCTGGCATAAGACCGTCTGAAAAAATCCGTCACACTGCCATCTTTTAACCGCCCTCTGAACTTGCCCATAAGCTTTTAGGTACAAATCCTTCTAGAAGCTTTTCAGACGGCCTTTATAACGACAGAAAGAACACATCACCATGAGTGAAGAAGTAAAAAACGACCCCAAACGCGGCATCAAACTAAAAGGTGCAGACAAAACTGCACGCATTCCGATTAAAGTGGTTCCATTGGAACAAAAATTGAAAAAGCCCGAATGGATCCGCGCCAAATTACCGGGCAAGAAATTCTTTGAAATTAAAAACATTCTTCGCGAACAAAAAATGCATACCGTATGCGAAGAAGCATCTTGTCCCAATATCAGCGAATGCTTTACCAAGGGCACGGCCACATTCATGATTATGGGCGATATTTGTACCCGCCGCTGCCCGTTCTGCGATGTTGGCCATGGCCGCCCAAATATGCTGGATCCCGACGAGCCTAAACACTTGGCCGAATCCGTCAAATCCATGAACCTACGCTATGTCGTCATTACATCTGTCGACCGCGACGATTTGCGCGATGGCGGCGCACAACACTTCGCCGACTGCATCAAAGCCATCCGAGAAACCAGCCCGAATACCAAAATCGAAATCCTCGTTCCCGACTTCCGCGGCCGCCTGGACATCGCATTGAAAATCTTGGCAGAAACACCGCCTGACGTGATGAACCACAACTTGGAAACCCATCCGCGCCTGTATAAAAAAGCCCGTCCGGGTGCCAACTACCAGCACTCCCTCGACCTCCTGCGCCGCTACAAAGAAATGATGCCCCATATCCCGACCAAGTCCGGCATCATGGTCGGCCTGGGCGAAACAGACGAGGACGTGCGCGAAATCATGCGCGATATGCGTGCCAACAATATCGAGATGATTACCATCGGCCAATATCTGCAACCTTCAGACGGCCACCTGCCCGTCCTACGCTATGTAACGCCTGACCAATTCAAAGTTTTTGAAAAAGAAGCATACGAATTGGGCTTTACCAATGCCGCCATCGGTGCAATGGTCCGCTCCAGCTACCACGCAGACGAACAAGCAGCCGAAGCTTTGCGTGAAACCCACGGCGGGTGTAGCCACCACTAAGGTTTAAATCATATAAGGCCGTCTGAAAAATAAGAAAACTGTTTTTTCAGACGGCCTTTATTTGGTCATAACTTACTATACAAAATTTTTTAGATTTTCAAAGTATAAACCTTAGTTGGGCTCTATTGAGCCAATCTTAAGTAATACAAAAAAGCGGCACAACAGGATAAACACTGTTTGCCGCTTTTTAATTTATTTCTTTATTTTACTTCTTCAACAATTTTGCCGCTTCAATCGCGTAGTAAGTCAAAATACCATCGGCACCGGCACGTTTGAATGCCAATAGGCTTTCCAAAATGGTTTTCTCACCATCCAGCCAACCGTTTTGAATGGCAGCCTGAAGCATGGCATATTCGCCGGAAACTTGGTAAGCATAAGTCGGTACGCCGAACTCGTCTTTAACTCGGCGGACGACATCCAGATACGGCAAACCCGGTTTTACCATGACCATATCTGCACCCTCTTGAATATCCAATGCGACTTCGTGCAAGGCTTCATTAGTGTTTGCAGGGTCCATTTGGTAGGTTTTCTTGTCTGCCTTACCCAAATTGCCGGAGCTGCCGACAGCATCGCGGAACGGGCCGTAGAATACTGAAGCATATTTTGCCGAATACGCCATAATGCGTGTATGGATATGTCCGGCATCTTCCAAGGCTTCGCGGATGGCAAGAATACGTCCGTCCATCATGTCTGATGGGGCGACGACTTGTGCGCCTGCATCGGCATGACACAAAGCCTGTTTTACCAAAACTTCAATGGTTTCATCGTTGAGGACATAGCCATTTTCATCGGTCAAACCGTCTTGGCCGTGAATAGTATAAGGGTCTAAGGCAACATCAGTCATGATACCCAGCTCTGGGAATTTCTCGCGCAGGGTTCGCACTACTGTCGGTACCAAGCCTTCCGGGTTATAAGCCTCCTCCGCAAATTCGGTTTTGTTTTGTGTTACCACGGGAAACAAAGCCAGCATAGGAATACCGAGCTTCAGTGCTTCTTCAGCGGTAAACAACAATTTATCCAAACTTTGGCGTTTGACGCCGGGCATAGACGGCACTGCCTCTTCCTGATTCTGACCTTCCAATACAAAAACCGGATAGATTAAATCATCTGCCGTCAAAGTATGCTCGCGCATCAGACGGCGTGAAAAATCGTCTTTACGCATACGGCGCATACGGGTGTTTGAGACATAACGCGGAGGGAAATTCATAACAATTGCCTTTCAATAATGAAGTCTTAAAATCAGTCTTCGACTTGACGTATGGCTTTGACCGAACGTTTGATTTCGCTGAGCGTACCGGTTTTATAACTATTACGTTCCTGCTCGGTCATACCGTTTTGATCCAATTTGGCGATATTTTTCAATGCTTCGGCATATTGGCCGTCTGAAAGTTTTTCCTGTTTGATGTGCCAACGGTTTTTCACTTCGGAAGCCGTCCACAAGCCTACTTTGTTGTAGTAGAACAAAATGCTTGCCGCCAGCGTCTTCATATCGCTGTCAGGTTTGGCACTGCCGATACTGCGGCCGATACGGTTGTTACGTTGATCGACTGCCTGGTCGGCAAGGTAACGGCTGAAGTAGTCGTCTTTACCTTCTCGCAACTCCATATCCGTCAGGCGCGCATTACCTGCTTTTTCGGCAATAATGCTGTCGAATTTAGAAGCAATCGCCGCCTGCCATAATGCTTGACGTACGGCATTGACCTGTGTTCCCCTGCTGTCGCCGTTTGCTTTGTCATCCAAACCTGTACGCTCGGCAAAGCGTGTGGCATTACTGGTCATATTGATTAAGCCTTCATCCTCCATCCCGATGACTTGGGCGGCCACGGGATGGTTAAGCGCAAATTGTGCCATTTTACTGCGGCGGCTTTGATCTTCCTGATACGATTGGCAACCGGACAATACCAGCATGCCGAGAACGGCGCATTGAATGTGTTTTTTAATATGTTTCATGATGTAACTATCGATATTATGGTGTGAGTTCAACTGATTGTTTAACATAGAAACGCCCGTAAGCGCAAAATAATTCCCATACGGCCAAATCGGCGCATGAATGGCTATTTTATAATAAAAATAAGGCCGTCTGAAAATTTTCAGACGGCATAAGTATTTTTAACCTACCAAGCTTCGAATTTGCGGCCAATAAAACAGACAGGCTATCGAGCAAATAGCAATACTGATACCGGCTGTATTAATGCTGCTGATTTTTTCTTTAAACATTGCCGCACCAATCAGCGTACCCAAAACAATTACGCCGATGTTCATACCGGCAAACACCAAGGTAGGATTATCCTTCATGATTTGGTGTGCCGAGATGTAGGTAACAATATTTAAAAAGTTCAGGCAGCCTAAAATCATACCGCCCACTATACCCTCTTTGGTCCATTTGCTTCCTTTGGCAAACAGGTAGCCAAACATCAAGATAGCTGCCAAACAAAATGCCACCAGCAAATTACCAGCAAACGCGGTACCGCTCTTTGCCACTTGCTTAAACAAAATATCAATGACGCCATAGCCGCACCAAACGCCCAAAAGCAGCATCACTTGCGTACTGAGACCGCCGGATTTCTTACCGCCATCGCTTTTCCAAAGCAAGAAAAACAATGCTGTAAATGCCAATACCAAACCAATCAGACGGCCTTCGGTCAGTTGTTCATGAAAAAGCGTGAATGAAGCGATAATGGGCAAAAACAGCGATAAGCGTTGTGCTGCGTCCGATTTGACGATACCTGCCGCATCGACGGATTTGCCCATAATGACAAACACGCTTGGCAACAAGATACCCAAAGCTGCAAAGAGCCACCAAGTCGGTAAAAACACCTGCGGATTGCTTAAATCCGGCCTTAACACCAGCATGGTCAAAGTAACGGCAACGATATAGTTCACCGCCACCGCCTGCTCAATATTGATTTTTTGCTTGCGCGCCACTTTCAGCAATACGGAAACCAACACGCTGCAAACGATACTTGCCAATAAATATGCCATGCTTTAAAACCATCCTTGAGTAGGAACAGGCTTATCTTCATTCAGTTTAATCAGTCCGACGACTACGCGATAAATGAGCCAAATACCGGTTGCCACCAAAATCAGCCAACCGATTAAGATAAGTATGGTCAACATCCCGAAAAGCATACCCACCAACGACACCCAAAATGTCTTAATCAGCCAATCAATATGGCTGGCATAAATACTGCCTTGCGCCTCATCGCGTTTGACATATGCCAAAATCACACCGACAACGGGTGCAAACCAGATAAACAGGCCCAAAGCATAGGTAATATAGGCGATAAAAACATAGTTTTTCACTTCAGAATTAGACGTATTGACCATATTGGCCTCCGTATTATTGTTCCCTGTATTATAGTTTTCCGTATGATTGACCACTATATTATTGAAGCCGTTGTCTTGAGCTTCCTGAGGCTCATACTGCATGGCCGCATCATAAGCCAGACGTTTTTCCGGATGAGACAACACTTCAAACGCCTGTCCGATGGCTTTGAAACGCTCCGCATCTTTCTGAATATCCGGATTGGCAACCAATTTGCCGTAAGCCTCGCGGATAACATTAATATCCGCATCCTGAGACACACCCAAGATTTCGTATAAATTTAATTGTTCCATCTTTATTCCTATCCTTTATGCATCCACCGCAACATGAACATCTTGCGGATTGAGCGTACGCAGATTTTCAGGTTTCATGCCCACGATAAACCCACGTTTGCCGCCATTGATAAAAATCTCGTCCAAAGCCCAAATGCTTTCTTCCACATAAACCGGCAACGCGGTTTTCATACCGAACGGCGATGTCCCGCCGACCAAATAGCCCGTCCATTTCGCCGCCTGATCCGCCGTTGCCGGCTCGATGTGTTTCAAGCCCAGTTCGCGTGCCAGATTGCGGGTGGAAATATGTTTGTCGCCGTGCATTAACACAACCAAGCCTTTTTTGTGTTCATCCTGCAGGACGATTGTTTTGATGACTTGATGCTCAGGCTTGCCCGCGCACTCGGCAAAATGCGCCGTACCACCATGTTCTTCATACGCATAAACATAAGGGACAAAATCGATTTTCTTACTGCGTAAAAAGCGCACTGCCTGCGTAACCGGATATTCTGCTTTACTCATGATCGTTTTCCGCCACCCTGTTCAGACGGCCCCTCTTAAATGTGGAACGTAAACAACTGCAATGTTACCATACCTTCTTTTTGAAATCAGGAGACAACATGGACATCCGCTATCTTGGCACAAGCAAACGCTATTCGGAAGCCGTCGTGGCCAACGGCTTGGTTTTCCTCTCCGGCATGGTTCCCGAAAATCCTGAAGCCGATGCCAAAGCGCAGACTGAAAATATTTTGGCACAAATCGATTCATGGCTCGCCCAATGCCAATCCGACAAGGCCCACATTTTAGAAGCCACCATCTATCTGCCCGATATGAACGACTACGCCGCCATGAACGAAGCCTGGGACGCATGGACAGCCCCCGAGCGCGCTCCGGCCCGCGCCTGCGTGGAAGCAAAACTGGCCTCACCCGACTGGAGGGTTGAAATCAAAATTACCGCCCTTCAAATCAAATAAAGCACAAATATCAGGCCGTCTGAAAATGCCGCATTGACCAAGCAAGCGCAGTTTTTCAGACGGCCTTTATTCTTTTGCGGTACAATACCGCCCTTAAATTTTTCTATTATTTCAAAGCACAAACAGCCATGTCCAAAAAAACCAAGCAAGAATTAGAAAACAACAAACTCAGCAAACGCCTGCGCCACGCCGTCGGCGACGCCATTAACGATTTCAATATGATCGAACCGGGCGACAAAATCATGGTCTGCCTCTCCGGCGGCAAAGACAGCTACGCCCTGTTAGACATTCTGCGCCAGCTCCAAGCCAGCGCACCGATTGATTTCGAACTGGTCGCCGTCAATCTCGACCAAAAACAGCCGGGCTTCCCCGAAGAAGTGCTGCCGACCTATCTCGAAAGCATCGGCGTGCCCTACAAAATCGTCGAAGAAGACACCTACTCCACCGTCAAACGCGTGTTGGACGAAGGCAAAACGACTTGTTCGCTGTGCAGCCGCCTGCGCCGCGGCATCCTCTACCGCACGGCAAAAGAATTGGGCTGTACAAAAATCGCCTTGGGACACCACCGCGACGACATCCTTGCCACCATGTTCCTGAATATGTTCTACGGCGGCAAACTCAAAGCCATGCCACCCAAACTGGTGAGCGACAATGGCGAACACATCGTCATCCGCCCGCTGGCGTATGTGAAAGAAAAAGATTTGATTAAATACGCCGAACTGAAGCAATTCCCAATTATCCCATGTAACCTCTGCGGTTCGCAGCCCAACCTGCAACGCCAAGTCATCGGCGACATGCTGCGCGATTGGGACAAACGCTTCCCCGGCCGTATCGAATCGATGTTCTCCGCCCTGCAAAACGTCGTTCCATCGCATTTGGCCGATACCGAACTCTTCGACTTTGTCGGCTTGGAACGCGGTCAAAACCTTAAACATGGTGGCGACTTAGCGTTTGACAGTGAAAAAATGCCGGAACGTTTCTCCGACGGCAGCGAAGAAGACGAAAGCGAAATCAAAATCGAGCCGCAAAAAGCCGAACGCAAAGTCATCAATATTCTGGCAAACAAACCTAAAACCTGCGGTTTATAATTCCATTTAATTTTCAGACGGCCTTTCGGTAGCTATTTACCGAAAGGCCGTCTGAATATTCATATTTGAAATTTTTGCTATTCTTTTTTATCTATTCTTTCCCTGACAAACCGTGCAGCAGCAATCCCAATACGTCTTGCGGCAACTTTTGCGGCGCGGCAGCATAAAGCGCGGCCAGTTGCGGATGGCGCATCAATATATCCGCCTGTCGGATGAACAGATCGATGAGTTCCACCGGCAAATCGGGCTGTATCAGGCGGCGTTGTTGCAGGGTGTGGAAGAATCCGCGCATAAAGGCGTATTTTTCTTCGTTCAATTCGTGGAAAAACCGCTCCAGCTCCAAATCGGTGTTCTCCTCGATGTCGCGCAGGAAAGCGGCGGAATAAAGTTCTTCAAACGATTGTTTTTGCAGGGTAAACACAGCCTCGGCGGCTTCGCGCAGGCTGCATTGCCGTGCAAGCAGATTTTCAAATTCGGCACGGACGCGGTTTTTCTGCTCGGTAACAATTTCCTGCAAGAGCGCGTTTTTGCCGCTGTAATATTTGTAAAAGGTAACGCGGCTGACGGCGGCCTCGGCGCAGATGCTGCCTACGGATACGGCGGAAAAACCGTGTTCGCGGAACAGGCGGCGGGCGGTGTCGGCTATAGTTTGTTGTTTGCTGGCAGTCATGACGGTAGGAAGGTTTTGATTTTGTTCATAAAGGAGGTTCATTAAAGTTATCCGCAAGTCGGATACCCATCATATAGTGGATTAACTTTAAACCAGTACGGCGTTGCCTCGCCTTAGCTCAAAGAGAACGATTCTCTAAGGTGCTGAAGCACCAAGTGAATCGGTTCCGTACTATCTGTACTGTCTGCGGCTTTGTCGCCTTGTCCTGATTTTTGTTAATCCACTATATTTCCCCACGGCGGCAATGGCAATATGGCGGCGTTTCAGACGGCCTCTTTCCTTATCCTCCGCTCCGTCCTACGGATGAGGACTGCCGGATGCTTGGCAGGCCAAATTCATGAAGATTACAGAATTTCCCTCCTCCAACCTTCTCCCCCAAATAGGAGAGGGATTTTTTTGGACGATTCACAAGATAAGAGGGGAAGTAAAGTGAATGATAAACACTTGCATTCCTGTTTCTTATTTCTTATACTTTACATTAATAGTTTGTTTTATGTAAATGTGTAAACACAAATATTTGCATACTGACGGAGAAATTGATTGCCTGATGTTCAATCCGCCCCAACGTATGCCGTCTGAAAGGATAAAGAAATGCAGAAACCCGCCCTCCGCCGCCTGCCCCTATTGATTGCCGCCGCCTTTGCCTCCGAATGGATTTATGCCGCCGATGCGGCGCAAGATGCGGAACAGGTGCAGTTGGAAGAAGTCGTCGTCACCGGCGAACGCACCAACCGCAGCGGCTTTGAAACCGCCACGTCCAACCGCGTTTTCACCACGCCGAACATCGACCGTAGCGGCCACAATCTTTCCGCGACCGACCTGCTCAAACAGACCGTGAACACAGTGGACTTGGGCAGCGGAAACGATTTGCCGACCGTGCGCGGCGTGGACGGCTCTGGTCCTGCCGTCGGTGCGGTGGCGTTTTTCGCGGGCACGCGGCCGCGCCTGAACCTGTCCATAGACGGCCGCTCCGCCACTTACAACGAATACGCCTTCGGCACGCAGTCGCTGTGGGACATGCAGCAGGTAGAAGTCTTGCGCGGGCCGCAAAGCCATGTGCGCGGGCAGAACGCGGTGGCGGGCGCGGTGGTGATGCGTTCCAAAGACCCAACCGACGAATGGGAAGGCGCGCTGCGCTTGGGTTTGGGCAACCAGAAAACGCGCAACATCGCCGGCGTAGTGTCCGGCCCGATTGTGAAAAACAACCTTGCCTTCCGCTTGAGCGCGGAGCGGCAGCAGCGCGAAAGTTACGAGCCGTTCGTGTCCTACGAGCCGACCGGCAACCCGCGCCGCGTGGAAAACACCAACGTACGCTTCAAACTCCTGCTCACGCCCGAAAACCATCCCGATTTTTACAGCCGCCTGACGCTGAACCACATCCGTTCGCGCGCGCCGCAAAACGAAATCATGGGCAACACCGCCAGCCGCCGTTTTTTAAAAGAAAAGCCCGTGTTCGTAACCGGCTCGACATCGGGCATCTGGGACGTATCGTGGCAGCTTAACGACTATCTGAAACTGGAAAACAAACTGGTTTACGGCCGCTACCACAACGAGCGGCTGCACCTGCCGATGACCGTCAGCCCGCAAGGCGTGCCCGCCGAACTCAAAGGCCGCGAACTGCAATGGGAGCCGGTATTGCATTTTTCCAACAAAGGCCGTCTGAAAGGCCTTGCCGGACTGCACTACTTCCGCAGCAAACAAGACGAATGGGTAGATATCCGTAGCGTCGGCGGCCGCAACACCTTTGACGACCGCAACAGCGTACGCGCTCTGTTTGCCGAAACCACATACAGCCCCAGCGAAAAATGGGACATCACGGCCGCCGCCCGCATTGAAAAAGAAACGCACAAACGAAGCGGCGGCAGCGGCGCGCTGCACCTCGATTTAGACAAAGGTCAGACCGTGTTCCTACCCAAAATCGACATCGCCTTCAAACCCACCGACCAATGGGTCAGCGGCATCAAAGCCGCGCGCGGCTACAACCCCGGCGGTGCGGGCATCACCTTCGGCCGCCCCGTCGTAACCTACACCTATGAACCCGAATATGTGAACAACTATGAGTGGTACACCCGCTGGCGCAGCGCCGACCGCCGCCTGCAACTCTCCGGCAACCTGTTCCTGAACCACTACCGCGACATGCAGCTTCCCTTCCATCTCGGCACCAACTCCGTCGTCATCCGCAACGCCAAAAAAGTCCATACCTACGGCGCGGAACTCGCCGCCGACTGGCAGGCGACCGACAGCCTGAAACTCACCACCGGACTGGGGCTGCTCAACACCAAAATCAAAAGCTATCCCGACAGCGGCATCGAAGGCAACAAACTCGGCCGCGCGCCCAAATACACCGCCAACATCGGCGTGAAATACCTGAACGACAAAGGTTGGGAAGCCGGCGGCGACGTGCGCTTCTACGGCGGCTACTACTCCGCCGCCGACAATGCCGAATCAGGCAAAATCGGCGCATACAACCAAGTCAACCTCTACACCGCCTACAACTTCAAACAAGGCCGCGTCTCGCTCTACGCCGACAACGTGTTCAACCGCCGCCGACCCATATTCATTTCCAGCGCCGACCGTCAAGACGCACTCTACCAACGCCCCAGAAGCGTGGGCGTGAGCGCGGAATGGAAGTTTTAGACGAAGCTGAAATGATGGAGGCCGTCTGAAAAAACATAGGTCGGACATTTATGCCCGACCTACCGTTTATTCCTCCAAAACACCCAAAGGAATCCCATGCACTACTTTACCCCCGCCAAAACCCTGCCCGAAGGCACCATCTACCTGACCGACCTGACCCACGTCGCCGACTTCGCCGACTGGCTGGCTGAATTCGAAACCCTGTTAAACCAAAACCGCCGCTTCGCCACCGTCTGCACCCCCATGCGGCGGCAGGTAAGCGACGAACAGCGCATTGCCGACCGTAAAACCTACATCGAATGGATAAAGGCACATCGGCCGCAACTATCCGAACGCTGCGCCGCCATGCTCCTTATCGAACCCGACGCGGCGCAACTGGCGTTCTTCCGCGAACAATCTTCAAAACTCGGCCCCGCGCTGGGCGTGAACTACATCGTCGAAGCCGACGAGCAAACCGCCTTGCTTCGCGCAGAAGAAGCGTTGAAGGCCGTCTGAAAAGATACTAAACCTATTTAAATACAAATCAAGTATTGCCACCCAATATGTTCAGACGGCCTTGTCCCTTTATTTGCCTCATCTTCAAAAGAATCATGTGATGTCCGACAATCAGACTTCCCCAAACTCACGCGACTGGCTGCTGCTTATCGGCGGCAGCACTTACAAATTCACGCTGACCGGTTTTTATCTGGTCGCACTGGTGGCCATTTTGAAAAACCACGGTTACAGCCTGAACCAACTGAGCTGGATTCATTTAATCGGCGGTATCGAAGCGGCGAAGGTGTTGTTTGCCGCGCTGATGGAGCGGCGGCCGGCGGGGCGGTTCGGGCGGTTTCGCGGCTGGCTGCTGGCGGCGACGCTGGGGCTTTCGGCAGTATTCGGGCTGATGGCCTGCACCGACATCACGCAGAACTTCCCACTGCTTCTGACCTGCTGCGTTTTGCTCTCGGCAATGTCGGCGGTATACGGCTGTGCGATGCTGGGCTTGTCATGCATCGTTCTGCCGCACCGCGAACGCGGTTTCGGCGGCGTGATCCAAACGATGGCGGCGCGCGGCGGCAAGATGATCGGCGGCGCGCTGGTGTTGTGGCTGTATCAGGAATACGGACAGACGGCGGCGGCCGGCTTTATGCTGGCGTTCAGCCTGCTGATGCTGCTGCAACTCTTGTACTACCGCGAGCCGGAAAGCCCGACTGCGCAAGGCAGTTGGACGGCGTTGGCGGCGCGGCTGGTTTCTTTTTGGCAGCAACCTGAAACGGGCTGGCGGTGGCTGGTTTTGCTGTTTGCCGTTGCCGCACCGTATGCGTTTATGGCGGCAACTTTTGTACCCAAACTGGCGGATTTGGGCTTTACTCCGAAACAGACGGGCGGGATTCTGGCGGTAGGTATTCCTGTTGCCTGCCTGATTGTGACGCCGCTGTCGGGCTGGTTTTCGCGCAATTATCCGCGCCGCAAACTCGTGTTCCTGCTCTACGCGCTGCAACTGCCGCTTTTGGCGTCCATGACCGCCATCGATACGCTCGCACGTGTCCACCCTTGGCTGCCGCCCGCGCAAATCATCGCCCTGAGCCTGAGCTACACGCTGCTGCTGCCGGTGATACTGGCGTTGGTGATGGACAAATCCAACCGTGCCACCGCCGCACTCGACAGCAGCCTGCAATTTTCCGTCGTCCTGCTCGGCAGTTACGCGGCCGGTTTCGCCACCCTACGGCTGGCAAAGGCTATTGGTTATACAGATGCGTATTGGGTTGCAGTGTACTTGGCCGTATTGGTAGGCCTGCTTTTATATTTGAATAGAAATTTATTCAATTATTCGGATCGTGATGCACAATAATTCGCTTAGATATTTATCCATCGATTTTAATTGAGCGCGCCTCCGGATAATTTTTCATTTTATTGCACAATCTCTCATGAAAATATAACAAAACGTGCCCATAATACTGCCGTTATTACACTCTTACATTCAAAAGGAACCTCATGACTGCTGTTCTCATCGTTCTCGGCTTGATTGCCATTGTTGTCGGCATCTTAGGCACTATTTATCCCGCCCTGCCCGGATTGGGTTTGATGTTTGGTGGCGCATGGCTGTTGGGTTATGCCGGTGATTATCAAGTGTTTGGCTCGGGTACGCTGACCTTTTTGGCCATCGTTGCCGTATTCGGTACTGCGATGGACTATGTGGCGGGGGCATTGGGTGCAAAATATACCGGCGCAAGTAAAACTGCGGTTTGGGGCGCGTTTATCGGCGGCATCGTCGGCGCATTCTTCTCCATTCCCGGCCTGTTGCTCGGCCCGTTGGCAGGCGCGGCCATCGGCGAATTTATCGCACGCAAAGACACTTGGCAGGCTGGCAAAGTCGGTATCGGTACGTTTATCGGCTTTATCATCGGCACAGTGGCCAAAATCGGCTGCGCCTTGACCATTGCACTGACCATTCTGTTTGTTTGGTTGGCCTCGTTGTTCTAAGACAAAACATTAAAGGCCGTCTGAATTTCAAGCATTCAGACGGCCTTTTCATTTCACTATTTATTTTTCTTATTTGCCGCAGCAGGCTTTGTATTTTTTACCGCTGCCACACGGGCAAGGATCGTTGCGACCCACTTTTTCGCCTTCGCGGCGGACGGTTTGCGGTTTATTGATGATGGCCTGCCAATACCAGTAAATATCCAGCAGGACGTGCGGCAAATCAGATTCCAGCTGGGTCAGCTCTTTTTCATTCAGATGCAAGATGACTTCACCGTTTTCCTCATCGTCATAAATACCGCCCAAAGCCATAATCGGATAGAACAAATCTTCAAACTCTTCCTGATCGACTGCTTCAAACCAATCGGTAGGCACAATATCCAGTGCGTAAAGATAGGCGTTACACCATGTGTAGAAATCCGGATTGCCGGCTTCATCTTCATAAAACCACAAATCCGGCAGGATTTTCTCATTGAGCTTCATGCGCATATCGGCAGCCATTGCCATCACCAAACGCTCGATTTCGGTACGCTCTTTGGCATCAAACAAAGATTCTTCACCCAAAATTTCAGGCAGCCAGTTGGTCGGATTCAAAGCATCCGGACCGCTCAATAAAGCCATCATAAAACCCTGCATTTCATCACAACGCATGGTGTTGTGGGCTTCGGATTTGGCATCCAGCAATTCCATCAATCGGCTGCGTGCCGCTTCATCAAAAGTCAGTATTTGCATTTTCGTTCCTTAAAATAAAATCGTATTATGGTTTTCAGACGGCCTGGGCATGGATACGCTGCCGCATTTGTTCAAACAGACAAACCGTTGCCGCCATCGCAACATTCAAGGATTCGGTTTGCCCCAACATGGGGATTTTGACACAGGCTTCAGCCTTCTCTTTTATTCGTTCACTCACGCCGCTGCCTTCGTTGCCAAACACCCAAGCGCAAGATTGACTGAGGTTCATTTCATACAAACCAATATTGCGGCCACCCAAAGCTGTTGCCCAAATTGGATGCTGATACTTTTCCATCCAAGCGGATAATTCCACTCGGCTGAAAATAGACAGCAAAAAATGTGCACCCATCCCCGCTCGCAACACTTTGGGTGACCAGATATCCACGGAATCATTGCTGCACACGATTTGCTTGACTCCGGCTGCCGCCGCACTGCGCAAAATTGTGCCTGCATTGCCGGGGTCTTGTACCCGCTCTAATACCACGCAATCGTCGTCTGAAGGCAAGCCTGCCTGTTTCGGAATATCAATCCAAGTCATCACATCATCGGCATCGGTCAAACTGGTGATTTTAGACAGAGCTTCGTTACCGACCCAAGTAATTAATCCCTCGTCCAACTGCGCCGTAATTTCTTGAATTTCAGGATGTTGCTGTTTCTTTTCAGGCAGGTAAACCTGTTTGGGCGTACCGCCGCTTTGCAAATAAGTTTGCAGCAGATGTACGCCTTCCAATACGGTTTCACCGCTTTCACGCCTTGCTTTGGCCTGCGTCAAAAGACGGAATAAATGTTTGAGCTGTTCGTTTTGAGCAGAGGTAATCAGTTTCATGGAGCGCATTATAACTGTTTTGACTTCTTTGAAGCTATGCTTTCAGACGGCCTGACGGTTTTACTGCAAAAATAAAAACCCTTGCCATAAAGCAAGGGTTTTGCATGATTTCATTTTTTACTGCACAACAGTCTGCTGCTCATTTTTCTGCTCGGTACGGACAGTCGGACGATTTTCAATTTTGCCGTCTTTCGCCGCATTCGGCACAACGGTTTCACCAGGCTCGGAAGCCGCTTTATCGTCAGGCGTACCGCTTACCGGAATGATATCTTGTGCAGGCTGAACATTAGACTTCTCGGCAACCGGCATAGCGTCACGAGAAGTTTGCGGCGTAAACTGCCATGCCGTCACAGCAATGGCACACACGCTGGCAGCGGCTGCAAAGAATTTAAAGAAGCCGTTATTGGCCGCTTCGCGATGAGTATATTTTTTCTGCTTGCCGGCAATCTCAGCTTGAGGCACTGTAAATGCTTTACTTTGCATGGTTTCATCAGCCACCTTCGCCGCCGCACCCTGACGGATACAGTCGCCGATAATGTGGTACTCATGCCAAGCGCGCAATGCTTCCTCGTCTGCCAATACGGCATCCAGCATCTCATCAGTCAATGCTTCACCGTCCATCAATGCGGACACATACTCCAATGCTTTATTTGTTTTGTCGTTCATTTTTATTACCACCTTTGATCTTCAGAAGTATCCAACAGCGGCCGCAAATCTTTTGCAATCAGTTCACGCGCTCTGAAAATACGCGAACGTACTGTACCTATCGGACAATCCACTACCCGAGCTATTTCTTCGTAAGACAAGCCGTCCATTTCCCTAAGCGTAATGGCTTGACGCATATCGTCTGGCAGTTGCGCAATGCTTGCCTCGACGGTCTGCAAGATTTCCCGATTCATCATCTCAGCTTCCGGCGTATGGTAATCGGCAATCTGATCGGTTAAATCAAGAACATCTCCTTCCTCATTGGCTGCTTCCGAACTGACAAAAAACTGACGACCCGAAGTGGTCAGGAAATTCTTTGCCGTATTGATACCGATACGGTACAGCCATGTATAAAATGCACTTTCTCCACGAAAATTTGCCAATGCACGATAAGCCCTAATCATTGCCTCTTGGGTTACATCGTGCACTTCATGCTCATCCTGAATAAAACGGGAAATCAGTCTGTTTAGACGACGCTGATATTTGGACATCAGCATCTCGAATGCCTTATGGTCACCTTTCTGCGCGCGCTCCACCAAAACTTGATCTATTTGGCGATCGTTCATACCCACCCTTTAATCATTTTACTGCTTTAAACCCAAAAATAGTAAAGCGTGCTGTGCACAGTAAAGACAGCAACGCTCTGAAATAGTTCCATAAGATTACATTCAATGGCTAAAGTTTATTTGTGCAGATGCTCTAATATTAACAATATTACTTAATATACCAATACTTAGCAAAAGTAGTTAAACTACTAATACTTTCTAAATTTAAAGTTAGTTGCTTTACTTTTTGCCATATATCCGACCAACTTTCTATGAACAGGTAGATAACCTTGCTCTATTTGAACATCGCTTCCAACCCTAAGGTTAGCAACAGCAAGGCACTTGTTGCCCATACTTATGATAATCGGCCAATATTTACGCACGAGTGGCATGATATGACACTCTTGCAATAGTTTTTCAACTGATTTTTCCCTCTGCCCGGACTGAATCACGTCGCCCTCGGATACAGTTCTAAGCACAGCCGGCTTCTCCAACTCCTCTTCCGGCAAACCGCCTTTAAAAGGTAATAAAACAAAACCGTTTTCCAGCAAAATATCTTTCAGACGGCCTCGAACTTCCCCACCATTACACCAAGGCAGCCGTTGAAATTCATTTTCTTGCCAAATAAACAACTGATCCCGATAGGCGACCAATTCGCCGTTTGGCAAACTCAACTGCGCCTGTTCTGCGGTTTCCAATACTCGGGCGAAATCGGCAATGCTGTGATAAGAAGGCAATGATTCTGTTTGCTTTCTCAAAAAATACCAAAGCAACCGACGGCGTAAGAGCGGCGTACATTGCCGCCACAGACTGATACTGAATATTCCGTCCGGACTGATGCGCTGGTATTCAGACTCAGCCAATTCATCTAAAAGCTGCAAATCTTCCTGCAATAATCGGATATTGGCACAAATTTGCTGCTCAAAATTCGGAATACGCTGCTGCCATTGCGGCAAGGCCTGATTTCTCATCCAATTGCGTAAATAGCCAGAATCCTCGTTACTTTCGTCCTCGACAAAAGGCAGCCTCCATTGTTGCGCATACTCTGCCAATTCCTGACGGGAAAATGCCAAAAGCGGCCGCCAGATTTGGATCTCTTCATTTAAATCACGCCATACCGGCATAGCTGCCATACCGCGCAATCCGCCGCCGCGTACAGCCGACAGCATAAATGTTTCGATTTGATCATTGCGATGGTGTGCCAAAACAATAATTTTCTTCAGGCCGTCTGAAAATGCCTGATATCGGGCGGCCCTGGCCGCCGCTTCCAAACCTTTTCCGTGTTTTTCCACATTGACACGGCACACCCGCAAGGCAACATTCAAACGCTGACAATAATCCTGACAAAATTTTGCCCAACTGTCGGCATTGGTGCTTAAACCATGATGAACATGGACGGCACGTAAATCAAAACGGCGAAATTCGCGCATCCGGTCCAAAAGATGCAGCAGGACAACGGAATCCAATCCGCCGCTCAAACCGACTTCAAAAACAGTATGGCTCGGCAAATCAGGAAAAGCTGCTTGAAAACTTTTAAATAGGGAATCAGGGGATAGTTGCGACATTTCAGACGGCCTGAAATTATGAATTACTCAAAAATAGAATACAAAAAAAGCAAGCAGCGGCATCTGCTTGCTTTTTCAGCAGTCAAACTTATTTATCGGTAAATTTACCGTAAGCCATGATGCGGTCGAAACGGCGGGAAAGCAAATCAGGCATGGTCATGCTTTGCGCTTCGCTTAATTGCTGTTCCAAAACGGTTTTAACGTTTTTCATCGTGGTTTCGTAATCACGGTGTGCGCCGCCCAACGGCTCGTCAATGACTTTATCGATGAGATCCAATTCTTGCAGGCGCTTGGCGGTAATCCCCAATGCTTGCGCGGCGTCTGCTGCTTTTTCGGCAGTTTTCCAAAGAATAGAGGCGCAACCTTCGGGAGAAATCACCGAATAGGTCGAGTATTGCAGCATATTGATGTAGTCACCGACAGCTACTGCCAACGCACCGCCCGAACCGCCTTCGCCGATGATGGTACACAATACCGGTACATGCAGGCGGGTCAGTTCGTACAAATTACGGCCGATGGCTTCGGACTGGCCGCGCTCTTCCGCGCCAATGCCCGGATACGCACCCGGAGTATCGACAAAGGTCATGACCGGAATATTGAATTTCTCGGCAGTCTGCATCAAGCGCAGCGCTTTACGGTAACCTTCGGGACGCGGCATACCGAAATTGCGGCGGATTTTTTCTTTGGTATCGCGGCCTTTTTGATGGCCGATGACCATCACGCTTTGGCCGTTGAAACGTGCCAAACCGCCGACAATGGCATGATCGTCAGAATAATGGCGGTCGCCGTGCAACTCTTCAAAATCAGTAAAAATACCGTTGATGTAGTCCAAAGTATAAGGACGTTGCGGATGGCGGGACACTTGTGAAATTTGAGCCGGAGTCAGCTTGCTGAAAATTGACTTGGTCAACTCGTTGCTTTTCTTTTTCAGTCTGGCAATCTCGTCGGAAATATCGACGGCAGATTCATCTTGTACGAATCGCAACTCGTCGATTTTATTGGTTAATTCGGCGATGGGTTGTTCGAAGTCCAAAAAAACGGGTTTCATAAAACAAAGCTCTCGGTAACGGTTGCTGACATGATACGCTAATCAGACGTATTTGACAGCATTTCTCAAAGGGAAACTGCCATCTTTTGCAATAAAAAATCTTTCAGACGGCCTTTAACAAAGAAATAGTATATCTGCACTAAACGAATGAAGTGCCGTATCTTATGATAAACTTCAATTCAGTTCAATCATTTCAAACAGGCTATGAAAAACAATCATGACAATTCGTCCATGCGCTTGGACAAATGGCTGTGGGCCGCGCGCTTTTTCAAGACCCGCGCGCTGGCACAAAAACATATTGAGCTGGGCAGGGTTTTGGTAAACGGCTCGAAAGTGAAAAACAGCAAAAATATTTCCGCCGGCGACACCATCGACATGACTTTGAACTCCCTACCCTACAAATTCAAAGTCGCCGCGCTCAATCATCAACGCCGCCCGGCACCGGAAGCGCGTTTACTGTACGAAGAAGACATGAAAACGGCTGCCGAACGCGAAGCTCAAAAACAACTCGACCAAGCCAGCCGCATCAGTGCCGCTTATCCGGACGGACGCCCGACCAAACGCGACCGCCGCCAGCTTGACCGCATGAAGCGCGATAGCTGGTAAGCGTTGAATCTATTGTTTCAGACGGCCCTATATCCATGCCGTCTGAAAACCAAAAACAGGCAGGACATCCTGCCTGTTTTTTATTTGTGATGATTAAAATTTATATTCTAACTGACCGCGAATAACGTTCACGTCCTGCTTATCCGTACCGACAGTAGGCGTAACCTGTTTGCCGGCCAAATAGAAGCCTTTGAGTTTCCAGTTTTTCCAAGGAATATAAGTCGCACCGATTTGCACGCCTTGAACGTTTTTGCTGTAATCCTCAACAGAAGAGACACCGGACAACGAGCCGACACGGCGGTAGTTCAAGAATACGTCGTAAGAATTACGGACGTTCCAGTCGGCCGATTTATAGCGCACTTCAGTGAACACGCCATCATTTTTGATTTTTTGTCCGGCATCATTATAAGCTTTGATATTGGACTTGCTGACCGCGGCCATCCAACGCCAATCGTCATTAAATTTAATGTCCGTACCAATTTCCCCGAAGACCGCGTTTTTCTTCGCGCCGCGTACATCGATGTCTTTCATATAGCTAACGGTTGCGCCGACGTTGATATTCTCATTCACAGGCAACACGCTTTGAATCGCGGCAAAATGTCTGCGGCGGCCGCCGATGCCCCATGCGTTGTCGTTCAGATTGCCTGTACGGCGGCCCGCATAGATTTTGGTCGGCAGGGTTTTATTGTCAAAGAAGATTTCGCCGCCGGTGACTTCAGTATCCCACACGCGGCCGTATGAAGAGAATGCGCCAAATTTACCGACACGCGCTTTGATGTTGTTGTACACAGTCCCTTCGGCATACAGTTTATTGACCGGCACATCATGATCGCCGTTAAATTTACCGGTTTCCAAATCGATATTCGGCTCGATTTGCGCTACCAATTTCCAATCTTTGTACAGTTTTGCGCGTAACCAAAACTCCGCGTTGAAGTTGGCATTGGTGTCTTCAGGCGTCGGATTAACGCTGCTGTTGTTGGCATTGATGTCTTTAGTATCCGCACGTACGCGCAAACCGCCGTTCACAGTCAACAAATCATTGAAAATGCTGATTTTATCGTCATCTTTGCGAATGATGCTGCCGGAATTGACATAATCGTTGGTGGTGGCCAAAGCCGCAGCATCACGCCCGCCATCAGCATTCTCTGCCAATGAATAAGATGATGAAGCCAATAAAATACAGGTTGCAATCAGTTTGGTTTGAAATTTCATGCCGACTCTCCAAAAGAAGGTATTGAAAGTGAAGTATTCGATAAAGCGTACAAAATCGTGGATTTTGTAAAAATTATTCATTTTGTTTACTAATTATTTTTATCGTATGTAAATTAGTGTAATCAGTCAAGCAGATTTAAACGCTTTCTCCGCTTTCAGACGGCCTCTTGATTCAGGTCAAACAGAAGCCTGCATATCAGTTTGTTCAAACTGCCGTTCCAAGGCATCGGCCAATGCCGTCCTGCGTTTTTGGTGGCATCCCACAGCCTGACACAATTCCTCCGCATTTCCCCAAAACACAAAACGTTCACGCGCGCGGGTAATGGCTGTGTAAAGCAAAGCCTTATCCAACCCTCGGGTTTCCTCCTCGCCCTCCGTCGTTGCAGGCACTGACGGCGGCAAAAGCCATACTTCCCGATATTCCGAACCTTGGCTCTTGTGCACCGTCATGGCAAAAGCCGATTCAAAATCGGGCAAACGGCTGATGGCAATTTTTTTAAATCCATCTTTCTCAGGAAAATAGGCAGACAAGCCATTCAACGATTCTTCATCTTTCATAATCAGCCCGATATCGCCGTTAAACACTTCCAGCATGTAATCATTGTGGGTAATCATGATGATTTGTCCGGCAAACCAAGGCGTTTCGCCCGAAACCTTACCTTGCCGTTGCAGATATTCTTGATAAGCCTGATTCAAATCATCCGCATCCTGCCGCCAAGCCGCCAATACCACCACATCTGCCGCATGACCGTAGGCGAGTGCGACATTATTCTCTGTCACGGCCTGCCAATAATCCTGTTGCTTTTGATACAGTAAAGCGACCTGCTCTTTCAGACGGCCTGATTTCATTTCCAACTCTTTGGGGAACTTGTCAAACTGTTCGACCGCAGTTTGCTTTTCCCCGGACACCACCGCCCTTGCCAAACAGCCGATACCGCTGTCTACGCCAAAACGGTGGCTGAACGTCAATTTGGCATTGTTTTGCGATAAAGCCTGAGGCCGCTCTTTAATCTCAAAGCCATGATTGGGCAGATAAACTTCCAGCTTTTCAGCAGTTTCTTTATCCAAAGCCGTCGGACGCGACAACGCCGCCAATACGGCACCCAGACCAACCGACGGCAACTGGTTTTCATCGCCCAGCAACACCAGACGACAACCGGTCGGCACGGCGCGCAACAAATCCAACACCAGCGGCAAATCCAACATCGAAGCCTCATCCACCACCAAAACATCCAAAGCAAGCGGATGTTCATGATTGAACGCAGGACGCATTTGCGGCGGCCGCAATTTCAACAATCGATGGACAGTCTGTCCTTCCAAGTTTTCCAAATGCGCTTTAATGCTTGGAGACAAATCAAAGCCATCCAAAGCACGCTGCAAAGCCCGTGCCATATGCGCAGCCGCCTTGCCCGTCGGCGCAGCCAACGCAATACGGGGCAGCTTCGTACTGTTATTACAAATCAGACCCAAAAGCTTTGCGACGGTCGTGGTCTTACCCGTACCCGGCCCGCCGGTAATCAGCATAAAGTTTTGCAGCAAGGCCAAAGCCGCAGCATCCCGTTGCTCTTTGCTGTCTTTAGGATCAAACCAATCACTCAGGCTTTTTGAAGCCGCCATGAAATTCACTTCTTCCGCCTCGGCACTTGCCAGCCGTTTGATTTCGACAGCCAAATCATGCTCCAACTGACACATCCGCCCTAAAAACAATTTCCTGCCTTGCAGGATAAGCGGTTTATCCGCATTGCCGACCAAATTCGGCAAGTTGCTTAAGGTATCGACATCCGCTTTATCCAAGTAAATAAACGAATGCCCGTTTTGCAAGGCTGCAAACAGTCGAACCACATAAGGCTCAATAACGGATGCGCCCTGTACTTCACGGCGGCGGAAAAACGCTATGGCCGCATCTGCGGCAGAGGAAAGGATAGAGTCGGTCGGGTTCATGGCTCAGGATTGATTGATACGGAAAGAAAAAGAAAGGCCGTCTGAAAAACAGCGTTTCCATAAATGAAAACCTATTTTTCAGACGGCCTCTATTATACCGTTCAAAGCATAAAATATTTGCCTGAAATAATAACCTTATTGCAGCACTTGCAGGCTACCGTCTTTCATGGTCATTACCCGGTCGAAACGTTCAGCCAGCTCGTCATCATGGGTCACCACAATCAGGCTGGTGTTCAATTCGCGTTTCAAATCCAGCATCATGTCCAGCACATTTTGCGCATTTTTACGGTCAAGGTTCCCCGTCGGCTCATCTGCCAACAGGCATTTCGGCTCATTAACCAAAGCACGGGCAATCGCCGCACGCTGACGCTCGCCGCCGGAAAGTTCACTCGGACGGTGCAGCATACGCTTATCCAAGCCAACCTTTTTCAGCATCTTGACAGCCTTCTCCTCAGCCATCGCCTTGGGCATTTTGCCGATTAAAAGCGGCATCATGACATTTTCCAAAGCAGAAAACTCAGGCAATAGATGGTGAAACTGATACACAAAGCCTAAATAACGGTTGCGCAATTCGCCCAACTGTTTTTGGCTCAAACCGCCCAAATCCTGATCCATCAGTATCACCTTGCCTTCAGACGGCATATCCAAGCCACCAAGAAGGTGCAACAACGTAGATTTACCACTGCCTGACGAACCAATGATACTCACGCTTTCCGCTTCGGCAACTTCAAAATCCAAATGATTCAACACTTGTACATTCAATGCGCCGTCATTATAGCTTTTGCCAACGCCGATACATTTCAAAATTGTCTTACTCATAACGCAAAGCCTCCGCAGGTTGGGTTTTCGCAGCACGCCAGCTCGGATACAGCGTGGCGATAAATGCCAAGCCAAGCGAAATGCAGGCGATAACGGCGACGTCCTTCAAGTTCACATCACTAGGCAGGTAATCGATGAAATAAACCTGTGAGTTAATCAAATGCACGCCGAACAGGTCTTCAAAAAACGCGACAATCTTGCCGACATTCCAACCCAGCAATACACCGCACACCACGCCCACAAGCGTACCGAAGAACCCCGCAAAAGCGCCCTGCACCAAGAAAATCTTCATGACGCCGCCCGGGGACAAACCCAATGTGCGCAAAATCGCAATATCGGCTTGTTTTTCCGTTACCGCCATTACCAAAGACGAGACGAGGTTAAACGCAGCAACCGCGATAATCAGCGTCAAAATGATGAACATCATGCGTTTTTCCAACTCAACGGCTTCAAAATAGCTGCGGTTGTTAAACGTCCAGTCGCGCACCCATACTTCATCTTTTTTAGCATCTGGAATCAACTTAGCAATAAAAGACGGCGCATTCTGCGGATCAGCCAACCGCAAACGCAGCCCACCGACATTTTCTCCCAGTCGATACAAGACTTGCGCATCCTTGATATGCGTCATTGCCAATGTGTTATCGACTTCATAAACACCGGTTTTTACCACACCGACCACATTAAACTGCTTCAAGCGCGGCACTACGCCGGCAGGAGTGACATTCCCCTCCGGCGTAATCACAGTAACTTTGCCGCCAAGCTCCGTACCCAATGCCTCAGCCAGCCCTTGACCTAAAATAATATCAAATTCGCCCGGCTTCAAATCGTCAAAACTGCCGGCCGGCATATCCTTGCCGTAATCAACGACATTTTTTTCTTCAGACGGCAAGATACCGCGTATCTGTACACCGCGTACTTCTCCGGCATTGGCAAGCAAAGCTTGATCGGAAACATAAGGCGCGCTGGCCAACACTTCCTTTTTGCCTTTTACAAATTCGCGCAAATTCTGCCAACCCGGCGCACTGCCGACATCGTAATAGCCGATTTCCGCATGAGGTGCAACGTTCAACAATTGACCGCGTATCTCTTTCTGAAATCCGTTCATTACCGATAACACCACAATCAGCGCCGTTACGCCCAAGGCGATACCGGCGATTGAAATCATAGTAATAAATGACATAAAGCCGTTGCGTTTTTTCGCACGCAAATAGCGCAGGCCTATCCAAGTTTCTAAAGAAGCCATTCAAAAATGCCTCATTCGTTTGTCAAAAAAGACTTATTGTACCGTAAAACCGACAGGTCGTCCGATTGCCCGACTGATGTGGCATTCAGGGATATAGTGTATGTAAAACCATGTATCTTCCCGTAAATTCCGCCGAAAAACTTGCACAATCGGCCAATCGCCCTTATTCTGAAGCTGTGACTCGTTTTGTCACCATCAAAAAGGAAATACACTAATGAACAGCAAAAAATTCTTGGCCCTCGTATCCGTAGCTGTAGGTTTGTCATTCAGCTTCAATGCATATGCCGCCAAAGAAATCAAAATCAGTTCAAACAATACCGCTTACTCCGATGCCGATGTTCAAAAACTGGCAGCCACTGCTGTCGGCATGGGCGTAAAAGAACCTGTCAGCCTCAACAGCGGAAACGGTGTTGTTACCGTATCCGGCAGCAGCGCAACCAAATGCGCATTCAAAGTCGGCAACGGCGATACGCCTCAAATTCAAGGCGTGAGCTGCAAATAATCTGATTTCATCAATGAAAAGGCCGTCTGAAAAACATTCAGACGGCCTTTTTATATTGGCATTTAAGATTGGATGTTTCGTCTATCGTAAACGGCCTGAGCCAAAGTACCGGCATCCACATATTCCATCTCGCCGCCCAAAGGGATTCCCCTTGCCAACCGGCTGACTTTATAAGGAAGATTTTTAAACAATTCCGCCAATATATATGCTGTCGCGTCGCCTTCGGCTGTGAAGTTGGTTGCAATGATAATTTCCTCAATATCACTCGCCTGCAAACGGACCACCAGCTTATCTAATGCGACTGACGAAATATCCATCCCCTGCGCCGGGCTGACTTGCCCCATCAAAACAAAATACAGGCCATCATGGCAATTGGCCGCCTCCATGCTGGAGACATCCGCCGGCATATGCACAATCATCAAACGGCTTTTATCGCGTTTTTCGTCTGCGCAAATTTCACACAAATCGCCTTCGCAAAATGTGTTGCACATCCGACAATGCTGCACCTGCCTCAAAGCAAACTGCAAAGCGTCCACCAATTCCTGCGCTTCTTCGCGTTTGTACTGTAAAAGCTGGTAGGCCATGCGTTGTGCGGATTTCGGTCCGACATTGGGCAGGATTTTTAATGCATTAATCAAGCGGACAAAGGCATCAGGATTTTTACTCATGATTTCAGACGGCCTTTAAAAAGATGGCTAAAAATAAGAAAACAGCCGGAATTCATCCGGCTGCCCTACTCTAATATTCTGCTTATTCGGCAGCATTATTAACTTGTTGTGCACCTTGCGTACGATCGATTTTCTTATCCAAATACTGGAGCAAGGCATCGAAAACATTGGCAGAAAGCTGCTGAACCAAAGCCTGTTTGGAAGCCGGAATCTGTGAATCGGCATTTTCAGGAGCGGAAACACTCTGAACTTCCATAATCACCGGCGCAGGCATACCTTCCAACAATGTATACGCAGGTTTGCCGCCGACAGGACGTGCTTTCAGCAAAGCCGCATAAGCCTCCGGAGACATGGTTTTACGTGCATCTTGCGCGCTCAATTGAGAAACAGGCGACCATTGAACGTCGGCAGTTTTACCGGCTTTCAATGCGGCCAAAGTTTCTTGGGCTTTCTTCTCTGCCAGTTTGACGGCTTCAGAGCGCAGATATGCCGCACGGACAGTGTCTTTGACTTCCGCAAATGGTGCGATTTTCTCTTCGCGCACTTCTTTCGCACGAATAACCCAAACGGTATCGTTATTGATGGCGATCACTTCAGAATTGTGTTTTTTCTTCAGCACATCATCACTAAACGCGGCATTAATCAACGCTTCAGGCAAGCCGGCTTCCTTCGCACCCGCTTTGGTCACCCATTCATCCAGGCTTTCTACTTTCAAACCTGAATTGGCGACTGCTTTTGCCAAAGAAGACGGATCATTGAAGGTATCTTCACCCAGTTTTTCTTTCGCAGCATTAAAGGCAGAAGCTGCTTTTTTCAGTTTCAAGGCTGCTTCGATACGCGCTTTGGCTTGTTCCAAAGTCGGCTCAGCTTCGACATTCAAAACTTTAATGACGTGATAACCCAAAGACGATTTAACGGTATCGCTGACCTCGCCTTTGCCCAATGCAAATGCCGCTTTATCAAATTCCGGCCCAAAGCCGCTGCCGCCGCTCTTGCTCAGATAACCCAAGTTGCCGCCTTTATTGCTGCTGGACAAGTCTTTGGAATACTTGGCCGCCAGCTCGGCAAACGAATCCGGATGTGCTTTAAGCTCCGCAGCCATTTTGTCCACTTCGGCTTTAATTTCCGCATTGCTTGCTTCATCTCCGTTAGGCATGACCGGAATGAAAATATGCGCAATTTCGGCTCTTGGCGACAAATCT
Organism: Neisseria mucosa; assembly: GCF_013267835.1. Taxonomy (NCBI): domain Bacteria; kingdom Pseudomonadati; phylum Pseudomonadota; class Betaproteobacteria; order Neisseriales; family Neisseriaceae; genus Neisseria; species Neisseria mucosa. The sequence goes on from NZ_CP053939.1 coordinate 888,930, forward strand.
ACGCTTTTACTGTCGTAAGCTTTTTGTACTTCTTCCGCACTGACGGTTTGCTTCTCAGCCAAATCTTTGATGCTCAAAGCCACATATTCCAGCTTAACGGCTTGAGGAATCAAGTAATCTTTCTTATGCGCTTCATAATATTTTTGCAAAGCCGCATCATCTACTTTGACTTGTGCCGCAAATGCTTCAGGGCTGAACGTAAATGAACGGATGGTACGGGTGGCTTGAGTCAGGTTAATCAACTGACGCGCTTGCGCATCGCTGACCAAAGCGCCGTTTTGCACCAAATTCAACAGATTTTGCAACTGGAACTGTTCGCGGATATCTTCAACGAACTGATCCTCGGTCATCCTGCGTTGATCCAAATATTTCTTGAGCAAATCCTGGCTGAATTTACCGGAAGCATCATGGAAATTCGGATCATCCACAATGACTTGCTTGATTTGTTCCTGAGACACAGCAATGCCCATCAGCTTGGCACCTTGCTTCAGATAAGCACGTTGCAATAACGATTGGAATACCGCATCACGCGAAGGCGCATTATTGCCGGCAGCCTGCTCGTTTTGTATCGCAATCTGTAAAGCGTGTTCGCTGACTTTCTCATCCCCGACTTTGACAATGTAATCAGAACCCGGCGAAGACAAATTATTGGCACCGAATCCGATAAAGGTCAGACCGATGATACCTAAAACAATCTGGGCGGGTGTTTTATATTTTTCAACAATATGGAACATATTTATCCGAAAGAAAAGTTTGGCGCGGCAGCCGCAAAATGCTGCCGCAAAAATCTTAAAATCCTGAAAACAGGCTCAAAGCGCGTATTGTAACGTATTTTTTCGAGGCTTGCTTTTTCAGACGGCCTAAAAACCTAAAAATGCCTTATCCGAACATTTCCTGATACGCTTCTACTGAAAATCCGACATGAACCTGCCCTTCTTTGACCAACACAGGCCGCTTGATGATGCTGGGATTCTCCACCATTAAAGCAATCGCACCTTCTTTTGTGGCGGCAGATTCTTGCGCATCTTTATCCAGCTTGCGCCAAGTCGTGCCTCTTTTATTGAGCAAAATTTCCAAATCCGCCTGATTCAGCCAGCCATCAATCAAATCAGCAGTCGGGGAGTTTTTCTTAAAATCTACAAACTCAAACTCGATGCCGTTTTCCGCCAACCAACTGCGCGCTTTTTTAACCGTATCGCAATTAGGAATACCGTATAGTTTTATCATCTTATTTATCCTTAAGTTTTATTCATGAAATCACAAACTCAGGCCGTCTGAAACCTTTCAGACGGCCTGAGTTGAATGCCGCTTATTTCTTAGCTGCTTTCTTCACTTTAATCTTCACGCTTTTGCCTTGAGCGTTATTTTTACGCCCGGCCTTAACAGAGGCTGTTTTCGCCTGCACCTTTTTCTTGCTTGCGGCTTTAGGTTTGCTTGGCTTAGTAGGCTTGGAAGCAGGTTTACTTTTCACCTTACCCTTCTTTGCCTTCGTGGGAGCAGCCAACGCTTCATCAATTTCTTTAGCCGAAAGTTTACGCTTACGTTTTTCGACAGGTTTGTCAGCAGCTGTCGGCTTACTCGCAGGTTTTGCTTTTCTAGTGCCACGTTTCTTACCGACTGAGCCGCCGCTGATTAAGGTCAAATCAATCTTGCTGGTATCCAAATCGGCACGCGCGACTTTTACAGTAACCGTATCGCCCATGTTGAAACGGACACCGCTACGCTCGCCCTCAATCGCCATAATTTCAGGACGGAAGTTGAAATAATCCTCTCCCAAATCGCTGATGTGTACCAAACCGTCGATATGAATATCGTCCAAGGTTACAAAAATACCGAAACTGGTCATGCCCGAAATCTTGCCACTGAAGACTTCGCCGACTTTGTCGCGCATATAATAAGTTTTCAGCCAATTTTCCACATCGCGGCTGGCATCGTCGGCTCGGCGCTCGCAGAACGAGGTATGCACGCCCAAAGCCTGCCAGGTTTTATTGGGTTGGTAAGTTTGTCCATTCAATACAGCCTTAATGGCACGATGGACAGTCAAATCGGGATAACGGCGGATAGGCGAAGTAAAGTGTGCATATGCACCATAAGCCAAACCAAAGTGACCGTCGCAATGCGGCTCATAAACCGCCTGTTGCATAGAACGCAACATCATCACTTGCAACAGTTCCGCGTCCGGACGGTTTTTAAATTGCTCGGCAAGCGCGGCATAGTCTTTCGGCATCGGATTATCGCCGCCGCCCAAACTCAGCCCCAGCAAACCAAGCTGCTCGCGTAAAGTAGCCAGTTTTTCGGGGGTTGGGCCCAAGTGATTGCGGAATAAAGCCGTATGTTTGTTTTTCAGCAAGAACTCTGCCGCGCAAACATTCGCCGCCAGCATACATTCTTCAATCAGCTTGTGCGCATCGTTGCGGACAATGGGAACAATCTTGTCGATTTTACCGTTGTCGTCAAAAATCATCTGGGTTTCAATGCTCTCAAATTCAACCGCGCCACGCTCGAAACGTTTTTTCTGCAAGATTTTAAATAATTTATACAGAGTATCGATTTGCGGTTTAAACGGATGATCCCGGCCGTCTGAAATCCAATCCCAAACTTGATTGTAAGTCAGTCGCGCATGAGAGCGCATTACTGCCGGATAGAAACGGTATTCCTTGATATTGCCGGCATAAGTAATCACCATATCGCACACCATACACAGGCGTTCGACATCAGGATTGAGCGAGCAGATGCCGTTGGACAAATTCTCCGGCAGCATTGGAATCACACGGCGTGGGAAATACACGCTGGTACTGCGTTCTTGAGCATCTACATCAATCGCGTCATCCGGGCGGACATAATGACTGACATCGGCTATCGCCACCACCAAGCGGTAATTGCGGCCGATTTTTTCGGCAAAAACCGCATCGTCAAAGTCCCGCGCAGTTTCGCCATCGATGGTTACCAGAGGCAAATCCCGTAGGTCCACGCGCCCTTTCAAGTCGGTTTTACGCACATGATCGGGAATTTTCTTCGCAGCTTTGACACATGCTTCACTAAATTGGTGCGGCAAATGGTGCTTGCGCACGGCGATTTCGATTTCCATACCGCTGTCGGCATAATCGCCCAACACTTCAATGATTTTCGCTACGGCAGGGCGGTTTTGCTCGGGGTAAGTCTCAATTTCACCGACAATGACTTGACCGGATTGCGGTTTAAAGTGCGCTACGCTTTCAGGTTCCAAAACAATGCTTTGATTCAAGCGTTTGTCTTCGGCCTCCAAAATCGCCACGCCGCGATCCATATAAAAACGGCCGACCACTTTAGACTGCGCACGCTCCACTACATCTAAAACCGTACCTTCGCGACGGCCTCTGCGGTCGATACCGGCAGGACGCACGGTAACAATATCCCCGTGCATCACGCCGCGCATCTGACGCTCATACAAAACGAAATCGCCCTCGCCTGTCGGCGTAAGCGGCACGGCAAAACCAAAACCGTCTTTATGCGCTTCGACACGGCATTTAACCAATGCCAATTTTTCTGCCGCGCATACCGCGCCACGTCGATTAATCAATACCTGGCCATCGCGCGCCATCGCTTTCAGACGGCGCTCGAAGAATTCATATTCATCTTCTGCAATCGACAATTCATGCGCCAAAGCTTCGATTTTTGTCGGCACACCTTTTTGTTCCAATAATTCAATGACCCATTCACGACTGGGCAACGGATGAGCGTAACGTTGTTTCTCCCGCTCTAAATACGGGTCTTTTTCTCGTAAATTTAAAGATTTAGTATTTTTGTTCATTTTGATGGTTGACATTCTTTTTTTAAAATATATAATAGCTGCTTCTTCGCAGTTCAGATAGTCAACTCTACCTGAAATTGAAGAATAAAGCAAAGCCCAGGTGGCGGAATTGGTAGACGCGCTAGCTTCAGGTGCTAGTGTCCTCACGGGCGTGGAAGTTCGAGTCTTCTCCTGGGCACCAAATGATTTGGTGCTTCTTTGCTTAAGAAAATTTAAATTGCCCAGGTGGCGGAATTGGTAGACGCGCTAGCTTCAGGTGCTAGTATCCTCACGGGTGTGGAAGTTCGAGTCTTCTCCTGGGCACCACTGATAAATCAATCAGTCAAGTTTTTACATTATTCTGAATAAGAAGTCAGGATAATAGTCCACAGAGAGGTGGATGAGTGGTTTAAGTCGCACGCCTGGAAAGCGTGTATACGTGAATAGCGTATCGAGGGTTCGAATCCCTTCCTCTCTGCCAGATACTAAAGACACCAGCTAACGGTGTCTTTTTTTATATCCGCCTTTTTGAATATGGTTGATCCCGTCTATCCGAACAGGGTGTAATGTCTTATCAAGTATCTTTCCCTAGCAACATTTTGATGAAAATTCGTGATTTATCCTAAAATCCCGATACCATTTTCCCCTGATATAAAATCTGCCCTATACGTTTATTTCATCATAATGAAAGGCCGTCTGAAAGTTTTCAGACGGCCTCTTTCTTAAAACCTACCAAATCCCAAACCATTGTTTATCAGATTGCTTTTTATTACCGTTCTGCTGCTCGTGGTTTTGACGGCGAAATTGCCAAGGCGCTTGCGGATTGTCTTTTTTCCATAAGCCCTTACGTTTTTCCTTGGCTTGTTTTTGTGCGGCCGAATAGTCGGTGTAGGCGGTTTTACTTTGTTGTTTTTTAGCATAACTTTCATAATGCCATGCGGCGCCATCCCGTATCTGCATTAAATTCAAGTCAACCGTGCCGACTGATACTTGGGCAACTTCACGCTGATAGCGGTCACTTTCAAACACGCGTACTTTGGCTTTTTTATTCAATGCGGCATCAATCAGATTGTCTCGTGATTGCGTACCATAGGCCTGATTGATTTCCGGCGCATCGATATAGGCCATGCGAATTTTGTGTTTTCGGCCGTCGCTATCGATAATGTGCATGGTATCGCCATCATGGATTTTGATGATTTTTCCATTGTATGTGTAGGATTGTCGCGATGCCTTTTGTTTTTGTTTCTGTTCTTGCTTAGGTTCAGCTTCGGTTGTGGTGTCTGATGTGGCTTTGATGACATTTTCACCCAGCCATTCATTGACCTTTTCCAAACCGATATTGTCGTTTTGTGCCAATGTTGCGGCAACGCTTACCCCGCTACGAATCAACTCGGTATCGCGTGAACTATAGCCCAGGGCGCCCAACACAGATAAAACAACGGGCAACCATTTTATAATTTTACTGATTTGCATATTTTGCCAAATTGAAGGCCGTCTGAAAGACCTGATGCGCTTTCAGACGGCCTTTTAAGATTGATTAATCTTCATTAATCCTGACAAGGCAGGATGACTTTTGCGCCTTCTGCCGTACCCAAAACCAACACATCGGCGGCATCACGGGCAAAAATACCGTTTTCAACTACGCCGATGATTTTGTTGATTTCGTCTTCCATTTTCAGGGCTTGATCGATATTGAGGCCGTGAACATCAACGATTTGGTTACCATAGAAAGTAGTATAGCCGACACGCAACTCAGGCTGTCCGCCCATCGCAAGCAGTTTGCGCGACACCAGCGAACGGGCATTTTCAAACACTTCCACCGGCAATGGGAATTTGCCCAAACGGGAAACATATTTGCTCTCATCGGCGATACAGACAAATTTATCGGATGCACTGGCCACGATTTTTTCATTCAAATGCGCACCGCCGCCGCCTTTAATCATTTGCAGCGCGTGGTTGACTTCGTCTGCGCCGTCAACATAAACCGCCAAACCCATCACATCATTCAGTGAAACTTCTGGAATTTCGTATTTTGCCAAAAGCTCGCTGGATTTTTTGGAAGTAGATACGGCACCCTTGATTTTCTTACCGCTTTTACCCAAAGCTTCGATAAAAAAGTTAATGGTAGAGCCGGTACCGATACCGATGTATTCGTTTTCAGGAACAAATTCCACCGCTTTCTCGGCGGCAATGCGTTTGAGTTCGTCTTGAGTTGCCATGTTGTCAGTCTTTCGGTTTGAATGATGAAACGATTTTAAGCCCTTAGGCTTTAATCAGCAATACTGCCGCTTGTGCTTCAATGGCTTCCATACGCCCCAGATAGCCAAGTTTTTCGTTGGTTTTGCCTTTGATGTTGACGCAGTTTTCAGGCAAGCCTAAATCTGCGGCAATATTGGCGCACATGGCCGGAATATGTGGCGCGAGTTTGGGTTTTTGCGCAATCACGGTCGTATCGACATTAACCACCTTCCAACCCAATGCCTGCACGCTTTGATAAGCCTCGCGCAACAGCACACGGCTGTCTGCATCTTTGAACTCGGCGGCAGTATCGGGAAAATGGCTGCCGATATCGCCCAAACCGGCCGCGCCCAACAGGGCATCGGTAATCGCATGCAAAAGCGCATCGGCATCGGAATGACCCAGTAAGCCCTTTTCAAACGGAATGTTGACGCCGCCGAGTATCAAATCTCGCCCTTCGACCAGCTGATGGACATCGTAGCCCTGTCCGACACGGATATTCATATTATTTCCTTAAATAATGGGTTTTGATTGTTCAGACGGCCTTGAGCAACAATCTGACAATGTATTCGTCTTGCGGCAGCGTCAATTTTAAATTGCGCGTATCGCCCTGCACCAAGCGCGGCCGGATACCCAGTTTTTCAACCGCTGACGCTTCATCCGTAATCTCACTCAAATCATCAACCGATAAGGCGCGATTTAATAAGGCCGTCTGAAAAAGCTGCGGCGTTTGCGCCTGCCATAATCCTGCACGTGCAACGGTTTCATCAATATGATGACTGCCGTCTGCCCGCTTGAGCGTATCAGCCACCGGTATGGCCAGAATGCCACCTTCGTCATTCTCGCCTGCCTCATCAAGCAAACGCGTTAACGCTTCGGCAGGCAGGCAACAGCGCGCGGCATCATGAACCAAAATATTGTCTTGTGCCTCAGCCAAACCTTGCTCCAATAAAACGGACACACCATTGCGTACCGTTTCGGCACGACTTGCACCGCCCACTCGGAAGACACGCACCTTCTCAGATAGGGCCGTCTGAAAAACCAAATCTTCCGGCGAAAGAATAACGGCAATTAAATCTATGCGTGGGTGTTGCTCAAAAATTTCTATGGTATGTTGCAATACGGTTTTACCATTGATTTCAACATATTGTTTGGGTTTTCCCGCGCCAAATCGCGCCCCGACACCGGCCGCAGGAATCAAAGCGATATTGCGGCGTATCATGCTGACGCTCCGGCATTGGCCTCATCCGGCGTTTCCGCCTTGCGCCATACACACGCTTCGCCCAAATCGTCCAAATATTTTTCATGCGCGGCCAGCTCGTCCGCATCGGCTTTGATGACTTTCAACTGCGACGTACGTTTGGTTTCGGCAATAATGGTTGGTTTGACTTCGCCCTCTTCTTCCGCCTCGCCGCCCATCAGGTCGAACTGCTGACGCGTCATGGCAAGATAGACTTCACCCAAAAGCTCGCAGTCAATTAACGCGCCGTGCAAGACACGTTTGCTGCGGTCAACGGAAAAGCGGTTACACAAGGCATCCAAGCTTGCCTTTTGCCCTGGAAACATTTCACGCGCCATGGCCAGCGTGTCGGTGACTTTACAACCCAGTTCCTCAATAGAAGGCAGCCCCATGCGGCGAAATTCCATATTCAGGAAGCCGACGTCAAACTTGGCGTTATGGATAATCAGCTCTGCGCCACGAATAAAGTCGGCAATCTGTTTACCCACTTGGGCAAACGGCGGTGCATTCTTCGCTTCCAATACTTCAATCGTCAAACCATGCACCTTCGCCGCTTCCTCCGGCATATCGCGTTCCGGGTGGACATATAAATGAAGGTTGGAGTCGGTCATTTGGCGGTTGATCATTTCCAAGCCGGCAAATTCGACCAGACGGTCGCCGTTTTCAGGATAAAGGCCCGTGGTTTCCGTATCGAGGATAATCTGACGTTGACTCATGGTTGGTGGTTTCTGCAATTATCAAAACGTCCTGAATCATACTGAAGGCCGTCTGAAATGTATAGTCAGCAAAACTTTAGCTGCTTTTCAAATGCCCTTTTAACGCTGGATTTGTTCAGACGGCCTTTATTCTTTTTTCATCTATTGGCCGTCTATTACTCCAATTTTGAGTAGAAAATCCAATTTCTACAAAATTTTTTAAATTTAATTTCTTTAATAATGAATACCTTACTTATTATTTAAATAATAGGAACAATTATCATTTGCAAATTTAAAAAATCTCCGTATAATACAACCCATCGAAACAAAACAACCGCACCACAGAATGAAAGGAGAAGAAAATGCCCGAAAGTATTTTTAAGCAAGTCTCCCTTGACATTCTGAGACTGCACCAACAAGCCATCCGCTCTTTAATTGCCACCAAATGTTGCGATGAGTGCGAAGTACACGACGCAGTATTCATTACTTTAGATGGCCGCTATTATGTTTGGCTTCCTTGCATGGGCAAATCGCCCCAATCAGAAACCGGCATCCTGCTGATTGAAGATGAAGACGGCAATACGCGCTTAAGCTGGGTGGCCGATACACGCGAAGTCAAGCAAAAAGACAGTCTGTACAACCGCGTTGTTTCCGCTCTGCAACGAAAAATGCAGCGCACGAAAAACAAGTTTATCCAGTCGGCAAACGCCCGATTGCTCGAACTCACGCCTCAGCAAGGCCGTCTGACGACAAACAGCGAAGATTTCTCGCTTTCACCACATGACTTGATGAAAGCACTTTATCCGGCAACACATCAAATAGGAGAATTTGCCCTGTAACAGTTTTTGGTAGTGGTTTGTGTTCCTTTTGCGCCCCTTAACATTTTAAAGGGGCGATTTTTTTGCCTCTGCTTTTCAGACGGCCTCAAAACCGGTTTTCCAGTACAATAAAGGCCGTCTGAACATTTCCTACTTTTCAATCATGCAACTGCTCAAATACATCCAATCGCAAGGCCTCGGCAGCCGCAAGCAATGCCAGTGGCTGATAGACAATGACTGTATCGCCATCAACGGCGAAATTCATAATCGTGCCAAAGACGATATCGATCCGTCTCAAGTGCATACCCTGTCTGTTGATGGCGAAGAAATTGCTGCCGTACCCATGCCCTATTTCTACATTCTGCTTCATAAGCCTGCGGATTACGAAACTTCGCACAAACCCCAGCAATATCCGAGCATCTTCAGCCTTTTTCCCGACCACATGCGCAATATCGATATGCAGGCAGTCGGCCGCTTGGATGCAGACACAACCGGCATTATTCTGATTACCAACGACGGGCAATTTAACCACCGCGTTACTTCGCCCAAACATAAAGTTCCGAAGCTCTACCGCGTTACCTTGAAGCATCCTGCCAACGATACCCTTTGTGCTACGTTGAAAAACGGCGTCCTCCTGCATGACGATAATGAAACCGTCGCCGCAGCCGAAGCAGTATTGGCCGACCCAACCACATTGATGATGACCATTACCGAGGGTAAATACCATCAGGTCAAACGTATGGTTGCAGCCGCAGGCAACCGTGTCGAGCAGCTCCACCGTGAGAAATTCGGCGACTGGAATGTCGATGATTTGGCCGCCGGAGAATGGAAATTTATCCAAATCTAAAAAAATTCCAAATTTTTTCGATAAATTTTTAAACAATATGGATTTTTTATTTATTTGAAATCAAATACATAAACCTTATTATTTTTGTTTAACAGAATTTAACACTGTGAAGACTGAACTATTGTATAATTCGCCTGTCTGAGTAACACTTGCTTCGAAAGAAGTGAGTAAGTGAGTAAGACGTTTTCCCCGTAATGTGTTTGGCCATCTATACTTTCCCCTTAGTATAGATGGTTTTTTTTATCTAAAATTTGGCAATCAAACGAATGTACTTTCAGACGGCCTTTCTCATCTAAAAAAGCCACCATTGCTACACCTCATTTCCCACTCATTGACTTGCCATTATCCCTTTTCTCTTACTCGTCTCTTCCGCATCAATCTGTGCCGTTCCAATTTCAGGCAAATCATTTTATAGAAAGAAAACCGATCAGTGACTATCCAAGCTAAGGTTACAGGATGTTATTAGACAGCCTTAGATAAATACCATCTTTGTTGCCAACATATTCGAAAGCACACCTTAGTGCTATCTAATATCCTCACAACAACCCTTTCCCATATCCCACTTTCAGACGGCCTTTATCGTTACAGCTCTTTCAATCATTCATATCGTTTCAGCCAAATTCTCTGTTTGCAGGTTTCAACACCAAGTAAACCAGAGGAACTCACTAAAAATTATTCATTACATAGTTTTTTTAACTAATTTTCTTTTCCGACTTTAGTCAAGATTCGTTAAATCTTTGCGGTAAAATGTTGTCTTTATTTTTATGCATCTGAGTATTTATGTCTTCCAATCAACCCCGTCAAACCTGGTCCAACCGTTTGACTTACATCCTTACCGTTGCCGGCGCGACTGTCGGCTTTGGCGCAACTTGGCGTTTCCCGTATCTGGTTGGTGAAAACGGCGGCGGCGCGTATGTGTTTCTGTTCTGTATCGCCATGCTGGTCATCGGTATTCCGATGATTTTGGTGGAAAACGTCATCGGCCGCCGTAAAGGCGTGAACGCGCTGGATGCGTTTGGCGGCACAATGAATGGCAAACCCGTTGCCAAAGTTTGGAAATTGGTCGGTTGGATGGGCCTGATCGGCGCATTCGGCATCATGGCCTATTACATGGTACTCGGCGGCTGGGTTATCAGTTACATCGTCAATATCATCGGCGGCAATTTGGACATTTCCAGCCCTGTCAGCGGCGAAGTTACCAAAAGCTTCTTTACCGAACACATTGAAAACAGCCCTTGGGAAATTGCCTTTTACACCTTCCTATTTGTCGTTGTAAACCAATGGATTTTGGTCAAAGGCGTCATCGGCGGCATTGAAAAAGCGGCGAAATACCTGATGCCGCTGCTGTTTTTATTCCTGATTGCCATGGTCGTGCGCAACGTTACCCTGCCGGGCGCAATGGAAGGCATTACCTTCTATCTGAAACCTGACTTCAGCAAAATTACCGCCGAACTTTTCGTCTTCGTTTTGGGGCAAGTATTCTTCGCACTGAGCTTGGGTTTCGGCGTGATGATTACCTTATCCAGCTATTTGGATAAAAACGAAAATCTGGTTCAAACCGCAGTCATTACGGCAATTACCAATACCATCATCGCCGTACTGGCGGGCTTTATGATTTTCCCGTCGCTCTTCAGCTTCGGCGTTGCGCCCAATTCCGGCCCGACTTTGGTATTCCAAAGCCTGCCGATTGTGTTCTCTAATATGTGGGCTGGCCCTGTGTTCGCCGTGATTTTCTTCTCGCTGCTCCTGATTGCCGCGCTGACGACTTCGCTGACCATTTATGAAGTATTGATTACAACGATTCAGGAAAAAACCAAAATCCGCCGTACCGCAGCGATTACGATTGTGCTGGCTGCCATCTTCATCTTCGGTAACATTCCATCTATTTTGAGCTATGGCCCGTGGAAAGACGTTTCCGTGTTCGGCAAAAATATTTTTGATGCCTTTGACTATATCAGTGGCAACATCCTGTTTATGCTGACCGCGCTCGGCTCCTCGCTGTTTGTCGGTTTCGTAATGAAGGACGAAGCAAAGGACGAATTGTTTTATAAAGGCAACCATACGACGGTCAATATCTGGTTTGCCTATGTGAAATACCTTGTGCCTTTGGTGATTTTGCTGATTTTTGTCAGCAACTTGTTCTGATAAACAGCATACAAAAAAGGCCGTCTGAAATATTCAGACGGCCTTTATTTTAACTATGATTTATTCTGCCCAGTTTTTCTTCTTACTGGTTTTACCGATACCGGGGTTGAAGCTATTGGTCGGGTCGAGTTTTTTATAGAACTGTTTCAGCTCGGGCTTGGCTTCATACAGATGACCGACATTATGCTCGGCAGGATATTGCGCACCGCGTTGGTCAAGCAGATGGAGCATTTCATGTTCCAAAGCCATGCAGTCGTTGCCTTTTTTAATGATGTAGTCCTGATGGAACACATGACACATAAAATGTCCGTAATACAATTTATGGATAATTTTATTGTCGATTTCGGGCGGCAGGGTTTCAAACCAATCACGATCATCACGACGCAAGGCGATATCGAGTGCAACCAAATCCTCTACTTCATCATCATGTACAGAACGGTAACGGATCGCGGCAGAAGCCACAGCAAAGCGATGCAGCATAGCCGCCTGCGTTTCTTCGGCATTACATTCGAAGAATGCGCCGCCATGGGTTGCAAAATATTCTTTCAAGAAAGCACGCGCTTCTTCTACGCCCTCGCCACCCATTTTCAAGATCAAATGGTGTTCATATTTATCCCGATAGTTGCGCATAGATTTCGGCAAGTGATCAGGCAAAATCTTGCTGATCAGTTGCATGAATTTATCAGAGAAGTGTTTTGGTAAGAAACTTATCTTTTTGCTGAATCTATCCACACGGGCTTTCAGATCAAACAGTTTCGGAAGTTGGTGGGTACCGAACGTCTTGATGATATAAAAAGTGTCTTTGCCATAAACAGCAGCAATATCAAAAGCATGACGATGGATATACTCACCGGAAACAGGCAGGTTTTTAAACTCGCTCAAAGCGGCGCGGCGAATATCGGTCAGCTCATTAATATCATTGGTGCCGATATAAAAAACGGCAGTCTGTTTTTCTTGCGGGAAAGTATCCAATCGCACGGCAAACACCATCAGCTTGCCCGCGCAACCTGATGCTTCGTAGTGACGCGCAGGGTCGGCATTAAAACGGGCGGCAGTCGGTTCATTCACTTGGCGGACATGATCGCAGTACGCATGGTCATGCCCTTTGCCTGCATCTTGAACAATGTCTTTTTTCTGATAATGAAAACCTTGCAGATTGGTCAGAATTTCTTCAGGAGTTTCACCCAAATCAATGCCCAGATGGTTGACCAGCTCCAGTTTGCCCTCTTCGTTGATTTGCGCAAACAGGGCCATTTCCGTATAAGCCGGACCACGCTGTACCAAAGCGCCGCCTGAGTTATTACATACGCCGCCCAATACGGATGCGCCGATACAGGACGAGCCGATCACGGAATGCGGCTCACGGCCTAAAGGTTTCAGCAGCAGCTCCAATTGATTCAGAGTAGAACCGGGCAGGCAGACAACTTGTTCGTTATTATTAATCGGCTGAATGATGTTCAGACGCATGGTATTCACAATCACGATATCGCGGTCGTAATCATTACCGTCAGGAGTCGAGCCGCCGGTCAGGCCAGTATTGGCAGCCTGCGTAATCACAATGACATCAGCCTCAACACACGCCTGCAAAATTTGCCACATTTCCAAAACCGTACCCGGACGGACAACCGCCAGCGCCTTGCCTTCGCCAAAACGGTAGCCTTGGCGGTATTGTTCGGTTTTTGCCGGGTCTGTGATGATGTATTTTTCGCCGACAGTTTGCGTCAGCCGGCTGATTAATTGCGTAGCATTCATTGCATACTCCTTGAGAGATTAATATATTTATTAGATTGCAAACATTGTAGTAATCCCTTTTATCAAAGTAAAGGCAAAACCCATTTTTAAATTCATCATTCAAATAAACAAAAGGCCGTCTGAAATTTTCAGACGGCCTTTTGTTTCAAGCTTGAACAATCAAATTATTCAGCTGCTTTCTCTTCGCGAGCAGGCGCTTCCAGCAAAGCTTTGATAGACAGACGTACGCGGCCGCGGTCGTCTACTTCCAATGCTTTCACGTTCACAACCTGACCTACTTGCAGGTAGTCGCTGACATTGCGTACGCGCTCGTGGGCGATTTGGCTGATGTGTACCAAACCGTCTTTGCCCGGCATTACGCTGACAATCGCGCCGACGTTGTTGTCGAGGATTTTAACCACAGTACCTTCGTACACTTTGCCCACTTCCACTTCGGCAGTGATTTCTTCGATGCGTTTTTTCGCTGCATCGCCTGCTTCTTGAGTAGTCGCAGCGATAGTGATGGTACCGTCTTCAGCGATGTTGATTTCAGTACCGGTTTCAGCGGTAATCGAACGGATGGTTTCGCCGCCTTTACCAATCACATCACGGATTTTATCTTGGTTGATTTTCATGGTGAACAAGCGTGGCGCGTGTGCAGACAGCTCTTGCGGGCCTGCAACGGCGGCTTTCATTTGTTCCAAGATGTGCAAACGTGCTTCTTTGGCTTGAGCCAAAGCGATTTGCATGATTTCTTTGGTAATACCTTGGATTTTGATGTCCATTTGCAACGCGGTCACACCTTCGGTTGTACCGGCTACTTTAAAGTCCATATCGCCCAAATGGTCTTCGTCGCCCAAGATGTCGGTCAGGACAGCGAATTTGTTGTTATCCAAAATCAGACCCATGGCGATACCGGCAACGTGTGCTTTTAAAGGCACACCGGCAGACAGCAGACTCAAGCAGCCGCCGCAGACGGAAGCCATAGAGGAAGAGCCGTTGGATTCGGTAATTTCAGAAACCACGCGCATGGTGTAGCTGAAATCTTCAGGTTCTGGCAATACGGCCAACAACGCACGTTTAGCCAAGCGGCCGTGACCGATTTCACGACGTTTTGGCGCGCCTACGCGACCCACTTCGCCGGTAGAGTATGGCGGGAAGTTGTAGTGCAGCATGAAGCGGTCGGTGTATTCACCGGACAGCGCATCAATGATTTGTTCGTCGCGTGAAGTACCCAAAGTTGCAACCGCCAAAGCTTGGGTTTCGCCACGGGTAAACAGTGCGGAACCGTGCGTGCGCGGCAGTACGCCGGTTTGAATGTTCAACGGACGGACGGTGCGGGTGTCGCGACCGTCGATACGAGGTTGGCCGTCCAAAATTTGGCTGCGGACAACATCGGCTTCCAAGTGTTTGAAAATGCCTTTGATTTCGTTGGCTGCCAAAGTGTCGGTTTCTTCGGTAATCAACGCTTCTTTTACAGCATTCCAAGCTTCGTCCAATTTGGCAGAACGCGCTTGTTTTTGACGGATTTTGAATGCTTCTTTAATGGTTTCGCCGGCAATTTCGCGTACTTTGGCCACCAATTCTTCATTGGTTTCAGGTGCTTTCCAATCCCAAACTTCCGGATTGACTTCATCGGCAAACTCATTGATGGCATTAATGGCCACTTGCATTTGATCGTGACCGTAAACAACCGCGCCCAGCATCACTTCTTCAGACAAGATGTCGGCTTCGGATTCCACCATCAACACGGCTTTGGAAGTACCGGCAACCACCAAGTCCAATTGTGATTTCGCCAATTCGGCTTTAGTCGGGTTCAAAACGTACACGCCGTTTACATAACCCACGCGTGCCGCGCCAATCGGACCGGCAAACGGTACGCCGCTCAACACCAGCGCGGCAGACGCGCCCAGCATGGCAGGAATGTCAGAATCGATTTCAGGGTCAACAGACACGACCATCGCTACGATTTGGATGTCGTGGTAGAAACCTTCAGGGAACAGAGGACGAATCGGACGGTCAATCAGACGGCTGGTCAGGATTTCTTTTTCGCTTTGTTTGCCTTCGCGTTTGAAGAAACCGCCGGGGATTTTACCTGCTGCGTAAGTACGCTCGAGGTAATCGACAGTCAGAGGGAAGAAGTCTTGGCCTTCTTTCACTTCTTTGTTGGTGGTAACGGCAACCAAAACAACGGTGTCGCCCATGGATACTTTAACGGCAGCAGCGGCTTGGCGGGCAATTTCGCCGGTTTCCAAAGTAACGGTTTGATTACCGTATTGGAAGGTCTTAGCGTGTTTATTGAACATCATTGTTCCTTTCAAAATACCGCACTGCTAAAACACTAATAATGCACACTAAAATCCGAATGTGCATAGTTAGGGTTTCAGACCGTGCGGCAGGTTATAAACAAGCTTTCAGACGGCCTTTTCGGACGCTGAAAACAACTCTCGATTATAAAGGCAACTATCCTTAAAATCCAGTATTGATACAATAAAAAGGCCATCTGAAACATATCCTTTTCAGACGGCCTTCAAACTTAAAAATTAATCCTGAGTCAGCAAAGTCAATGCTTCCTGATATTTCTCGACCGTTTTCTGAATCACATCGGCAGGCACTTTAGGCGCAGGCGCTTTTTTGTTCCAACCGCTTTGCTCCAGCCAGTCACGGACAAACTGTTTGTCAAAAGACGGCGGATTGGTGCCGACTTTGTATTGATCGGCAGGCCAAAAACGGCTGGAGTCAGGCGTCAACACTTCGTCCATCAAAGTCAGCGTGCCTTCTTCATCTAAACCAAATTCAAATTTAGTGTCGCAAATAATGATACCGCAGGATTTGGCATATTCAGCCGCTTCCGTATAAAGCTGAATCGCCTTGGCGCGTACTTCCGCCGCCAGCTCTTTGCCGATAATGCGTTCGCATTCTTCAAAGCTGATGTTTTCATCATGATCGCCGACTGCGGCTTTGGTTGACGGCGTAAAAATCACTTCGGGCAATTGCTGCGCTTCCTGCATACCTTCAGGCAGTTGAATACCGCAAACAGAACCGGTTTTTTGATAATCTTTCCAACCGCTGCCTGCCAGATAACCGCGCACAATGGCCTCTACTTTCACCGGAGTGAGTTTTTTAGCCACAACGGCGCGTTTCTCCAAAGCTTTGGCTTCGTTTTCAGGCAAAACATCGTAAACCGTTTGGCCGGTAAAATGGTTAGGCATGATATGAGCCAGTTTTTTAAACCAAAAATTGGAAATCTGCGTCAGAATCTCCCCTTTACCCGGAATCGGATCATCCAAAATCACATCGAATGCAGACAGACGGTCGGAAGCAACCATCAACATACGTTTATCGTCAATTTCGTACAAATCGCGGACTTTGCCGGAGTAGATTTTTTTCAAGCTGATTTCAGACATTTCGGGTATCTCTTTGGTAAACAGAAGAATTTGGTATTTTAGCCCAATTTAGCATCTTTCGTCAGATTGTTTACAAAATAAAGGCCGTCTGAAACCTTATAGCTCGGTTTCAGACGGCCTTAGCCTTTGATTTTAGGGATAAACCCTAAAAACCATCATCCTATCAGATGGCAGGAGCCTGAGTCTGATCTTGGATTTGGTTCACAGCAGACAGAGAGTAGTAGTCGCCGTGGCCGGTTACTTGGTAAGTGCTACCGTCAGCAAACTTGAAGTTTTCAACTTTGTGATCGTTACCGGTGAACCAGTCATCGATGGTGATGCTGTCGTTAGTACCGACAGAAACAGTCAGGTTAGCACCTGATTTGCTCAGCAATACGTCAGAAGCTGCAACGCCTTTACCGAACAACAAGGTGTCATTACCGCTTTCTTCACGGATAGTGTCGTGACCGTAACCTTTGTCGAAGAAGTAAGTATCGTTACCGGTACCGCCGATCAGGATGTCGTTGCCGACGCCGCCGTCGAGGTAGTCGTTACCGTCTTTACCCACCAGGCAGTCGTCGCCGGCCAAACCGTACAGATGGTTGTCGCCGCCGTTGCCTTCGATGTTGTTGTTCAAAGAGTTACCGGTACCGTTCAGGTTTTGCATACCTTGCAAAATCAGGTTTTCAACGTGATCGGTCAAGGTGTAGTCAATAACGGTACGGACAGTATCGATACCGGCGTGTGCATTACCGTACTCGATAACTTGGTCGTTGGCATTGTCAACGAAGTAAACGTCGTTACCGTCGCCACCGCGCATGATGTCCGCGCCGGAACCACCGTTCAGGTAGTCGTTACCGGCACCACCTTGCAGGTAGTCTTTACCTTCTTCACCGTACAGAGAGTCGCCGTCGGCATCACCGTAAATGGTGTCGTTACCGGCACCGGCGTAGATTACGTCTGTGCCGTTGCCACCGTAGATGATGTCTTCGCAAGCAGTACCATAGATGGTATCTTTAGCATCAGTACCGCGGATAACGTTGCCGTCTTTGCAGTCTTCAGCTCGGATGACATTACCTGGGTTTTTGTCTTCGTGACCGTATGAGTTGTTTTGGTTATGGTCGTCAACACAGTCTTTGCAGTCTGGCTCAGGTTTTGGTTCTGGTTTAGGCTCAGGTTTTGGCTCTGGCTTAGGCTCAGGTTTTGGTTCTGGTTTCGGCTCAGGTTTTGGTTCTGGCTTAGGCTCAGGTTTTGGTTCTGGTTGCGGTTCTGGTTGTGGCTCAGGTTTAGGCTCAGGTTTTGGTTGAGGCTTAGGCTGAGGTTTAGGTTGTGGTTTTGGACATGGGATCGGTTTGATTGGCTCGCAGTTGTAAGGTGGGCAAACCGGAACACATTTGTAGTTAGGCGTTTTTGCCGGTGGGCAGAAAGCCGCAATAGCAGAAACCAAACCGGTTACCGCGTTAACTACTGACACGCCGACGCTGGCAATGCTAGCGATGCTGCCGATAGAAACAGAAGATTTTGCTGCAGGAGCGCAGTAGTAAGAAGAGTAGGAAGCCTTAGGCGCAGGAGCGCAGTAAGAACTAACCAGGGGTCTAGTATAATACCCCCCGTAACAGTATGCCATAATAATTACTCCCAAAAGTTAATAAAATATTGGGTTGACGGAACGAGCAAATCCGCCCTTGCCCAATTATTATTTTAGTAATATTTTGCAAAATATTTACTCAAAAATATCAAACGGTAGAATTTACCGACAAAAGGACAGAAGCTCCCCTAATTTTAAATACCATTATCCTAACAATCATAAAAACATTAACATTGATTCACAATCTCTTAACCAATATAACTGCTTAATCCATCTAGTTAAAACCTATATTTTAACTATAGTTATAGTATATTATTAAAATATTGATAAATAGTTACATTATAGGTAGATAATATCGACTACTTACTCAAACACGGCCCTGTTTGTATTTTGTTCGATGCTAATAATGTGAATTTGTCGTACTTACACTATAATGACGCAGACACCTATTTAACAGCCATCAGAGGAGATACTCAACCATGCGTACTTTATTGACCGGAGCCAAAGGCCAGCTTGCCCGTTGTCTGCGCGACCACCTGCCCGAAGATTGGGAACTGATTGCTACCGATTCGACTTCACTGGACATTACCGATACCGAAGCCGTACATCACATGATCAAAAATTTCCAACCCGATGCCATCGTTAATGCCGCAGCTTACACTGCCGTCGATAAAGCGGAAGAAAACGCAGAGGCTGCTTTTGCCGTCAACGCAAGCGCTGTTCACAACTTAGCCGCAGCCGCCCGCGCCGCGCATGCCCGCTTTATCCATATTTCCACCGACTATGTATTCGACGGCGAAGGCAAACGCCCTTACCGCGAAACCGACTACACCAATCCGCGCAGCACTTACGGTCAATCCAAAGTAGCGGGCGAACTTTTGGCTTTGGCCGCGCATCCGGAAAGCATTATTATTCGCACCTCATGGCTGTTTAGCGAATACGGCAGCAATTTCGTCAAAACCATGTTGCGCCTTGCCAAAGAACGCGATTCCCTCTCCGTCGTTCACGACCAAACCGGCTGTCCGACTTATGCAGGCGATTTGGCACACGCCATTATCGAATTATTACAACAACCCACCTCCCCACGCGGCATCTTCCATTACTGTGGCAATAAATCGGCAACATGGTACGAATTTACCAAAGCCATCTTTCAGACGGCCCAACAATTAGACGACAGCTTCCGCATTCCGGAACTGAACGCGATTACTACCGATCAATATCCCCTGCCTGCTCCGCGTCCGGCATACAGCATCATGGATTGCTCACGCCTGGAGACCGAGTTCGGTATCAAACCGTCCGACTGGCAAAAAGCCCTGCGCGAAATTCTCCGCAAAATCGACTGATAAGCTGATTCATCTATATTAAGGCCGTCTGAAACATATTTTCAGACGGCCTTTTTGTTTCTTTTATATATATCAAAAGCTTTATCTATCCAGTCTGTCATTTGAAAAGTGCTACAATAGCCGTTTATTTTATTTTTCAGACGGCCTGACAATATGTGCAACCATCATCCCAAACATTCACACGATAATGACACCATCCGCATCCGCGGCGCGCGTACACATAATTTAAAAAATGTCGATTTGGACATTCCGCGTCACAAGCTCGTGGTGGTAACAGGATTGTCAGGCAGCGGCAAATCATCGCTGGCGTTTGATACGCTGTATGCCGAAGGGCAGCGGCGTTATGTCGAGAGCCTGTCCGCCTATGCCCGTCAATTTTTGCAGATGATGGACAAACCCGATGTCGATTTGATCGAAGGCCTGTCGCCCGCGATTTCCATCGAGCAGAAATCCACCAGCCACAATCCGCGTTCCACCGTCGGCACGGTAACGGAAATCCATGATTACCTGCGCCTTTTGTACGCCCGCGTCGGCACGCCGTATTGCCCCGAACACAATCTGCCGTTGTCCAGCCAAACCGTATCGCAGATGGTCGATGCCGTGTTGAAGCTGCGGGAAGACACGCGCGTGATGATTTTGGCGCCGGCGGTGCGCGAGCGTAAGGGCGAGTTTGTCGATTTCTTTGCCGACTTGCAGGCGCAGGGTTTTGCGCGTGTACGCGTGGACGGCGAGGTCTATCAGTTGGATGAAGTGCCGAAGCTGGAAAAAAACATCAAACACAATATTGACGTGGTCATCGACCGCGTGAAAGTAAAAGCCGACATCAAACAACGTCTGGCGGAAAGTTTTGAAACCGCGCTGCGTCACGGCAACGAGCGCGCGCTGGCAATGGAAATGGACAGCGGCGAAGAGCATTGGTTCTCCGCGCGTTTCGCCTGCCCCGTATGTTCATACAGCCTGCCTGAATTAGAGCCTCGCCTGTTTTCGTTCAACAACCCGATGGGTTCCTGCCCGACTTGCGACGGCTTGGGCAACACCAATTTCTTCGACCCCGAAAAAGTGGTCGCCCATCCCGAATTATCCTTAGCAGCAGGTGCGATTGACGGCTGGGATAAGCGCAACCAATTCTATTTCCAAATGATTCAATCGCTGGCGCATCATTATAAATTTGATGTCAACGCCGCTTGGGAAAGCCTACCGGAAAAAGTGAAAAAAGTCGTGTTGCACGGATCGGGCAAAGAAGTCATCGACTTTACCTATCTATCCGAACGCGGCACCACCTTCAACCGCAGCCACGCCTTCGAAGGCATCATCCCCAATCTCGAACGCCGCTACCGCGAAACCGACAGCGAAACCGTGCGCGAAAAACTGCGTGAATACCAAAACCACCGCGCCTGCCCAAGCTGCGGCGGCGCACGTTTACGCAAAGAAGCCCGCTACGTTTACGTCAGCGGCGAACCGTTGCACGAAGTTTCCGCCTGGCCGCTGACCAAAACCCACCAATTCTTTGAAACGCTGGATTTGGACGGCAACAAAAAACAAATTGCTGAAAAAATCCTCAAAGAAATTACCGAGCGGCTCGGCTTCCTGATTAATGTCGGGCTGGATTACCTGAATCTCTCCCGCTCCGCCGAAACCCTTTCCGGCGGCGAAGCCCAGCGCATCCGCCTCGCCAGCCAAATCGGCAGCGGCCTGACCGGCGTGATGTACGTTTTGGACGAACCCTCCATCGGCCTGCACCAGCGCGACAACGACCGCCTGCTCGCCACCCTCAAACGCCTGCGCGATTTGGGCAACAGCGTGATTGTGGTCGAACACGACGAAGACGCCATCCGCGAAGCCGATTTCGTCGTCGATATGGGTCCCGGCGCGGGCGAACACGGCGGCAACGTACTGATTGCCGACACACCCGAAAACGTCGCCAAATGCGAAAAATCCGTTACCGGACAATACCTCAGCGGCAAAAAATCCATTGCCGTACCGTCTGAACGCACGCCTGTCAATCCCGACCGAATGCTCGTCCTCAAAGGCGCGCGCGGCAACAACCTCAAAAACGTTACCCTCGAACTGCCGCTCGGTTTGATTACCTGCATTACCGGCGTATCCGGCAGCGGCAAGTCCACCCTGATTAACGACACCCTCGCCAAAATCACCGCCCGCGAACTCAACCGCGCCCAAGAAGAACCCGCCCCATACGACGACATCCACGGCCTCGAACACCTCGACAAAGTCATCAACGTCGACCAATCCCCCATCGGCCGCACCCCGCGCTCCAACCCCGCCACCTACACCGGCCTGTTCACCCCTATCCGCGAACTCTTCGCCGGCGTCCCCCTCTCGCGCGAACGCGGCTACAACGTCGGCAGATTCTCCTTCAACGTCAAAGGCGGCCGCTGCGAAGCCTGCCAAGGCGACGGCGTCATCAAAGTCGAAATGCATTTCCTGCCCGACGTGTACGTCCCCTGCGAAGTCTGCCACGGCAAACGCTACAACCGCGAAACGCTCGAAATCCAATACAAAGGCAAAAACATCAGCCAAGTCCTCGACATGACCGTTGAAGAAGCCCGCGAATTTTTCGACGCCGTCCCCACCGTATCACGCAAACTGCAAACCCTGATGGACGTAGGCCTCGGTTATATCCGCCTCGGTCAGTCCGCCACCACCCTCTCCGGCGGCGAAGCCCAGCGCGTCAAACTCGCCTTGGAACTCTCCAAACGCGACACCGGCAGAACACTCTATATCCTCGACGAACCCACCACCGGCCTGCACTTCGCCGACATCGCCCTGTTGCTGGAAGTCATAGGCCGTCTGAAAGGCAAAGGCAACTCGATAGTGATTATCGAGCATAATCTTGACGTAATTAAAACTGCCGATTGGATTGTGGACTTGGGGCCGGAAGGGGGAGATGGAGGGGGGAGGATTATTGCTTGTGGTAGTCCTGAGCAGGTGGCAAAGGTTAAGGGGAGTTATACTGGGAAGTATTTGAAGGTAGTTTTATAATTTACTAATTAATGTTTAATTTTAGGAGACCTTTTATGGCAAATTTTGAGCAATGCGCTCATCAAGAAGAAAATATTTATTGATATGTACATGATTTTATGTAGATTCTTAATTGTGGAATTTGAAACTCATTTGGTAGCTCTATTAATTAATCAATAATCTCATGTGCAAAATTAGAAATAGATAGTCAGGAGAAGGAGGGACAAATAGTAAAATGATAACGCATAATAAGCTAAGAAATAATTTATTTTATTGAATAATAGTAATTTTACTTTTTGCAATTACAATTAAAGGTATAAAAACATGTCTATCAACAGAAAGCTATTACCGTCAATGCATCATGCAATTTCGTTAAATGACTTTCGAATCTATTTGGATGAAAGAGCCATTTTATCTCGTGCTGACTTATCAGAACTAAACCCATACTACACAAGATTTTTCTCTGATGCTAAAGATGTAAGAACAGGGAACTGGAATAGGGTATTTGGTAATTTTACTGATTATGGCTCTTTATTTGCACATACCAATACATCAGCAGTACCAAATGCATATGGACCAATATTAATTATTTTTAAATCTAATTATTTTCAAAATATTGTTGGTAATAATTCGTTGAGAGTAACAAAAAAGACTATATCTTCTAGTTCGTTTAATCCAAATACTGATTTTATAGATATAAGTACACTACACGAATATTTTGAAATTACTTCTCAGGGATTTTACAATTATCCAAAAACCGAATTTAAAGGGATAGAATTTTCCTGCGCACAGCGTCTTAATATAAGTCCTGATACTATACATAAAATAATAATAGATCCAATTTATCATAATGATATTAGATTGATAGATAAAGTACAGGAATTGTTGGATAATTACACAATCAATGTTGAAACAATAGAACGTAGATTGACTGAAGATAAAATTAATATATTACGCCATCTGGTATCTTGGAGTAATTCATTAAATGGTAAGCTTTTACATAAAAATATTATTCTTAGAGATCATGTTCCCGAACATCTTCAAAATTGGTTTAATAATTTAAATGATATAGGGGTTAAAATCTTAGCATCATGGCTTACCTATACATACAATGGAACACTAATACATATGGAGTAAAAAAATCATAGCAAGCCGTAGCATGCATACCCAACCGGCCGCGTGCGTGACTGCACCCCCCCCTACTCTGAATTACACGAAACTTCAAAACCAACGTGTAGAGTGTGTGCAGTACGCACGCGGTTACTTGATTGACGGTTTGCCATTTCAACTTTTAACTTCGTTGAAGCTAGCCCTTTCAGACGACCTCCAAGGTCGTCTGAAAGCGTCAAATTTAACAAAGCTAGAATCTTAAACAACAAACCATTCCTTCTCTAACACCCAAACCACAAACAAAAATCCTATGGCGCGTTATCGCAGAAACTTCATTGCCAGCGGCACATTCTTTTTCACTGTCAAACTCGCCGACCCAAAATCGCGCCTGCTTGTCGAACATATCGACTTCGCATGCGGCCTATATGGATGTGCAAAAACAATATCCCTTTGAAACCGTCGCCGTATGCGTACTGCCAAACCACATTCACGCCATTTGGACGCTGCCACCCGACGATGCGGATTATTCCCTGCGCTGGCGGCTGATTAAAACCAAATTCTCCGCACATTTTCCTCATGCCGAAAACCTGTCTGCCAGCAAACAGCGACGGAACGAACGCGGTATTTGGCAACGGCGTTTTTATGAACACACCGTACGCAACCAAACGGATTTGCAACGTTGCGCGGACTACATCCATTTCAATCCCGTCAAACATGGATTATGTGACAATGTCCGCGATTGGCCGTTTTCGTCGTTTCACCGTTATGTGCGGGACGGACGGCTGCCGTTAAATTGGGGCGGCACAAAAGAAACGGCGGTAATGAGTTTTGGAGAGTGAATGCCATAATAAAAAACTACCGGCCGCGTGCGTGCTACGCTACACACCCTAGCTGTGAATCACGCGAAACTTTAAAATCAATACGTGGAATAAGCCGTAGCCTGTATATCCAACCGACTGCGTGCGTGGCTGCGCCACACACCCTAGCTGTGAATTACGCGGAACTTCAAAACCAACGCGTAGGGTGTGTGCGGTACGCACGCACGCGGTTGCTTGATTGACGGTTTGCTGTTGTAAATTTTAAATTAGTTGAAACTAACGCTTTCAGACGGCATAAGAAATGACCGTCTGAAAATTGAAAAATGCCTTATCCCGGACACTCTGATTCACAAAACAAAAAACGGATTCCAAATCATTGGAATCCGTTTTTCTCTAAAGCTATCCGAATTATTTGGCTTCTTCTTTAGCGTCTTCAGCAGCTTCTTTGGCTTCTTCCGCTGCGTCTTTGGCTTCTTCGGCTTTCTCTTCAGGAGTTTCTGCAGCAGGAACGCCTTTCAAAGCGTCCAAAGAAGTTTTACAAGTTGCATCGCGTTGGTCTGCAGGCAGGTTTTTCAATGCTTCTTTGGTTTGTTCGAAAGATTTTTGCATCATGTCTTTGGTTGCGGCATCTACGTCTTTAGTTGCTTCGGCAAATGCTTTTTCATACTCGTCACAAACGGCAGAAGAAGATGAACCTGAACCGCCGCATGCTGACAGGGACAGGGCTGCCAACAAAGCCACCAATAAAGCTGATGTTTTCATGTGTCTCTCACTTTTTTAAATTTAGGTTAAAGGATGTTATATGTTAATTCATTATATGAAAGTGTCAAGAGTTTTTGTTTAATTTAATCAAAACTATATCATTGAAAGAGCCGGCCTATCTCAACATGATCAAGGCCGTCTGAAATTTCAGACGGCCTTAGGTTTGAAGCAATCTTTTTCAACGATTACGCCGCGTTACGGTGATAATGTCTGAGCGCGTGTTCTTTGCGCCGTCCGCTACTGAATGCGGAGACGCGTTTCAGATAGCCGATGACGCGGGTGCCGTAGTCGATATCGTGGCTGCCGCAGGCGGAACAGGCATGCAGGGTGCGTTTGTCGATATGGCCGCATTCGTTGCAGATGGTAATGCGCACATTCACGCAGAAGTAGTTGCAGCCGGTTTGTGCGGCGATGTCCAAGAGCGAGCGGTAGCCGGATTCGGGCAGGGCTTCGTCTAGGTTCAGGTGCAACGCGGAGCCGCCGTCGAGCCAGTCCACCAGTTCTTTGCCGTGAAGCAGGAATTTGTCGAGCGCGTTGATTTCTTCGTCTTCGACGACATAGAAATAGGAGTTGTAGCATTCGCGGCTGACTTTGTAGCCGTCGGCTTTGTCCCATTTGGCGTTTTTCACGCCGAGGTTTTCGGCGGGGACAAACTCGGTGTTGAACTTCACGCCGTAATGTTTGCTGGCGGCTTGGTTGGCTTCGAATATGGTTTTCAGACGGCCTTGGACGAAGTTGATGTAGTCATCGTTGTAGCCGACTTTGATGCCTTGCGATTCGGCGGCTTCCGCCATGCCGTTAATGCCGATGGTGAGGAATTGTTTGTCCAGCGTGATAAAGCCTGCATCGTAAACGGGCAGCATTCCGGCGGCTTGGTATTCTTCCATCAGTTTGCGGTAGGCGTATTGGTATTTGTGGATTTTCGCCACTTCGGCGGCAAGGTCGCGTCCATCTTGCTCCAGCCGGTTCATATTGATGGTAATGACGTTGATGGAACCTGTCGCCACGCCGCCCGCGCCGAGTGTGTAGCTGAAGGTGCGGTCTTCGATGGCGTTGCGCAGACGGCAGCAGGAAGCCAAGGAGTCGGGGTTGTTGGAAAGATAGACGAAGAAGGAATTGCCTTCCGCCAACTCTTTCGCCATTTCGTCAGCGAACACGGTGTCTTTGCATTTGCCGCCATCGGTCAGCATCGCAGCGGTCACGACAGGGAAGGTCAAAATGGCTTTGGTGCGCTCTTGGTTAAACCATTTAAGGAAGAAGTTTTGCAGCTTCGCCACGCTCGGCCACACTGGTTTGCTGAAATCGGGGAAGACGAAATCGCCGAACATTGCGTCAAAATAGTATTGATCGTAAACGGAAATATTCCAGAATACGCTCTGATAGCCGCGCGCGGCGGCAGGCTGGTTGATGCTGTACACCACCTGCTGCATATGGTTGGCAATTTCTTTGGCATGGGTTTCCAAATAATCGTCGCCGTAGTCTTTGCGGGCGAAGTAGTCGAAATAAGTCAGAAATTCCACTGTGGCCACCGCGCCGGCAAACTGCGCGCTGATGGCAAACACCAGGTTGATAAACGAGCCGCAAAACGATGCCAAATGCTGCGGCGCTTTAGATTCGCCGCCGAGTTTGCTTAAGCCGTCGAGCAGGAAGGGATACAGCGTAACCGACACACAATAAGGCTTGAGGCTGGTTTCGTCGTGCACATAAATCTCATGCGCCTCAATCTGGCGGATGTACTCATCGGCAACGGATTGGTCGAAAATTTCGGCGATTTTGCGCGACACTTGGGCGCGGTTAATCTGCACAAAAAAGTCTTTCATAATTTCCGCTTCCATCGTGGCGATGTTTTTTTGCGTTACGTTGGCATTGGCGTCCATTTTCGAGCCGTCCGCCGCGTTTTGTGCGCTGATGTAGTCGCGCATGAATTGTAGTTTTCCGTTTAACTGTTCGGGATGCAGCCGAATCATGTTAATTCTCCTGTATGGTTTGGTTGATTTATTAAACAATGACGGTTGGGCCGTCTGAAACATCGCTGTCAGCGAATACAATAAATTCAATTTAAATCAGTGCAATACAGCACCGGGCTAAATTGAAGCCACTGGAAAAACTTTAGGCGCAGGTTTGTCTTTGATAAACAAGCGGTTCAACACTTCGCCCGTGTGCAAATTGATAAACTTCTGATTGGTGGCCGGACTTTCCAAACCGCCCAACTCCATCTGCCAGCGGCCGGTTTTCAGATACGTCAGATAAGGCAGGATGCCGTCTGAAACCGCCTCCAGCTCTTCACGCTCCAGGCCGGTGTACAAGCAGGCTTTCAAACCCGCCTGCGTCACGATGGCCAGCATTTTCTGCAAGGCTTCCGGCTGCCATTCTCCGCCCATAAACAACACGCACGTAATCAATCCGCGATAGCGTTTCAGACGGCCTTTTAAATAATCCTCGGTCAATTCCGTGCCGATGCCCTCTTTCCATGTATCGGCACTGTGACAGCCTTTGCAACGCAGCGGACAACCGGAAAACAGAAACGCCAGCGACACTTCGCCCGGCACTTCCTGCCAAACAATTTGCTCGATTGTGAATTTCAAACCGCTCATTGCAACGCCATAAAACACAAGATATGGTATGCATTAAAACACAATACTACTAGATATGGTATTTTATTTAACAATCCATCTTTATTTTGTAATAGGTTTTTATAATTTAATAGATTGTAAATTTCAATAATTACATCTACACGGCTCCTTTGATAAAGGCCGTCTGAAAACAATTTCAGTGCATTAATATAAAAAAAGAAAAGCAAACTCCGTTATAACAAAGACGGTTTTAACAAATCAAAAAAGGCCGTCTGAAATCATCTTTCAGACGGCCTTAATTTCAGGTTTTACCCCCGATTCGAACCTTTCACCATATCCATCAAAAACAATCGGCAATCCAAATTACCGTTAAACAAAGGAATTTTACGCTTCGGAGAAAGGCGCATAAATTTCGGCATATCGCGATCACCGGTAAACATTCCTACCAACCAGCCGGCGTAATATTGTTTCAACCATGTACCGAGTTGCGGATATAAAGCCTGCAAAGCCTGAACCTCCGCAAGGCGCACGCCATAAGGCGGATTGGAAATCATAATGCCGTGTTCGCCGTTTGGGCGCGCGGCCTGCGCATCTTGCACGTCAAAGCGGATGAAATTATCCACTTCGGCGGCTTGGGCATTGGCCAATGCGGCGCGGATCATATAACGGTCGTTGTCGCTGCCGGAAATGGGCGCGGCGGCCGGTTTGATTTGTTTTTCAGCCTCACGGCGCAACGCTTGCCATTTTTCTTTGTCGAAGTTTTGCAGTTTTTCAAAACCGAAACGGCGCATCAAGCCCGGCGCACGATGTGTCGCAATCCATGCAGCCTCAATGGCAATCGTGCCGCTGCCGCAAAACGGGTCTTGGAAAGGCTGCGTACCATCGTAGCCTGCCAAAAGCAGCAAACCTGCCGCCAAGTTCTCTCTCAATGGCGCTTCGCCGGTATCCTGACGATAGCCGCGTTTAAAGAGTGCTTCGCCGGAAGTATCGATAAAGATTTCCACATTGCGTTCATCGATAAAGGCATGAATGCGGATATCGGGGTTGATTTTGCCCACGCTCGGACGCGCATCATAAATATCGCGGAAAGCATCGCAGACGGCATCTTTGATTTTCAAACCGACAAAATCCAAGCTTTTCACATTGGCGCGCTTGCCTTCGACTTTGACTTTGAAGGTCTGCTCCAGCTTAAACCAACCTGTCCAATGCAGATTTCGTGCCAGTTTGTAGATATCATGTTCGTTGCGATAACCTCCTTTGGTCAAGCGCAGCAAAACACGGCTGGCAACGCGCGAATGCAGGTTGATGCGATACACCTGCTCCATCGTGCCTTTACATGCCACACCGCCGTCAACAGCGCGGATATCCTGACATGCCATGCTGTCGAGTTCCTGCGTCAAAGGCGCTTCCAAACCGCGAGGACAAGTGATAAAAAGTGAATAAACCGTCATATAAAACCTTTCCGGGTAGGGCTATCCGAACCACTCGGATAACAAATAAAAACAATATTATAGCCGAAAAACCAAAAGGCCGTCTGAAACTTCAGACGGCCTTTGAATAACGCTTGCTTAGTGATCCAAACTATCGGTTTCCACCTTAACCGCTTTATCGGTTTTGTCTTCCGGCAAAACCAGGTTCAACAATACCGCCATAATACCGCCTGCGGAAATTGAGTTTTGGAACAATACCGGCAGGTTTTTGAACACTTCAGGCTCAAACGCCACACCCAAACCCAAACCGACAGAAGTTGCCGCGATAACCGCTTCACGGCGGCGAATACCGTGGCTGACCAAAATCCGCACGCCGGCAATCGCAATCAGGCCAAACATCAATACCATCGCGCCACCCAAAACCGGACTCGGAATCGTGGTAAACGCACGGCCGATAACAGGGAACAAGCCCAACAACACCAAAATCGCCGCGATATATTTGCCCACATGACGCGAAGCCACGCCGGTCATTTGAATCACGCCGTTGTTTTGCGCAAACGTGGTCAAAGGCAAAGAACCCAACGCAGTCGCAATCACAGACACCAAACCATCCGCCAACACACCGCCGCGCAGACGTTTGGTATATTCTTCACCCTCGATCGGCTGCTCGGAGACCATCGCAGTCGCCGTCAAATCGCCCACTGCTTCAAATACGCTCAACAAGAAAATCGCACCGGCGACAATAAACGCGTGCCAATCAAATG
Organism: Neisseria mucosa; assembly: GCF_013267835.1. Classification (NCBI taxonomy): domain Bacteria; kingdom Pseudomonadati; phylum Pseudomonadota; class Betaproteobacteria; order Neisseriales; family Neisseriaceae; genus Neisseria; species Neisseria mucosa. The sequence goes on from NZ_CP053939.1 coordinate 919,166, forward strand.
CAAAGCCATATTTAAACGGAACCGGCAGGGTAATCAGCGGCAGGTTTTGCAGGGCAGAAAAATCCACTTTGCCCAAAAACAGCGCAACGATATAACCGACAATCAAACCCACCGCAATGCCGCTCATGCGCAGCAACGGATTTTTTAAGCAGTTGAAAACCAAAACAATCAGCAACACCAGCGATGCCAGACCCAAGTTTTCCATCGAGCCGAACGTACCGTCTGCTTTCGCACCGAAGCCGCCGCCAAAGTCAGTAATGCCGACATGCACCAAACTCAAGCCGATCAACATCACGACCACGCCGCTTACAGTCGGCGTAATCACTTTTTTCAGATAAGGCAAAAGCCAGGCGGAGAAGCACACCAAAAATGCGCCGACAAAGGACACGCCCAAAAGCGTTGAAATCATCGCATCTTCAGTCAAACCGCCCTCTTTCATGCCGGTACCGAGCGCAATCATCACGGTTACAAAAGAGAAATTGACCGACTGAATCGACAACATACCCGAACCGACCGGCCCGAAACGGTTGACCTGCAAATAAGTACCGACACCGGAAGCCACCATCGCCATCGACACCAAATAAGCCGTCATTTCAACCGGCAGCTCCAACGCCCCGCCGACAATCAGCGCCGGCGTAATCATCGGGACAAAAATAGCCAAAAGGTGCGTAACCGCACTCAACAACGCATTCCCAAACGGCGGCTTGTCTTCCAAACCGTAAACCAAATCAGGCGAACCGGCCTGTTTATCTGTCATTTCGGCCATAATGACCCTTTCTTAAGAATCGTTAAAAAATATTAAGATGCGCATTTTAACTAATTTAAAATGTATCAGCAAATTCAAAATCATCAGGTCGTCTGAAAGTTTTGCCCAATCATTTTCAGACGGCCTCAAACAGCCTTAACACATTTTAATCCTTGACAGTATTTTTCCATCTTAAAACAAACAAACTAATGATTTAAAAATGTATTATTCATTAAGATAATGACAAATCACGATTAAACGGCCCGGCCTCATAGCGGATATGTTTCACACAAACAACAAAGTAAGCTACAATCCGATGAATAATCCACCCACATTATAAAATTAAAGGTTTCCGTATGTTAAAAGGCAGTCTGGTTGCCCTGATTACCCCGATGAATCAAGACGGCAGCATCAACTACGAACAACTTCGCGACTTAATCGACTGGCACATTGAAAACGGCACCGACGGCATCGTCGCAGTCGGCACCACCGGCGAGTCAGCCACCCTGCCTGTCGAAGAACATTTGGCCGTTATTGAAGCCACTGTCAAACACGTCAACAAGCGCATTCCCGTTATCGCCGGCACAGGCGCCAACAATACTGTCGAAGCCATCGCCCTTTCCCAAGCCGCCGAGCAAGCCGGTGCGGACTACACCTTATCCGTCGTCCCCTATTACAACAAACCTTCCCAAGAAGGCATTTACCAACATTTCAAAGCCATCGCCGAAGCCACTTCGATTCCGATGGTTATCTACAATGTTCCCGGCCGCACCGTCGTCAGCATGAGCAACGACACTATTTTGCGCTTGGCCGAAATTCCCAATATCGTGGGTGTCAAAGAAGCCAGCGGTAAAATCGGCAGCAACATCGAATTGATCAACAGCGTTCCCGAAGGTTTTGCCGTTTTATCCGGCGACGATCCTACCGGCCTGCCCTTCATGCTGTGTGGCGGCCACGGCGTGGTAACCGTCGCAGCCAACGTTGCACCGAAACTCTTTGCCGACATGTGCCGAGCCGCCCTTGAGGGCGATATTGCGACCGCCCGTCGTCTAAACGAGCAACTTATCCCAATTTATAACACCATGTTCTGCGAGCCCAGCCCGGCCGCGCCCAAATGGGGCCTGAGCTTATTGGGCAAATGCGAACCCCATGTTCGTCTGCCTTTGGTAGCACTGACCGAAGCCGGTCAAGCCAAAGTCCGAGCCGCTCTGGAAAAATCAGGACAAATCTGATCCGGAAATAAGGCCGTCTGAATCCCAAACACCCTTTTCAGACGGCCTCCCTGTTAAGAACTTCATCCACAGGAAAACAAGATGACCTATATCAAACCCATCGTAGTAGCCCTCGCCCTGATTAGCATGACTGCCTGTTCCGGCAGCAAAAAAGAACAACCCAAACTCGACTATCAAAGTCAATCACACCGCCTGGTCAAACTGGAAGTACCACCTGATTTGAACAACCCGGACCAAGGCAACCTCTATCAATTACCGGCAGGCAGCGGCGCCGTCCGCGCCAGCGACTTCAACAAACGCCGCACTCAAGCCGTACAACAACCTGCCAATGCAGAAGTTTTGAAATCCGTTAAAGGCGTACGCCTTGAGCGTGACGGCAACCAACGCTGGTTGGTTGTCGATGGCAAATCGCCTCGCGAAATTTGGCCGTTGCTGAAAGTGTTCTGGCAAGAAAACGGTTTCGACATCAAATCCGAAGAACCGGCCATCGGCCAAATGGAAACCGAGTGGGCTGAAAACCGAGCCAAAATCCCTCAAGACAGCCTGCGCCGCCTGTTGGACAAAGTCGGCTTGGGCGGCATCTACTCCACCAGCGAACGCGACAAGTTCATCATCCGCATCGAACAAGGCAAAAACGGTTCGACCGACATCTTCTTCGCCCATAAAGGCATGAAAGAAGTTTATGCCGACCGTAAAAAAGACACCACCATGTGGCAGCCAAGCGAGAGCGACCCTAACCTCGAAGCCGCATTCCTCGCGCGCTTTATGCAATACTTGGGCGTTGACGGCCAACAAGCCGAACAGGCCCTGACCCAAAGCGTTGCCGCCCGCAGCAATGCCTCCGAGTTGGCCCGTGTGGACAACGGTACCCTGCTGCTGGCAGGCGATTACGGCCGCAACTGGCGCCGCACCGCCCTTGCGCTCGACCGCATCGGTCTGACTGTTATCGGTCAAAATGCCGAACGCCGCGCTTTCTTGGTTCAACAAGCCCCAACCGAAGGCGAAGCAGTTGCCAATAAAAAACCCGGCCTGTTCAAACGCGTATTTGGCAAAGGCAAAGCAGAAGCACCAAAAACTTATCCTGAAATCATCGTCTATGTCGAGCCAATCAACAATGGCGCACGCCTCCATCTGTTGAACAAAGACGGCAGCCCATACAAAGGCAGCGATGCCTCCACATTGTTGAGCCGCCTGCACACAGAATTGCGTTAATCCGTTATTCGACTTAAGGCCGTCTGAAATATTCAGACGGCCTTTTTAACGGATACGGCATGGTTTCAAATTCTCAATCTGACGTTATAATCAAAACATTTTCCCCTTACCCAAGCTGCCATGACCCGACAAAAAGCCTATCTGATCCTGACCGCCCTGTTTACCCTGATGTTTATCGTCCTGATTCTGTTGGGTGCTTATCTTCTGAGCATTCACAGCAAACAATTTGCCGTTGCCGCCTTTCTGTTTGCCTTTGCCGCCGTTTTTGCCCAAATCGGCAGCCTTGCCCTTTACATCCGCCACAAAGCACGCGCGCAAATGGCCCGTATGCAGCAAACCGAAACCCATTAAGGAAAAACCATGTTTGAAAAAATCGTCCTTGCCAGTGGCAACGCAGGCAAACTCAAAGAATTTTCCCGCCTCTTTACCGACTTAAACATCGAAGTCCTGCCACAATCGCAGTTCAATACGCCCGAATGTCCCGAGCCGTACCATACCTTTGTTGAAAATGCCCTGGCCAAAGCACGCCATGCCGCCAAATACAGCGCCTTACCGGCACTTGCCGATGATTCCGGCATCTGCACCAACGCCTTAAATGGCGCACCCGGCATTTTCTCCGCACGTTATGCAGGCGAAAACCCCAAATCCGATGCCGCAAACAACGCCAAACTGTCTTCCGATCTTGCCGATAAAGACGATAAAAGCTGCTACTACGTCTGCGTACTCGTCCTCGTCCGCCACGAAAACGACCCGCAACCCATCATCGCCGAAGGCATCTGGCGCGGCCAATGGCAGGCCGAAGCAGCCGGCACAAACGGCTTCGGTTACGACCCGCATTTCTATCTGGCCGAACACGGTTGCACCGCCGCCGAGCTTGCCCCTGAAATCAAAAATGCCGAAAGCCACCGCGCCCAAGCATTGCGTGAATTGTTAAGAAAAATTGAATCCTTATAGACCAAAGGCCGTCTGAAACCTTCAGACGGCCTACCTCACATTCATTCCCATGCCCAAGCCCACACCTGAAGAATTGGCAGCCTTTGCAAAATTCGTTTCTGCCTTCATTCCTACCACACCTGACGAACTTCTTCAGCTCGTTGATGGTCAAAAAACTACTATCGTCTTTTTAGGCAAACCAAGCTGTTCATACTGTCGCCGTTTTGTTGCAAAACTGTCTACCGTTTCCTTAAACAAGCAGCTTACCATCCACTTTACCGACAGCAGCAACAAAGCAGCTTTAAAAACTTTTCGTAAACAACACGGCATCAAAACTGTTCCCGCATTACTCAAAATCTCACAAGGCAAAATAAAATCCGTCTGCAATTCCAAATTATCAGAAGAAGAAATTGAAGCATTTTTGAGCGCTTAGACTTTGCAAATTTCCTACTGATTACTTTCCCAGCCGACACTTTCAGTTAAAATAACGGCCTAAAAATTTCAGACGGCCTTGAGCCTCAACACATACCATGACCCAAATCACTTTCCAACGCCCCGGACAACTCACCGCCCTACCGCCCTTGTCGCTCTACATCCACACCCCGTGGTGCATCAAAAAATGCCCGTATTGCGACTTTAATTCCCACAGCCTGAAAAACGGCCTGCCGGAAGAAGCCTATATCGATGCCCTATTAACCGACTTGCAGCTTGAATTACCCAATATTTGGGGCAGACCGGTAGAAACCATATTCTTCGGCGGCGGTACACCCAGTCTGTTTCAAGCGGAATCAATTGACCGCTTGTTAAGCGGCGTGCGTTCGCTGTTGCGTTTGCAACCCGAAGCGGAAATTACTTTGGAAGCAAACCCGGGTACATTTGAAATTGAGAAGTTTCAGGGATTTAAAGACGCAGGCATTACGCGTCTATCTATCGGCGTGCAAAGTTTTAACGACGATATGCTTGCTCGATTGGGACGCGTTCACAACGGCAAAGAAGCCCTGACAGCCATTGATACTGCCTTGAAATTATTTGAAAAAGTCAATATCGATTTGATGTATGCCCTGCCAAACCAAACGGTTCAGACGGCCTTAAACGATGTGCAAACCGCTATTGCAACAGGCGTATCGCATATCAGCGCATATCATCTGACCATGGAGCCGAACACGCCTTTTGGTCATACGCCGCCAAAAGGTTTGCCGCAAGATGAAGCAGCATTGGATATTGAAGATGCCGTACACGGCGCATTGGAAAGTGCAGGCTTTATCCACTACGAAACATCGGCTTTTGCAAAACCAGCCATGCAGTGCCGCCACAATTTGAACTACTGGCAGTTCGGCGATTATTTGGGCATCGGCGCGGGCGCACACGGAAAAATTTCCTATCCCGACCGCATCGAGCGAACTGTCCGCCGCCGCCATCCCAACGACTATCTTGCCGCCATGCAGAGTAATCCGCATGAAGCAGTTGAACGCAAAACCGTTGCTGCCGAAGACCTTCCATTCGAGTTCATGATGAACGTCCTGCGCCTGACCGACGGCGTACCTGCTGCAACGCTGCAAGAACGTACCGGCGTACCCACTGCAAAAATTATGACACAAATCGAAACCGCCAGACAAAAAGGCCTGCTTGAATCAGACCCGACCGTGTTCCGCCCGACCGAACAAGGTCGTTTGTTCTTAAACGACTTGTTACAGTGTTTTTTATAAGTGCTGTTTTACAACAGTTGAACCATTTTTAGATTTGCTTAATTTACGACAAGAAAATACAATCAGAATAATTGTTGGGAATGAACAATCCCAGCGATTATCCACTACTCCTAATCCTACATTAAGGACAAAACAATGAAAAAAGTTCTGGTAACACTGATTGCTCTTTCCCTGCCTGCATTTGCATTGGCTGATGCAACCAAAGGTTTTTATGTTCAGGCTGATGCTGGTCATGCTACTGTAAAGGGAGATGCATCAGTTAAAGGCTTTAGCCCACGCATCTCTGCCGGTTACGATTTCGGCGATTTCCGTGTTGCCGCTGACTATACCCATTATAAGTCTGAAAAAATCAATACTGCCTCATTCGATGCTGAAGGTAAATACCACAGTGCCGGCGTTTCTGCTATTTATGACTTTGATCTGCAAACTCCTGTAAAACCTTATGTAGGTGCTCGTGTGGCTATTAATCATGCTTCTGCAAAAGTTAAGACAGCTAATTCATATTATGAACGCAGTGATACTAAAACTGGTGTTGGAGCAATGGCTGGCGTAAGCTACGAAGTAACACCTAACGTTGCCTTGGATGCAGGCTATCGCTACAACTATTGGGGCAAAATGAATAGCATTAAGTTCCATACTCACGAAGTATCTGCCGGCGTACGCGTAACATTCTAATTCTTGTCTTGAAGCAATCATTGCTTCAAATATCAAGTAACAAAAGGCCGTCTGAAACCTGTTTCTCAGGATTTCAGACGGCCTTTTAACTTCTTTAAATATATCTAACTTTTTGCTGCTTTTACTTTTGCTGCAAACCATAGCGCGGCAGCCGTACCTGCCATATCGGCAATACCGTCCGCAATCGAACCTTGGCGCGTAGTAGTCAGAAATGCCTGAGCCAGCTCGCTGCCTACTGCAAACAATAAGGCGGCAAACAGAATGCCTTTATAGGGAATATTCCTATTGTCTTGAATAAATATTTTTGCACACAACCATGCCTGACCGAAAAACAGTCCGAAATGGCCGACTTTATCAAAATGGGGAAATGGTGGAGCGCTATTGCCGCCCTCTCTGAAAAGTAAGGCATAAATGGCGGCCACAAACCAGATTAAGGCAGCGGCAGTAAATTTGTTTAACGGCAAGGCTTTCATTTATCGGCCTCTTCATCCAGCCATGTTTGACAGATGTCTGCCAAGCGGACAAATTTCCCACCCCGCGCCTTCAAAATATCACGCCATTGTGCCACTTCTTCTGCATCCGGGGCATCTTCAATACTGCATTCGTAAAGGCAAAAGTCTAATGTTTCGCCAACAACGCCGGGGGCTTCGGTATGCATCAGGCTGGTCAGTTCGTTCATATTTACTGTTTCTTTAATTGGTTTATCGCTAGCCAGACTGCGCCGTCTGTTTTCAGGCCGTCTGAACTAATGTGCAAGGCTGCCCGTTTGATTTGGGCACGCTTACTTACTGTGTAAAAAACGCGTTGCCTCTTCCCATTCGCCATTCAATACGACCGGCAATCCTTGCAGAGATTTGGCGATGGCGTCATCAATTTGCTGTCTATGCTCCGCCGACGGTTTATTCAACACATAACCGACAACCAGATTACGGTCGCCCGGATGATCAATACCCAAGCGCAGGCGGTAGAAATTAGGCGTACCCAAACGAGCCTGAATGTCTTTGAGGCCGTTGTGTCCGCCGTTGCCGCCGCCAAGTTTGAATTTGATACGGCCGCATGGAATATCCAGCTCGTCATGAACCACTAAGATTTCCTCCGGCTTAATTTTGTAAAACTGAGCCAAAGCAGCAACAGCCTGACCGGATCGGTTCATAAATGTCATGGGTTTGAGCAGCCAAACATCGCCATCAGGCGTAGCAGCGCGTGCTACTTCGCCGTAAAATTTCTTTTCGTCTTTAAAATTGACTTTCCATTTCCATGCTAGTTCGTCCAACAGCCAAAAGCCGACATTGTGGCGCGTTTGTTCGTATTCTTGGCCTGGATTGCCCAAACCGACGATTAATTTAATTTTCAAGCTCATTACTGTTCTTTCAGTTTGACAGGCCGTCTGAAAAAGTTTCAGACGGCCTTCGATTTACTCTTGTCCGGCGCGTTTACGTCGCGCTTCTTTCGGATCAATCAACAATGGACGATAAACCTCAATCCGATCGCCATCTCGCAACACCGTTTCGTCTTTCACCGCCTTGCCGAAAATACCCAAAGGCGCTTGCTGCAAATCCAACTCTGGAAACTCTACCTCCAAACCGCTTTGCAGGGCGGCTTCGCGTACGGTTGTCCCTTCGGCAACGGTCATACCCTTCAACACTTGCCTATCGGCCAGTCCGTAAACAATTTCAATCTCAAGCATAGCGGCGGTCGGCCTCTTTAATAAAAGCATCCACCAGCGTGCCGGCGAGGTGGCCGAATACTGGGGAAATCATGGCAGAGAGTACGGCATTGGAGAAATCGTATTCTAATCTGAATTCGACTTTACACATATCATCGCCCAAGTCGATAAATTTCCAAGTGCCGCGCAGGGTTTTAAACGGCCCCTCGAGCAAATCCATGCGGATTTCCTGCCCCGGGATATTGTGGTTGTGCGTTGCAAACGACTGCTTGACACGCATATAGTCCATAAACAGGCGCGCTTTTAGCTCATTGCCTTTGCGTTCGATGACTTCGGTCTTGCTGTACCACGGCAAAAATTTTGGATAGTCCTCGACCTTGTCCACCAGCTCAAACATTTCCTCAGCGCTATGCAGTACCAATACGTTTTTCTCGACTTTTTTCATGTGGTTGTAGACCTTGTTTTTGAATATTTGGGGTTAGGACGGCATGATTTAGAAAAATATCCACCCTACTTTGGGACAAAATTCCCAATTTAAACCGCTTCTCCGTTTTGTTTCGCTTCCAGCCATTCCCAGCGTTCGAGCTTTTCCAAAAGCGACATCTCAATTTCTTCAGCCCTGCTTTGTAATGCACCTGCTTTTTCGTAATCTTTAAAAATTTCAGTATCGGAAAGCTGGGTATTGATTTCAGCCTGTTCGGTTTCCAAGGCGGCGATTTCGTCAGGCAGGGCATCGAGTTCGCGCTGTTCTTTGTAGGAAAGTTTGACTGTGCGGTTGGCTTTGGGTTTGACTTTCTCAGGCTCGGCAACCGCTTTAGGCGCAGAGGCCGTCTGAATTTTCTCTTCGCGCGATTTTGCGTCGATATAATCCTGATAGCCGCCGATGTATTCTTTCAGACGGCCTTGTCCTTCGAAAACAATGCTTTGGGTAATGACATTATCCAAGAACATACGGTCGTGCGAGACGAGGAATACCGTGCCTTGATAATCGCGCAGCAAGTCTTCGAGCAGCTCTTGGGTGTCGATGTCCAAGTCGTTGGTCGGTTCGTCCAAGACCAAAATATTGGCAGGACGGGTAAAGAGTTTCGCCAGCAGGAGGCGGTTGCGTTCGCCGCCGGAGAGCGATGAAACAGGGCTTTGTGCGCGGGCTGGATGGAACAGAAAATCTTCCAAATAGCTCATGACGTGTTTTTTCTTACCGCCGACTTCAACGTAATCATTGCCCTGTCCGAGCGTGTAAAACACGGTGTCGTTTTCGTTCAGCGCGCTGCGGAACTGGTCGAAATAAGCAACTTCCTGCTTGCTGCCGATACGGATTCTGCCGTAGGCCGGCTGCAATTCGCCCAAAATCAGCTTGAGGAAGGTGGTTTTGCCGATACCGTTGGGGCCGATTAAGCCGATTTTGTCGCCGCGCTGCAAAATGGCGGAGAATTTATCCATGATGACTTTGTCGCCGTAGGCAAACGAGGCGTGTTCCAGCTCAGCGATGATTTTGCCGCTTTTCTCGCCGCTGTCGAGCTTGAAGTTGACCTGCCCTTGTACATTGCGGCGTTCGGCGCGCTGGCGGCGCAGTTCTTCCAAACGGCGCACGCGACCTTCGTTACGGGTACGGCGTGCTTCGATGCCTTTGCGTATCCACGCTTCTTCCTGCGCATGGAATTTGTCGAAGAGGCGGTTGTGTTCCGCTTCAACCACCAATTCCTGCGCTTTTTTCTCGCTGTATTTGGAGAACGAGCCTGGATAGGATCGTAGAATGCCGCGGTCGAGTTCGACAATACGCGTGGCGATGTTGTCCAGAAAACGGCGGTCGTGGGTAATCACAACCAAACTGCCTTCAAACGCCTTGAGCAGGTTTTCCAGCCAGATAATCGCGTCGATGTCCAAATGGTTGGTCGGCTCGTCCAGCAGCAATACGTCGGGCTTCTGCACCCAAGCCTGCGCCAAGGCGACGCGCTTTTTCTGCCCGCCGGAGAGGTTGCCAATTTTTTCGTTTTCCGGCAAACCAAGTTCGTCCAAAGTCTGCTTTACCGCCGCATCTAATTTCCAGCCGTCCTTCGCTTCGATTTCAAGCTGCAATTCGTTGAGTTCTTTCAACAAAGCCTCACTCGAACCATTTTCCAACTCATGGCTGACGTGATGATAACGGCGCAATAAATCGCGAATTTCGCCCAAACCTTCGGCAACGGTGTCAAATACGGTTGCGTCCTTATCAAAAAAGGACTCCTGCGGCACATAAACGATTTTGAGGTTGTTGTGAACAATAATCTGCCCGTCATCGAGCTTTTGTACGCCTGCAAGGATTTTTAAAAACGAAGACTTACCCGCACCGTTGCGGCCGATTAAACCGATTTTCTCGCCGCTATCGAGTTGAAAAGAAGTTTTGTCGAGCAAGGCGACATGGCCGACGGCAAAGGAAGCGTTTTCTACGGATAAGATATTCATGGGGAAACTTCAAAAAAGAAAAGGGGGACATTTTAACCGATTATCGGCAGATATTTGCCGACAATCATATGAAATTGAAAGTATCAGGCCGTCTGAAAGCAGTTTTCAGACGGCCTTCATTATTATTCTTGAACCTTCAAACCGAAATGCAGATAGGCTCGTTCGGTTGCCACGCGTCCGCGCGGTGTACGCTGTAAAAAGCCCTGCTGAATCAGATAAGGTTCAATCACATCTTCGATGGTATCGGTCGATTCGCCAATCGCAGCAGCCACGTTTTCCAAACCGACAGGACCGCCGCTGAATTTGTGCAGAATCGCCTCAAGGAATTTCCTGTCCATCACATCCAAACCCTGACCGTCCACATCCAGCATACTCAAGGCCGCATCGGCAATTTCCGCATCAATGACGCCATTGTTTTTCACATCAGCGTAATCGCGAACTCGTCGCAAAAGGCGGTTGGCAATACGCGGCGTACCGCGGCTGCGCTTGGCCACTTCCATCGCACCCTCTTCGCCCATGTCCAACTGCAACAATTGGGCTGAACGGGCAACAATAGTCGCCAAGTCTTTGTTTTGATAAAACTCCAATCGGGACACAATACCGAAACGGTCGCGCAACGGATTGGTCAACATACCGGCACGGGTCGTTGCGCCCACCAATGTAAACGGCGGCAAATCGATTTTGACCGAACGCGCAGCCGGCCCCTCTCCAATCATGATGTCCAACTGATAATCTTCAAGCGCAGGATAAAGGATTTCTTCAACCACGGGGCTTAAACGGTGGATTTCATCAATAAACAGCACATCATGCGGCTCGAGGTTGGTCAATAACGCTGCAAGGTCGCCGGCGCGCTCTAAAACCGGGCCGCTGGTTTGACGCAAATTAACGCCCAACTCTTTGGCGATAATATGCGCCAAAGTAGTTTTGCCCAAACCCGGTGGGCCAAATAGCAAAGTGTGGTCAAGCGCTTCGCCACGTTTTTTCGCCGCCTGAATAAAAATAGCCAGCTGCTCTTTGGCCTTATCCTGCCCGATATAGTCATCCAAAGTTTTCGGACGTAAAGCGCGTTCAAGCAATTCTTCCTGAGCTGAAATATTTTGAGCAGTGATAATGCGCTGAGGTTGTGCAGAAGTAAGATTATCGGTTTGTAACATAATGTTTCTAAATTCGAAGATCATTCCCGGCCCGTTGTTTCAGACGGCCCGAACAATCAGATAAAGCGGTTAAATTATGATTTTGGCCATTATACCCGATAAGGCCGAGCCACTTTTCCCTCAAATTTAAATCACACAAAAATTTTCGTTTTCAGACGGCCAAAGCACCGTATAATAAACGGTTAATTCAAATACCTATCGCATTCAGGAGAACACATGAGCCTCAAGCAAAAAGTCATCGCCATTGACGGCCCCAGCGCATCCGGCAAAGGGACGGTTGCCTCACGCGTAGCCGAAGCCTTGGGTTTTCTTTACCTCGACTCCGGTGCGCTTTACCGCCTGACCGCGCTTTACGCACAAAAACAAAATGTCGCCTGGACAGATGAAGACGCCGTCAGCACACTGGCAGAAACTTTGCCCGCACAATTTGAAGGCAGCGTTGTATTATTAAACGGCGAAGATGTATCCGAGCAAATCCGTACCGAAGCGATCGGCATGGGCGCATCTGCCGTCGCGCAGTTGCCTAAAGTGCGTACCGCCCTTTTGCAGCGCCAACGTGATTTCTTAACCGAAAAAGGTTTGGTCGCCGACGGCCGCGATATCGGCTCGGTTATTTTCCCTGATGCCGCATTAAAAATTTTCCTGACCGCAAGTGCCGATGTCCGCGCCCAACGTCGTGCCAAACAACTTGGCATCCCATGCGAAGGGGTTGCATTCGAGCGTATTTTATCGGACATTGAAGCGCGCGACGAAGCAGACCGCCGCCGCCCTGTTGCCCCATTGAAACAGCTGCCCGACGCCCTGCTTTTAGATACTGACAACCTTTCTATCGAAGAAGCTGTAAAAAAAGTGCTTGATTGGTATCATAAAGTTTAAAATTTGGAGTATAATCGCGAAGTTTTCATTTCAGACGGCCTGTTAACCCTAATAACAAGGCCGTCTGAAAACATTTCCCAACCTGCCGCGCCAAGGACGGCAGGTCATTTCAAACCTAACCCGCACCCCTTGGCGGTGTACCGAAAAGAGTATATATGACTATGGAAAATTTTGCCCAGCTGCTGGAAGAAAGCTTTACCCTGCAAGAGATGAACCCAGGTGAAGTGATTACTGCCGAAGTAGTCGGCATCGATCAAAACTTCGTTACCGTTAACGCAGGTCTGAAATCAGAATCTCTGATTGATGTTGCTGAATTCAAAAACGCTCAGGGCGAGATTGAAGTTAAAGTTGGTGATTTCGTTACCGTTACCATCGAATCTGTTGAAAACGGCTTCGGCGAAACCAAACTGTCCCGCGAAAAAGCCAAACGCGCTGCCGACTGGATCGCTTTGGAAGAAGCTATGGAAAACGGCGACATCCTGTCCGGCGTTATCAATGGCAAAGTCAAAGGTGGTCTGACTGTTATGATCAACAGCATCCGCGCATTCCTGCCGGGTTCTTTGGTTGACGTACGTCCTGTAAAAGACACTTCTCACTTCGAAGGCAAAGAAATTGAATTCAAAGTAATCAAACTGGACAAAAAACGCAACAACGTTGTTGTGTCCCGCCGCGCTGTTCTGGAAGCTACTTTGGGCGAAGAACGCAAAGCCTTGCTGGAAAACCTGCAAGAAGGTTCAGTTATCAAAGGTATCGTTAAAAACATCACCGATTACGGTGCATTCGTTGACTTGGGCGGCATCGACGGTCTGTTGCACATCACCGACTTGGCATGGCGCCGTGTGAAACACCCAAGCGAAGTTTTGGAAGTTGGTCAAGAAGTAGAAGCCAAAGTCCTGAAATTCGACCAAGACAAACAACGCGTTTCCCTGGGTATGAAACAACTGGGCGAAGATCCTTGGAGCGGCCTGACCCGTCGTTACCCACAAGGTACCCGCCTGTTCGGTAAAGTATCCAACCTGACCGACTACGGTGCATTCGTTGAAATCGAACAAGGCATCGAAGGTTTGGTACACGTTTCCGAAATGGATTGGACCAACAAAAACGTACACCCAAGCAAAGTTGTTCAACTGGGTGACGAAGTTGAAGTCATGATTCTGGAAATCGACGAAGACCGCCGCCGTATCTCTTTGGGTATGAAACAATGCCAAGCTAACCCTTGGGAAGAATTTGCCGCCAACCACAACAAAGGCGACAAAATCTCCGGCGCAGTTAAATCCATCACTGACTTCGGTGTATTCGTAGGTCTGCCTGGCGGTATCGACGGTCTGGTTCACTTGTCTGACCTGTCTTGGACCGAAGCCGGCGAAGAAGCTGTACGCAAATACAAAAAAGGCGAAGAAGTTGAAGCCGTTGTATTGGCCATCGACGTTGAAAAAGAACGCATCTCTTTGGGTATCAAACAACTGGAAGGCGATCCGTTCGGCAACTTCATCAGCGTAAACGACAAAGGTTCTTTGGTTAAAGGTTCTGTGAAATCTGTTGACGCCAAAGGTGCCGTAGTTGCTCTGTCTGAAGAAGTTGAAGGCTACCTGCCTGCTTCTGAATTCGCCGCTGACCGCGTTGAAGACCTGACTACCAAACTGAAAGAAGGCGACGAAGTTGAAGCCGTTATCGTTACCGTTGACCGCAAAAACCGCAGCATCCGTCTGTCTGTTAAAGCCAAAGACGCTAAAGAAAACCGCGAAGCGCTGAATTCAGTTAACGCCGCTGCAACTGCCAATGCCGGTACTACCAGCTTGGGCGACTTGCTGAAAGCCAAACTGTCCGGCGACCAAGAATAAGGTTGCAGACATGACGAAGTCTGAATTGATGGTTCGCCTCGCAGAAGTGTTTGCCGAAAAAAATGGCAACCAACTGCTGGCTAAAGATGTCGAATACAGTGTAAAAGTCTTGGTTGATACCATGACTCGCTCACTGGCTCGTGGACAACGTATCGAAATCCGCGGCTTCGGCAGCTTCGACTTGAACCACCGCCCTGCCCGTATCGGGCGCAACCCTAAAACCGGCGAACGTGTGGAAGTGCCTGAAAAACATGTTCCCCACTTCAAACCGGGTAAAGAGTTGCGTGAGCGTGTAGACTTGGCATTGCAAGAAAGTGCTCATTAATACTTAGTAGCAAAACGCCGCAGAAATGCGGCGTTTTTTTGTTTTTTCAAAAAATACTAAAGCCAGCCCTTTTTGCTTGCACCTTAATCGCACACTTTTCCAACTATATTGACAACAAAGCCTTTGCAAAAAACGCAGGCCGTCTGAAATCATTTATAATAGACCGACTATTCCATAATGAGAACATCATTCCGACTACCGTCCAAATTATTGCGGATGATGTTTCGACTATCGCCAGCAAAACATAATAAAGGTTATACATGAGCAATAGAGACCAACTATTTACGCCACCGCCATTTGAAAACCACAGCCCATTGACTTGGTATCAGGCCGCCGCCGAACAACCCAACTTCATCCGTGATGAAGCACAAGCACGAGCCATTGAATATTTGGATCGCTTATGGACCGAGCTGATGATGTTCAAACGCAAACGCAACCGTTTTCTCGGCCGCAGCCTGCGTTCCCCTCAAGTACCTAAAGGACTCTATTTTTATGGCGGCGTAGGACGCGGTAAAAGTTTCCTGATGGACGCTTTTTTTGGCTGCCTCCCTTATCGCCGTAAGCGCCGCGTGCATTTCCATGCCTTTATGGCCGAAATTCATCAACGGCTGAAAGCTTTAAAGAGTGAAGCGAATCCTTTAAAAGCCGTTGCAGCAGAAATTGCCAAAGAAACACGCGTATTATGCTTTGATGAATTTCACGTCAGCGACATTGCTGATGCGATGATTTTAGGCCGTTTGTTGGAAAACCTGCTGAGCGAAGGTGTTGTTCTAGTGGCTACTTCCAACTACGCCCCATCCGAACTCTATCCTCAAGGCCAAAACCGCAGCAGCTTTCTGCCAACCATCGCCCTTATCGAATCTAACCTGACCGTTTTAAATGTAGATGGCGGCGAAGATTACCGATTGCGCACATTACGCCCTGCCGAAATTTTCTTTGTGCCCAATAATGAAGAAAACGAGCAAAAACTGGCTGCTTTATTTAAAGAAATGAGCGGAATCTCTGAATTAAACCCGGGAATCAGCATTATTCATGGACGGGAAATTCCTCATAAAGCCCAGTCGGAACGCGCCATCTGGTTTGATTTCCGTGCATTGTGTTTCGGTCCGCGCTCACAAGCAGACTATCTGTATTTGGCCGAACATTACGAGATGGTTTTTCTATCAGGATTGGAACGCCTGACCCCTCAAGAAAAAGCAGAAGCACGCCGTCTGACATGGTTGATTGACGTTTTATATGACTTCCGCGTGAAATTGTGCGCCACCAGTGCCGTTGGCGTAAACGATATTTATGTTGAAGGCGATTTTGCCGAAGAATTTACCCGTACAGCCAGCCGTATGGTCGAAATGCAGTCCGAAGTCTATTTGGAGCAACCGCACCTGACTTTAAGCAAATAATGCCTTTCCCAAAAAAGGGCAAAATTTGGTAAAATACACTCCCCTCGCCTTTGGGTTACGACAACTTACCTTTCAATAAAAACAAGGACATAATATGGCCATCGAACGTACGATTTCCATCATCAAACCCGATGCGGTAGAAAAAAACGTCATCGGCAAGATTTACAGCCGCTTTGAAGAAAACGGCCTGCGTATTATTGCAGCAAAAATGAAACAGCTGTCTGAGCGCGAAGCAAAAGAATTTTATGCCGTACATAAAGGCCGCCCTTTTTACGAAGACTTGGTTAAATTCATGACACGCAATCCCGTCATGATTCAAGTATTGGAAGGTGAAAACGCCGTTGCTAAAAATCGTGAATTGATGGGCGCAACCAATCCGGCTGATGCCGCTCCAGGCACAATCCGCGCCGACTTTGCAGAATCTGTCAGCGTCAATGCTGTGCACGGTTCTGACAGCGTGGAAAACGCTGCGATTGAAATTGCCTACTTCTTCAGCCAAAGCGAAATCTGCCCACGATAAAAGCAAAAAGCCTGTAGCCGCTATACGGCCGTCCGATTCCATATCGGACGGCAAAACTGCTTTGTATGCACTACAAATGACAGGCCGTCTGAAACCCCTAAAGGCTTTTAAAGCAAAGCTGACCGATAAGCCTCTTTACTTTAAAAGCTTTATTGAGAAACATAAAAATACATGAAAACCAATCTACTAAATTACGATTTAAACGGACTGACGCAACACTTTGCCGAAATGGGTGAAAAACCTTTCCGCGCCAAGCAAGTCATGCGTTGGATGCATCAAGCCGGTGCACAAAACTTTGAAGAAATGACTGATTTGGCCAAATCATTGCGCGCCAAGCTGAATGAACAAGCCACAATTGAAGTGCCTAAATTAATGATGGCACAAGAATCAACTGATGGCACACGCAAATGGTTGCTGGATGTCGGCACGGGCAATGGTGTAGAAACCGTCTTCATTCCCGAAGCCGAACGCGGCACTTTGTGCATCTCTTCCCAGGTAGGTTGCGCATTGGAATGCACCTTCTGCTCTACCGGACGACAAGGTTTCAACCGCAACCTGACTGCCGCAGAAATTATCGGCCAGCTTTGGTGGGCTAATAAAGCCATGGGCGTTACCCCTAAAAATGAACGCGTTATCTCCAACGTCGTGATGATGGGGATGGGCGAACCCATGGCAAACTTTGATAATGTTGTTACCGCTTTGAGCATTATGCTGGATGATCACGGCTATGGCTTGAGCCGTCGCCGCGTGACCGTTTCCACTTCGGGCATGGTTCCGCAAATGGACAGACTGCGCGACGCTATGCCTGTTGCTTTAGCCGTATCTTTACACGCCTCCAACGACGAAGTGCGCGATCAAATCGTTCCGCTGAATAAGAAATATCCGTTGAAAGAATTAATGGCGGCCTGTCAACGCTATCTGGTCAAAGCACCCCGTGACTTTATTACCTTTGAATACGTTATGCTCGACGGCATCAACGACAAGGCCCAACACGCGCGCGAATTGATTGAATTGGTTAAAGACGTACCGTGCAAATTCAATCTGATTCCGTTCAACCCTTTCCCAAATTCCGGCTACGAACGTTCTACCAACGAGAATATCCGCATCTTCCGCGATATTCTGCAACAAGCCGGCTTTGTCGTTACTGTCCGCAAAACCCGTGGCGACGACATTGATGCCGCTTGCGGACAATTGGCCGGACAAGTACAAGATAAAACACGCCGCCAACAAAAATGGCAACAAATTTTGGTCGAACAATAAGGTTAATTATGAAAATCAAGTTCGGATTCGCTTTACTTACCGCACTGACTCTTTCTGCCTGCGCTTCCTCTTCCGGACCAAGCCCCAAAGAACGTGCCATTCAGGTTTCCAATATCAAAACCCAGCTTGCCGTGGAATATATGCGTGGCCAAAACTACCGCCAAGCTACCGAAAGTATCGAAGAGGCGCTTAAATTCAATTCAAAAAACGATATTGCTTGGTTGGTACGCGCTGAAATTTATCAGTATCTGAAGGTCCGCGATAAAGCTCAGGAAAGCTTTCTTAAAGCATTGTCTTTAAAACCGGATAGTGCGGAAGTTAACAACAATTACGGTTGGTTCTTATGCAATCAAATGAATGCACCTGCCGAATCTATGGCTTATTTTGATAAGGCACTGGCCGACCCGACCTACCCGAGCCCCTTTATTGCCAATATGAATAAAGGCATTTGCAGCGCAAGATTAGGCCAATACTCTTTGGCTCAGGCCTATTTGGAAAGGTCTTTGGCAGCCAACCCACAATTCTTCCCTGCTTTCAAAGAGCTTGCCCGAACCAAAATGATGGCAGGCAATCTGAACGATGCCGACTATTATTTCCGCCAATACCAAAGCAAAGTCGATGTCCTTCAGGCTGACGATTTGCTTTTAGGCTGGCGCTTGGCCACTGCCTTGGGCAATAAACACGCTGCATACGAATATGAAGCCCAGCTTAGGGCAAACTTCCCTTATTCTGACGAACTACAAACTGTTACAACAGGCCACTAAATGGAAAATAACGATAAAATCAACTACGACACACAAGCCGCCAAAACACTGGGGGATGAATTACGCAAACACAGAACTGATGCCAAAATCGATATTGAAGATGTTGCTTCACGTTTAAAACTGTCTGCCGAACAAATTGATGCCTTGGAAAAAGGGGAATATTCAAATTTTCCGGGCCTGGTCTTCGTCTCAGGCTATCTTCGTTCATATGCACGATTCCTCAAAATCGATGAACAAACCATCACCAAACATTTGCACTCGATTACTCCGCAACTTGAAGACCATGTATATGCAGTAACACGCAGCACCAACAGCGGCTTAAGCTATGAAGATGCTGAAAAACAGGGTTTCCCCAAATGGATATTGGGTGCAGCCGCATTGGCTTTAGCAATAGGCGGTGTTTACTTTTGGCAAAGTAAATCCAGCTATGAAAACGAACAGGCAAATATTCAAAACAGCAAAGATGTTGCCGATACGATGAAAACGCCTGCTTTGAAAATGGATAATGTTGCCGTTAGCGAAATGACCGAAGAGGGCAAAAAAGAAATTACCAATAAGCCTGAAGCAGCCAATGAACAAGCAGCTTCAGCAGCTTCTGCCGTTGTAGAAGAAAAGCCTGCCGTCAAAGTTGAGAAAGACGAACTTTGGATTAAAGTCCAATACCGAAGCAATCTGATTATTGCAGACAAAGATGGAAAAGTAGTATTCAGCCGCATTGTTCCGGCCGGAAGCGAACATCGTCTGAGAGGCGGTGCGCCTTATAATGTTTGGATCGGTATTGCAGCCGGTTCGGAAGCCAATTACGGCGGCACACCAATCGAACCTTTAAAACACCGTGTTGCCGGTGAAAAATCCGCCTCTTTTGTTGCAGGAAAAAACTAAAATGACCACACCTAAACGCCGTCTGACACATCAAGTACAAATTGATCATCTCATCGTCGGATCGGATGCGCCCGTTGTTGTGCAATCTATGACCAATACCGACACCGCAGATGCAGAAGCAACCGCCCGACAGGTCAAAGAGTTGAGCGATGCCGGCTCGGAAATGGTACGCATCACGGTCAATACTCCGGAAGCGGCTTCCAAAGTCGCCGAAATCCGCAGCCGCTTAGACGATATGGGTTACACCACGCCCCTGATCGGCGACTTCCATTTCAATGGCGAACGCTTATTGGCTGAATTTCCTGAGTGCGGCAAAGCCCTGTCTAAATACCGCATCAACCCGGGCAATGTCGGCAAAGGCGCAAAAGGCGATGAGAAATTTGCCTTTATGATTCGTACAGCGGCAGAAAACAATAAAGCCGTACGCATCGGCGTGAACTGGGGTTCACTTGATCAAAGCCTTGCCAAGCGCATGATGGATGCCAACTTGGCCTCTGCCACACCGAAGCCGCCTGAAGAAATCATGAAAGAAGCTTTGATTGTTTCGGCGCTGGAGTCGGCAGAAAAAGCCGTAGCTTTGGGTTTACCCGAAGACAAAATCATTTTGTCGTGCAAGGTCAGTGCCGTACAAGACTTGATTCAGGTTTACCGCGAATTGGGCAGCCGTTGCCGCTATCCGCTCCATCTCGGTCTGACCGAGGCTGGCATGGGCAGCAAAGGTATTGTGGCATCTACCGCTGCCTTGGCTGTATTGCTGCAAGAAGGTATCGGCGACACCATTCGAATCTCCCTGACCCCTGAACCCGGCAGTTCGCGCACTCAGGAAGTCATTGTCGGTCAGGAAATCCTGCAAACCATGGGCTTGCGTTCCTTCACACCAATGGTTACAGCCTGCCCGGGCTGCGGCCGTACCACCAGTACCGTATTCCAAGAATTGGCGCAAGACGTACAAAACTATTTACGCCAAAAAATGACTATTTGGCGCACTGAGTATCCAGGCGTTGAATCATTGAACGTTGCCGTAATGGGTTGCGTAGTCAATGGCCCGGGCGAGAGCAAGCTTGCCGATATCGGTATCAGCCTGCCAGGTACAGGCGAAACTCCGGTTGCGCCGGTTTATGTAGACGGCGAACGCAAAGTGACCCTCAAAGGCGACAATATCGCTGCCGAGTTTTTGCAAATCGTTGAAGATTATGTCAAAACCAACTACTGCGAAGGTGGCGCAAAACGTAAGCAAAACCGTGTCATTCCGATTCAGTCCGCCTAAAACATTATCAAGCTAAAGAGGCCGTCTGAAAATATGCTAGGCAAACTGGATACTTGGCTGACTGAGCATCCCAAACGCAAGGATTTGCATGGTTGGCGACGCTTTATCGTTGAATTTTGGTTTTTCGGTTTGAAAGAAGCACGAGCCTGCTTATTTGCAGGCTTGTTTTTCATTGCCATGTTTCTTATTCCGAAAACAGGTTGGCTGGGAATTTCGCGCTATGACCTGCTGCTGATTTTTGCTGTCTCCGTACAAGCAGTCATGCTGTATTTCAAGCTGGAAACTTGGGACGAAGTAAAATCGATTACGCTGTTTCACTTGGTCGGCTTTGCTTTAGAGTGGTTCAAAACATCGGGTGGTATCCAATCCTGGAGCTATCCGGAAGAAGCATATACCAAAATCGGCGGCGTACCGCTGTTTGCGGGCTTTATGTATGCCGCGGTCGGCAGCTATATTATCCAAGCATGGCGGCTGTTTGATCTCAAAATCAAAAGCCATCCGCCATATTGGTTGGGCACTTTGTGCGCACTGGCGATTTATATCAATTTTTTCACTCATCACTATATCGGCGACTATCGCTGGTATCTCGCAGCCTTTGCTCTCGGCCTATACGCCCGGACGACAGTCTTGTACACGCCCTATGACACTACTCGCAAAATGCCGCTCCTGCTCGCTTTTGTCCTGATTGGATTTTTCATTTGGCTGGCGGAAAATTTAGGAACTTTATTCGGTGTTTGGCGCTATCCCAACCAAATCGGCGCGTGGGCATCGGTACACATCAGCAAATGGAGCTCATGGGCTTTGCTGGTGATGATGACTTTTACCATCGTTGCGAATTTAAAACACATTAAACATACCATCAGCGTATCGAAAGATTAATTGTTCAACATATATAAAAAGGCCGTCTGAAACTTTCAGACGGCCTTTCATTTTCAACAATCAATTAAACAAACTTAAGGCTTTCACAAACACCATAATGACACCGTAGCCCAAAGGAATGCAGACCAAAGCCCAGCGCCACCACACCCCGATACCGCCCGCTGATACTTTTTTACTAATCAGATAGGCATCGGATACAGCGGTTTCATCATCGGGATTACGGCTATGTGCCGCTACTTTAATGTCTTTCTCGTGGTGCTTTTCATGAACCGAACGGACACTCAAGTTACACAGCAAACCGACAATCAACAAACCCGCCATGATGTACATGGTAATGCTATAAGCCTCGGCAGCCGGAACGCCGCTTTCAATTTGACTTTGGCGGATATAGTTAACCAATACCGGGCCAATAACGGCCGCAGTTGACCATGCCAGCAAAATCCTGCCGTGTATTGCACCGACTTGATAAGTGCCGAACAAATCCTTCAAATACGCCGGAATCGCTGCAAAACCACCGCCATACATGGAAATAATGACGCAGAAACCAATGACAAACAAAGCCTTGTTACCGCTCCCGCCAATAGACGGAATGGCAAAATACAACAGCGAGCCAAGAACAAAGAAAATAGTATAAGTGTTTTTACGGCCGATTTTATCGGACACGCTGGACCACAAAAAGCGGCCGCCCATATTAAACAGGCTCAACAGGCTCACAAAACCTGCCGCCGCACCCGCACCAATGGCCGCTTGTTTTCCCACAGACGCCTCGGAAAACAGCTCCTGAATCATGACGGAAGCCTGTCCCAACACACCAATACCGGCCGTTACATTCAAACACAACACCCAAAACAAGAGCCAAAATTGCGGCGTTTTCATGGCTTGTGAGACATTGACATGATTGCTGCTGACCAATTTGCTTTTGTTTTTCGGCGCAACATAACCTTTAGGTTTCCAGCCATCGGCAGGTACACGGATCGTAAACGCGCCGAACATCATCAACACCAAATAAAACAATCCTAAAACCACAAAAGTCTGCGCGACGCCAACCGAAGTTTCACTGGAGAAAAAACTCATCAGCGATACCGACAAAGGCGAGGCCAACATCGCGCCGCCGCCAAAACCCATAATCGCCAAGCCTGTCGCCATGCCCGGTTTATCGGGAAACCATTTCATCAAAGTCGATACAGGCCCGATATAGCCCAAGCCCAAACCAATCCCGCCAATCACGCCATTGCCCAAATAAAGCAAAAACAGATTGTGCGTATGGACGCCAATTGCCGACACAAAAAAGCCCAAACTAAAACAGCAGGCGGCAACAAACATCGCCTTACGCGGCCCAACGCGTTCCATCCATGTACCGAACATGGCCGCAGACGCGCCCAACATTGCCAAGGCGATACTGAAAATCCAACCCACCGTGGTCAGCTTCCAATCTCCGGCAGCCGATTCAGTAATACCGATAAGCTTGGTCAGCGGCGCATTAAACACGGAATAAGCGTATATCTGCCCGATGGCAAGATGCACAGCCAAAGCGGCAGGCGGTACCAGCCAACGATTAAAGCCGGGTTTGGCAATGGTCGCCTCACGGTCTAAAAACTTCATAAAATCCTCTTATCTTATGTATGTCAAACGCTGATTCCATATCATATGAAATCGAAAAATTGTTAACAATATTGTAACATTAATCTCCCATTTTCCTTTTTGTCCTCTCCATGATAATTTTGCGCATCAGACAGAAAAAACATTCATCTAAACCATTTTCCTCATCCAATATCAACAAAAAGGCCGTCTGAAAATCTTTCAGACGGCCTTTTCATTCATATCGTTTTATGCGGCGAAGCGTTTGGCAACTTCATCCCAGTTAACGATTTCCCAAAAACCTTTCAGGTAGTTAGGACGGCTGTTGCGGTAGTCGATGTAGTAGGCGTGTTCCCATACGTCGCAAGTCAACAGCGGAGTATTTTCAGTAGTCAGCGGAGTACCTGCATTGGAAGTAGAAACCAGATCCAATTCGCCGGCAGGCGTTTTCACCAACCATGCCCAACCAGAACCGAAAGTACCGGCCGCGCAGGCATTGAACGCTTCTTGGAATTTCTCGAAGCTGCCCCATTTGGCGTCGATGGCCGCAGCCAATTCACCGGCAGGTTTGCCTTGGCCTTTAGGGGTAAATCCCAGCCAGTAGAAAGTGTGGTTCCAAGTTTGGGCAGCGTTGTTGAACATACCGCCGGAAGATTTTTTCACGATTTCTTCCAAAGGCATTTCTTCAAACTCAGTGCCTTTGATTTGATTGTTCAAGTTGGTGATGTAGGTTTGATGGTGTTTGCCGTAGTGGAACTCCAAAGTTTCTTTGGTCAGATGTGGGGACAATGCGTCCAGTTCATAAGGCAGTTGTGGCAGCTTATGTTCCATTTTTGTGCTCCTGATTGTTGATATTTATATTTTGGTAGTGTGCGTCGTCATATTGACAACATAGCTATTTTACCTGCTTTAGCCTAAACAAACCAATTGAACTTACACTGCGTTATAATAGCGGATTACAATTTTCCAGCCAGAGATGCCCGTCATGAGCAATTATTCCGACATGCCGTCTGAAGACCGTGAAATCAGTGCATTATCCTTGCCGCCGCATTCCACAGAAGCAGAGCAATCCGTTTTGGGCGGCCTGATGCTGGAAAATTCTGCTTGGGACCGTATTGCCGATGTCGTTTCCGGCGAAGATTTCTACCGCCACGAACACCGCCTGATTTTTCGTGCCATTGCCAACCTGATTAACGAAAGCCGCCCTGCCGACGTCATTACCGTTCAAGAAAGTTTGGAACGCAATGAAGAATTGGAAGCGGCAGGCGGATTCAACTATCTGATTACGCTGGCGCAAAACACGCCATCCGCTGCCAATATCCGCCGCTACGCCGAAATCGTGCGCGAACGTTCCATCATGCGCCAGCTTGCCGAAGTCGGCACGGAAATTGCACGCAGCGCCTACAATCCGCAAGGGCGCGATGCAGGCCAGCTTTTGGACGAGGCGGAAAACAAAGTATTCCAAATTGCCGAAAGTACCGCCAAATCCAAACAAGGCTTCCTTGAGATGCCCGATCTTTTGAAAGAAGTGGTCGAGCGCATCGATATGCTTTATTCGCGCGACAATCCTGACGAAGTAACCGGCATATCGACAGGTTTTATCGACCTCGACAAAAAAACATCAGGCCTCCAACCGGGCGATTTGATCATCGTTGCAGGCCGTCCGTCTATGGGTAAAACCGCCTTTTCGATCAATATTGCCGAACACGTTGCCGTAGAAAACAAATTACCTGTCGCCGTATTCTCGATGGAGATGGGCGGTGCGCAACTGGTTATGCGTATGCTGGGTTCAGTCGGACGTTTGGATCAAAGCGTTTTAAAAACCGGCAGATTGCAAGACGAACACTGGGGCCGTCTGAACGAAGCGGTCGTTAAACTTTCCGATGCGCCCATGTATATCG
Source organism: Neisseria mucosa (assembly GCF_013267835.1). Taxonomy (NCBI): domain Bacteria; kingdom Pseudomonadati; phylum Pseudomonadota; class Betaproteobacteria; order Neisseriales; family Neisseriaceae; genus Neisseria; species Neisseria mucosa. The sequence goes on from NZ_CP053939.1 coordinate 944,421, forward strand.
ATGAAACTCCGGGCTTGACCGCGCTCGAACTGCGCGCCCGCGCCCGTCGCCTTGCACGCCAGTTCAACGGCAAATTGGGCTTGATCGTCATCGACTACCTGCAATTGATGTCAGGCTCCGGCCGTTCTGACAACCGCGCTTCCGAGCTTGGCGAAATTTCCCGCTCCCTCAAAGCATTGGCCAAAGAATTGCAAGTTCCCGTCATTGCCCTGTCGCAGTTGAGCCGTACCGTTGAACAGCGTACTGACAAACGCCCGATGATGTCCGATTTGCGTGAATCCGGCGCCATCGAACAAGATGCCGATTTGATTATGTTCATGTATCGTGATGAATACTACAACTCAGAATCACCCGCAAAAGGCTTGGCGGAATGTATTATCGGCAAACACCGTAACGGTCCTGTCGGGAAAGTGTTCCTCACTTGGATGGGCCAATTTACCAAATTTGATAATGCTGCCTATGTTCCAGAATCCATGTTGATGGAAGATTGAGACAGGTTATCTGAAAAACTAACCGAATTTCATATTTTATTAGTCACGCATTACAAAATCGTTTAGAATAAATCCAATAAAAGCAAAAGCATTGCCACAAGCAAATGCAAAAAGAGAAAACGTCGGTTACCCCAACACATTACTACCCAAAAAATCACTCATGTATCAGACACAAAAAGGCTTCACCCTAATTGAGTTGCTGATAGTCATTACTATTGCAGCAGTAATGGCCGTCATCGCATTTCCAAATATGAATCAATGGATTGCCTCCAGACGTGCGGCATCGCAAGCAGAGCAAATTGCCAATCTGCTGCGTTTCGCGCGAAATGAGGCCGTCCGTCTCAATCTTCCCGTTTACATCTGCCCGGTCAAAATCAAATCCGATGGCTCGCCCAATAATGGTTGCGATTCTAAATATGCCGGTAATGGTATGTTGGCCTACGCCGATAAAAACGGAGATTCCAGCTATAAAAACGATACAGTCGATTTATCCGTCCGCTCCATTATCCTTAATGGGGATACCGACAAAGTGGAATACAGCTTCAACTATATCCCTATCGGCAATGACCGTTCCACCCTCTCGACCTCAGCTTCAAAAGAAGTCTGGTGGAGATTCCTGCCCAATGGTACATTTGGCCATTCAACCGATGGCAAGAATTATCAATTTTCAGACGGCCACATCAAAATCAGCCTGACGGATAAATCCGCCGCCGATGCTGAAACCAAGAAAGCCCGTGCTACCGTACTTTTAGTCAATGGCAATGGGCATGTCGAAATCTGTGCTAAAAACGATGAGCGCAAAATATGCGAATACACTTCCAAATAATAACAACGGTATCTTATGAACATTACTAATCCTACTCATCTCAGATCATTTAAAGGCCGTCTGAAAACGGGCCCAACAAGCTTTACTCCAAAACTTCAATCAGGCATGACCCTGATTGAAGTTTTGATTGCCATGTTTGTCCTTGCCATCGGTGTGCTCGCCCTTCTAGCTGTCCAACTGCGTACAGTATCCAACGTGCGTGAGTCTGAAAATCAAACCACTGTCGCCCAAATTACACAAAATCTAATCGAAGGCATGCTCATTAACCCGACGCTCTCTGAAGAAACCGATACTGCAGGCGACAAAACCTCCCGTTATAAAAAATCCTACGATGCTTACATCACATCAAGCTCTGAACAGCTGAAAGACTCAAAGCAAACCAATGAATTTAAAGAAAAAATGACAAAAGCGCAACTTGCACAAGCTCAAATTGCCCAGTTTAAAGCCGATTTAGCCAAAGCCCTTCCCGAAGCCCAAGTCTTCTCGACCATCTGCAAAGATTCTTCCGGTGCAGAGCCGACTTACGAAAAGGGGTTTAACGCAAAATGCGATGGCAAAGGCGACACAACCATCGTGAAAGTTTTATGGTTGCAAGATGTTGAAGAAGAAAATAGCGCAAAAAATCTCAATACATCGGGGCATCACGTTGTCTATACCTACCAATCACGCGTAAGAGACTAACAATGAACAATAAACGCTTACTCAACCATATTCCCAATAAAACCGCGATGCGCGGTTTCAGCATCCTTGAATTTCTGGTTGCCAGCCTGCTCAGCATGATCGTCTTAATGGCGGTCAGCTCCACCTACTTTACTGCACGCGGATTAAACAAGTCTGCCAACACCCGTATCGGTATCCAACAAGATTTGCGCAACGCCGCCAATATGATCGTCCGCGATGCGCGTATGGCAGGCAATTTCGGCTGCTTCAATATGTCTAATTTTCCTGCCTCTGCAGTAACAGAAGACAAAAGCTCAGATGAATACACATTGAAAACGGCTGGTGTGAATAATCTATTACCGATTAAAGAAATCAATAAATTAGGCTATGCAGGCTTTGCTCAAACCGGCAAAGCCCTGCTGTTTCAATATGGAATCGACAAAGCAAACCCTGTTGTAAAAACAGCCATTGTCAGCAGCTGCTCAGGCATTGCAAAGCCTCAAACAGAAATTAAAGATTTGGATGCGGCAAAAACGGCTTTGAAAATGACCGACTCTGATCAAAACGGCAGTATCGCCATTATGAAGCATGAAATGATTGCCTACGCTGTCGGTAAACTTGGCGAAGAGAGCGGTTTGTTCCGTTTCCAATTATCAAATGATGGCTCATGGAGTAATCCGCAGCTCCTGATTAAAGGCATCACTGCTATGGATATTCACTATATCTATGAAGAATGCCCTCATTCTGAAAATACCTCTGCCAGCGGCGTAAATACAGAATCCTTTGATTACAAAACCGCATTGGATAGCTCAGCTGAAGCCAAGTCTCCCGCCTCAATCCAAATCGTACTGAATAACGGCAGTATCGACCCATCGAAAGAACAAGACAATAAAGTCGATATCTACAATATTAATGCCACCATCCGCGGAGGAAACGTATGCGCCGACCGATCACTCTAATTAAACCCGAACGGCAGCAGGGCTATGCTTTGTTTATCGTCTTAATGATGATGATCGTCATCGCCCTGCTCGTGGTTACAGCCACCCAGTCCTACAATACCGAGCAGCGTATCAGCACCAACGATGCCGACCGCAAACTGGCAACCACCCTAGCCGAAGCCGCATTGCGTGAAGGTGAAAATCAAATTTTTGATATTGAAGGGAAAAAGACTAATTTTACCAAAGAGTGTAAAGATGGTTTTTGCGCCACACCTAACGTGAAATCTGACAGCGAAGCCATCGAAGAAACCGCTACTGAAGATGCCTGGAAAAGAAAATGTGATAAAAATCAAAATCTTTGCATCGATGCCAACGGTAAAGAATACTCTCTAGGTAAAAATAGCGGCATTGCAAAAAATCCACGCTACATTATCGAATATTTAGGTAAAACTACTGAGGGTCGAATTACCTACCGCGTTACTGCCAAAGCATGGGGTAAGAATGCCAATACCCAAGTCGTCCTTCAGTCTTACGTCGCCAGCGAATAATATAATGAATACCACCTCTACCCAACAACTAGGCTTTACGCTGGTTGAGATGATGATTGCCGTCGCCATCTTAGCCATCCTGAGCGTCATTGCCATTCCGTCTTACAACCGCTACATTGAACGCGGCTACCAATCACAAGCGCATGCCGAGTTAGTCGCCATCAATTCCGCTTTTAAAAACCAGATGGTTAAAAATCCAAAGTGGAAAACTGATGAGATTAAAACCAAGTTGGATGACTTTATTTCCTCATATAAAGGCCATAAAGATTTGGCAGATAAATACAAATACTCTGCCGAAATGATTGATGCCAGTACAAGCCGTGCCTATCGTTTGAAAGCTATTCCCACAAAAACTGGCTACACCCTTTCCGTTTGGATGGATAGTTTGGGCAATGCTTACAAATGCACTGATATGGATTCCGCCAATAATTCCAAAACCACAATGACCAATGGCAAAGGTTGCGAATCGGTTTCCAAAAAGAAATCTTCTTAAACTGACAACCATAAAAAAAGCAGTGTCATTTATCGACACTGCTTTTTTATTTTACTGCTTCCAATCATCGTCTCGGCGTTGACGCTTCAACAATATCCTGACTGCACCATCATTGCCTTGTCGGGGTTCAACATAAGCCAACACATCAGGATGCTGCATCAACCAGCGGCGCGTCATATTTTTCAAAACCGGTTTATAGCCTGAAGAACCCAAGCCGCTGCCATGGACAATCTCGCCGCAAACGCCGCGTTTTTTCGTAAACTCAATAAATTCATTCAATACCTGCTGCGCTTCTTCCTGCGTATAGCCGTGCAAATCCACATCCGCCACCACAGGATAATGGCCGTTTCGCAAACGCATCAAATCATTTTTACCCTGTCCGTTTTTACTGAACGAAGCCGGCGGTTCTTCCCAGCCGCCGCTGCCCACATAAAAATAATCTTCCTGCTCCAAAGTCGCCATTTCTTTAGGTCGCGGCTTGATAGGCGATTTATCGCGGGGCTGTTCATAATAGTTGCCGGCATTTTTCAACGGTGTAACCTTACCAACCGCCTTGCTGAAATCTACATCCTCTACCTGCTTTTTAGCCTTCGCTTCCGCTTCCCGTTCCACAGCTTCCTTTTTCGCCTGTTTGCCCAAAGCCTTCAGCGTTTCTTGAAAGTTTGCCGTCATGGTTTGTCCTTTCCAAAAAATTGATTGCATACATTATAGCAAACCCGATTACAAAGCCGTCTGAAAGACTCTTATCATCGCACCTTGTTTAGGGTATAGTATTGTCGCCTTGTCAGTCTTACAAAGAGAAAAATCATGTTTAAACGCCCGGAAGAAATTATTGTTTTGGTACTTGCCCTATTATGGGTCGCACTCAGCTACTACTTCGCCGCCATCCTGATTTCAGATGCCTACACCATCCTCCTGATTACCGTATTGACCTTTATCTGGGCGATTGCATGCTTCTTCTTGTGGCAACGCAACTTAAGCCGTCATATTTGGCCGCTGTTTCTCGGCAGCCTGGTTGCCTGCTGGTGGCCCTACTTCACTTGGCTTGCAAGCGACGTTCCCGAAGGCACATGGTATTCGGGCTGGACATTCAAATCCATTATCGCCCTGATTCCCGTTATTGCCGCTTATATCTTCAAGTGGAAACGAAGCCGGAAAAACAAAATTTCCGATCCCCTTGCCTGATACCTTACGCCGTCTTTTTCAGACGGCGTTTTCCATATCTGACATGGCGCTCAGACTGTCAACAATTCCAATAAAATGCTATACTCTTCACACGATTTAACACCCTGAAACAGGCCGTCTGAAAGACTTATCAAGATGATCAGCAAACAAGAATACCAAGCCCAAGCCACACAAGGTTACAACCGCATTCCACTCGTTCAAGAGCTGCTTGCCGATTTGGATACACCGCTCTCAATCTACCTCAAACTTGCCAACAAGCCTTTCACCTACCTGCTCGAATCCGTTGTCGGTGGCGAACGCTTCGGCCGCTATTCCTTCATTGGCCTGCCTTGCAGCCACTATCTCAAAACCAGCGGCAAACATGTCGATGTGTATCAAAACGGCGAAATCGTCGAACAACACGACGGCAATCCCCTGCCCTTTATCGAAGCCTTCCACAACCGCTTCAAAACGCCCGAAATCCCAAGCCTGCCACGCTTTACCGGCGGCTTGGTCGGCTACTTCGGTTATGAAACCATCTACAATTTCGAACATTTTGCCCACCGCCTGAAACATACGGCCAAAGCCGATCCGCTCGGTACGCCCGACATCCTCCTGATGCTCTCGCAAGAGCTTGCCGTAGTGGATAACCTAAGCGGCAAAATCTACCTCATCGTTTACGCCGATCCCTCGCAGCCCAACGGCTACGAACACGCGCGCGAACGTCTTGAAGACATCCGTACCCAGTTGCGCCAAAGTTGCGCCATCCCGCTCTCGCTCGGCAGCAAACAAACTCAAGCAGTCAGTGAATTTGGCGAAGAACCTTTCAAAGCCTGTGTCAACAAAATCAAAGACTACATCTTTGCAGGCGACTGCATGCAGGTTGTCCCGAGCCAACGCATGAGCATGGAATTTACCGACAATCCGCTTGCCCTCTACCGCGCCCTGCGTACGCTAAATCCATCGCCGTATATGTTCTACTACGATTTCGGCGATTTCCATATTGTCGGCTCTTCGCCCGAAATCCTCGTCCGCCGCGAACGCGACGATGTCATCGTCCGCCCTATCGCCGGCACACGCCTGCGCGGCAAGACACCAGCCGAAGACCTCGCCAATGAGCAAGACCTGCTGAGCGATGCCAAAGAAATTGCCGAACACGTCATGTTGATTGACTTAGGACGCAACGACGTCGGCCGCATCAGCAAAACCGGCGAAGTCAAAGTCACCGACAAAATGGTGATTGAAAAATACTCCCATGTGATGCACATCGTCTCCAACGTCGAAGGCCGTCTGAAAGACGGCATGACCAACATGGACATCCTCGCCGCCACCTTCCCCGCAGGCACACTCTCCGGCGCCCCCAAAGTCCGCGCCATGGAAATCATCGAAGAAGTCGAGCCGAGCAAACGCGGCATCTACGGTGGCGCAGTCGGCGTATGGAGTTTCAACAACGACATGGACTTAGCCATTGCCATCCGCACTGCCGTGATTAAAAACAATACCCTCTTCGTCCAAAGCGGCGCAGGCGTAGTTGCCGACTCCGACCCGACATCCGAATGGCAGGAAACCCAAAACAAAGCCCGCGCCGTGATACGCGCAGCACAGATGGTTCAAGAAGGGTTGGATAAATAATTTTCAGACGGCCTTTTTGACTTAAGCTCATCTAAAAGAAAAGCTTATTTCTAAAGAAAGAAACCATGAAATACGGAATCGCAATTATATTAACTGTCGGACTGCTTTCAGCCTGTTCTTCCGTCAAAACAACGCCCGAAAAAGAAAGTAAAACCATAAATCAAAATATACAACCCACGCCTGGAAGACCAAACCTGACCGCCCCCGAAGTGCTAACCAAAGTATTGGATTTCCTGCGCCATGCCCAATCGCCCGAGGACTTCCGGATTGAAACGGCAGGAAAAGTGATGAATTTAAGGTTGCTGGAACGCACAGACGGTTATAGCGATTTTTATATCGGTAATAAGTTTGGCGACAGCGATTGGATCTGGTCAATTAATTTTACAAAAGATCAATCCGGAAAGATGCGCTTAAATTTCGGTGATGTAGGAGGGTATTCCCCTGCCACACCGATTTGCCAAATGGATTTGGACCGGTTCCATCCACTACTGGTGAAGGCAGGGTTTATCTATACAGGCAAAGGGCATTGGGGCAGACCCTTCAACGGCTATGAAAAAAAATATCCTAACGGCTACGAAGCAGATCTCCAAGTCTTTTATCGGGGAGAAAGTGCAGAAAAGGTACTGCACGACTGCATCAATGAAATCGTTTTTGAAGTTTTTAAACCAAGGTGGTAAGAAATGCACCATATCAATCCCAATCTGCAAAAAATTTTGGACGACTTTGCCCAAAGCTCGCTCCCCAACGGCAAAAACTCGAACGAATACCGCAACCTGATTGCCCCCATAACGGCATCACCCGTACTGAATAAAAGATTGAATACGGCAGCGGAAAAGGGCTATTTGGAAAAACTGGCGGTCAATAAAAATCCGAATGCCGGCGCCAGCTACAATGCGAGGAAAACTCGGATTTCCATTAATCTGTCTCAGCTGGAAACGAGGCTGCTGTTTCAGACGACATTTCCTGACAAAAGGCCGTCTGAAAGATCAGCTTCCCAGTTTTGAAAGAACCCCATGAAATACACAACCGCAACCGCATTGACCGTCGGGCTGCTGCTTTCAGCCTGTTCCACCGTAAAACACATGCCCGCAAAGGAGGAAAACATTATGAATCAAGATACACAACAGATTGCCGGAAGACCAGATCTGACCGCACCCGAAGTGCTGACCAAAGTATTGGATTTCCTGCGCTATGCCAAATCGCCTGAGGACTTTAAGATTGAAACGGCAGAGAAAGTGATGAAATTAAAGTTGTTGGAACGTAAAGACGGATATAGCGATTTTTATACAGGTAATGAATTTAGAGATAGTGATTGGGGATGGTCAATCAATTTCAAGAAAACACGATACGGTGGCGGTAGGATGGATTTACATTTTAGAAACGAGGGAGGCTATCTTCCTGCTACGCCGATTTGTCAGATGGACTTAGATCAGTTCCATCCTTTAATTGAGAAAGCTGGATTTACCTATACAGGTAAAGGGCATCAAGGTAGGCCTTTTAATAGATATATTAGAACCTATCCAAACGGCTATGAATCACATCTTCAGGTGTTTTATCAAGGAGAAAGTAAAGAAAAAGTACTACATGACTGTATTAAAGAAATTTCTTTCCTTATTTTTAAACCTGGCATATAAAAAATGAACCAAATCAATCCTAAGCTACAAACTATTTTAGACAACTTTACCCAAGACTCTCTACCAAACGGCAAAAATTCGATTGAATACCACAATCTGCTGGAAGCAGTAACAGCTTCACCCGTATTAAACGAAAGACTTAATACGGCAGTAGAAAAAGGTTACTTAGAGAAACTGTCAGTTAACCAAGATCCTAATTCCAGAGCCAGCTATACCTCAACAACAAAAGAAATTTCGATCAACTTGCAACAACTGAAAACCCCAGAAGAACAAAAATCTTTTATTTTTGTACTCGGTCATGAGATTCAACACGGCTTTTACCACTACGAACAAGGTCGTAAGGAAACAGAAAAACACGTAATTGATGAAGTTCGACAGATAGCAGCAAGTGATGTCAAACAGAAAGACTATACTCACCCTTTGAAATTATGGCTAGATACTGAACGCAAAAATGAAGCATTAGCAATGATTGCAGGCTGGAACGCAGTCACCAGCTATGAGCAAAAACAGCAAGGCAAAACCAATCTCAGCCTACAAGAAATTATAAAAGAGGGTTTCGGCTATGAGCATTTTTTCTTAGATGAGAAACAATATTACCTCTATTTAAATAATGACCCACAAGGGAAAATCACCCCAACAGCTGGTTTAAAGTTTAATGCTG